>JAGFJK010000375.1 GCA_024102795.1 Pirellulaceae bacterium
CCATGCTGCGGCTTGCGTCCGCGTCGGCCTGGCGTCGAGCGGCCAGCATGGTCTGTTCGGCTTGCCGAGTGGCCGCGATGGCGGGACTGGACGTGGCCAGCGCCGCGTCAACCGTTGTCTTGACGCTGGCCAGCGCATCGGCCAGCGGCTGCGCGGCGGTCGTCTTCTCTTGAACCATCGTGGTCAGCGCGGCCACTTCGTTCGACGCCTGCTGCGCTCGAGCGGCCAGTTGCCCGGTCGCGGCCGCCAGCTCCTGGTCCGCCGCCAGCAGTGTGGAGGCCTGCTTCGCGGCGGCCGCGGCCTGTTCGAGCTGCGTGGCGAGGCCTTGTTTCGCTTGCAGCGCGGCGGTCGCGTCCGAGACGGCCTTGGCAGCTTCGTCGGACTTCTTCCGCGCCTCGGCGTACTGGTTGCGAGCGGCGTCCAGTTCGCCGACCGCCGGCAGCATCGCGGCCTCCGCCTGATGCCAGGCCGCCAGCGCCTGCTCGAACACCTCGGCCGACGCCTTGGCCGCCTGCTCCTCCGCCGCTCGCTGCTCCTCCAGCCGCGCCACTTCACCAGCCGCCACGCCGCTTTCCGTCGCCACCGCCGGCGGCAGATCGAACGCACGCTGATACACCTGGCTCAAGGCGATCTCCCGGAGAAAACCTCGCAAGTCGAAGTTCATCGCCGCCAGCCGCTCGCCCAGCATCCGCAGCAGCTCCGGATCGGTGGCCGGATTGTCGGCATGATGCAGGTCCACGGCATGCACCAGCCCGCGTCCGAGCATGTGCGCCCACAAGCGGTTGGCGAGATTCTCGTTGAAAGCCCGGTTCGAACCATTCGTGGCCAGTTCGGCCAGCTTCGCGCGGCGGCTGAACTTGGGGATCGACTTGACGTTGTCCGCGGGAGCCACCTGGTACTCGTCGCCCGGCAGATGGAACGGTTCATCCAGCGTCACGTCGTCCGGCAGCCGCGGACCAGTGCGATGCGGTGTGCCCTTGGCAAACACCGACTCGAAGGCCAGGTCTGTCCCCGCTCGTTCGGCATGGACCGTGAACTGCTTGTCGCCTTCCTTGCGCGGCAGGGCGTAGCCTGGAGCAACAAAGGCCAGCAGACCCTGGTAGTCGGACTGCAGGTAGCCGTCGACCAGCGGGTGGTCGTGACATTGCGCACATTGCAGATCGCGTCCGAAGAGTATCCGCCCGATGTCGCGAGCCAGCAGGTTCGGCTCCGAACCGCGGTCCAGCGCGAAGCGGGCGGCCGGACGCGTGGCCGGGTCCTCGCCATCCGCCAGCAGGATCTCTCGCATCAGCAGATTCAACGGCTTGTTTTCCCGGACCGAGCGCAGCAGCCAGGCCTGCCACTCGTCGGCCGAAACGTGCGTGTTGGCACGACGCTCCATGAGCATCAGGTCCAGCGTCGCGGCCAGGTGGCGGGCGAAATGGGGCGAATCCAGCAGCCGGTCGACCAACCGCTCCCGCTTGTCGCCGGCCGGGTCCGCCAGAAACGCTCGCGCCTCGTCGGCCGTGGGCGGCATGCCGATCAGATCCAGCGACGCGCGACGCAGAAACTCGGCGTCCGAGCAGCTTGCCGGTTCGATGCCCGCCACGGGCTTCAGATGCCGGTCAATGACGTCATGCAACGAATCGCCATCAGCCAGTGCCGGGGAAGCGGCCAGGGTGAGGACGCCAACCAGGAACACTCGCCAGGCGAGTGCGGCCGACGTTTTCATAAGTTGTCATCCAGGCAGGGAGGGAGCCCCCGGCGTTGCGGGAGGGACGGTCCAATACAACCGCCAGCCGAGGACTGTGGGCCGAAGCACCACACAATCCAGGAGAACGCATTGCCGCAACCGAGTCAAGATCGTTTCGGTGCCGCCTCGGCGGGATCAGCGGCCGCCGGACCGAGATACCACGACTGGGCCAGCGGATCGTGCTGGAAGAACTTCAGCAGCAGGCCAGCCACCTTCTGGCGGCCCGTTGGTGACGGATGCGTGCCGTCGCCCGCCAGATCGCCGCGCAACCAGACCAGTTGGTCGCCGCCTCGCGGAGTGACCCCATCGGCCCACAGATAAGGTCCCCACAGGATCAATGGCGCCTTGACTGGTCCGCGCTGGGGATCGAAGTTCAGCGCCGCCGAGCCCTGCTGCTGCTCCTGAATCAGCCAGCGGACCGCGAACGCCGATTCGTAGGCATACGGTTCGGGATTCAAGCGGTTATTGGCGTAGCCGCCGTAAATCCGGCTCGAAAGGTAGGCCACGCGCAGGTTCGGAAACCGAGCCTTGGCGTTTTGCAGCACGGCCTGCGTGTCGCGCTGCAGCTTCCGGCCATGCTCCCGCAGATCTCCGCTGGGCCCTTTGTTGGCCAGCTTGATCCAGGCGACTTGAACCTGCCGAGTGGAAACGCCGGCGGCCGCCAGACGCTGCTCGGCGATTCGCCAGGGCGGCGCATCGGGCGGCGCCCATTCGGCCATCGCCTGGCCGCCTTGCGCGCAGTCCACGATCTTGAGGTGCGTCGAGCGGACCGGATCCGCCTCGGCCAGCCGCACGAACGTGGAGAACTCCTGCGTCGCGTTCGACATGCTGATCGATACCAGCACCACGCGGCCGGAGTCCGACGGGTTGCCTTCGGCGTCCAGCGGCTGGATCCTGGCCAGCTCCCGTTCGGCGACCGACCGCAGCGCATCGTCAGGCGTGTCCCGGCCGTTCCCGTAAAGACCTCCCGGCTCGCCCTGGTAACGGTCGTCGGCCGTCATGTCGGTCAGCGGCACCAGCCCCGTCTTGTCGCGAACTTCCGGGGCGGAGGCGGCCGGCTGCTGGCGCCGCCGTTCGGCTCGCGCCCGTTCCAGGTACGCCTCTTCCTCGGCGGTCAGCGCCTGGCCGCCGCGCCGCTTGAGCAGCAGTTGGCGCGCCCGATTGAAGTCGATTGGCTCCCGCGCCGCGGGCGGTTGCTCCGCGGCGGAATCGTTCGACGGCGCCTGCCAGCCCGAGGCGGTTGGCACGCCGGCCAGGCCAAGAACCATTGCAATCCAGGCCAGCGGCAGAGACAGGCGCTTCGTGTTCATGTGCGGAGAGTTTTCCTGGAGGCCGGATCGTGCACCAACAAGGGCCCCGGTGGGACGTATTCTAGCTGCTCGCGCGCCTCGAATACCAGTTGCAAATCATGCGCCTCTTGTTACCCTCTCGCCGACTGTTACATTGAGTCCTCCTCGTAGCTTCCTCAAATCCCTCTCACTGCCTGATGTGAAATCCATGCGAAGATCACGATTCACTCGCTTGTTCGTCCAGCAACTCGAACGGCGCGACCTCCTGGCCGGTGCCACCCTGGATCTGACCATCGAAATCCAGGACGGTTTGCCGGAAGCGACGAACCCGTACGAGAGCATGAACCCGGCGCTGAGCGAATCGAACAATCAGATCTATGCCACGACCTACGGGACGATCGGGGGCGAGACGTACTTTCTGACCTGGGACGAAATGGGCGCGGTCACGCCGCGGCCGCTCAGCGAGTTGACGATCATCAACACGGTGACGACCCAGTCAATCCAGTCGGGCCAGACGACCGTCACGGTCCAGAACGCCACGGGGATCGTGCCCGGCATGCGGGCGTTCGGCGGCGTGCCGGTACCGGCGGGAACCATTCCGGGCCAGGCCCTGGCGGATGGTGCTCTGGTGGTCAAGGTGGATGGGAACACCGTGACGCTGAACGTGCCGACTCCCTTCAACGCGAACGTGGGCGGCATCGTGACCTTTGTCCAGCCCGTGCCCGACCAGTTGGTGGGCCAGGTCAACTCGGCCGGACAACTGGTCGTGCACCTGCCCGTCCAACAACTCAACTCGTTCCGCACGATCTTTACCCTGGGAGCTCACGGTTGGGCCACGCCCAACGTGATCAGCAGCGCGGCGGGCGGCGAGTGGAGCTGCGACGGTTCCGCGCAGCCGGTCTGCACCTGGACGACCGCCGGCGTGCAAGCCCCCTCGCCGACGTCCAGCGCCTACTACGAAGCGATCTACTTTGACTTCGTCGAGTTCACGCTGGACGTGGCCAACACGGGCGGCCAGGACGTGGCCACCAAGTTCACGTTCAACACGTCGTCCATCGACCAGTTCGGATTTCCGGTTCAGATCGGCGTGATCCCCGACAATCCGGGACCGGTGGGCGGGGCGGGAGTGACGGTGGCCCGCGAGGAGTTTTTTCGGTCGTACGCGACGTTCATCGACAACGAGGTTCCGGCGGGCGAGCGCCAGGACTTTTTTCAGAGCCTGATTCTGGCCGGCCAGGGTGTGGACAGTCCGCCGTTGCGGTTGCTGTCTCCCGCCAGCGGCATCACCTACAACGCGCCGGTCGCCGACGACGTCACGTCGTTCTTCGACGAGCAGATTACTCGCTTCTTCAACCGGTTCGATCCCAATTCACCGGAATACGGCGGGCAGCCGTTCACCATGTTCAACGTGCCGGGCAGCGACAGCACGGGCAAGGGTCCGTCCGACGGCCGGTCGAACCTGCACGATCTGCAAGGCACGGTCGTAACGATCAATGACGCCAATGGATTGCCCCGGCAGCGCGTCCTGCGCCTGACCGACATGACTCCGGGCATCGAGACCGAAAGCGACCTGGGATACGGCTGGTACTACGATATTTATGAGCCGTTCTTCAGCTCGAACGGCTACGGCGCCGACGCTCCGGCGCCCCCGACCTGGCTGCTGGGATCCAACGAGTCGCCCGCCCAGATGGTGTTCGCGGCTTCCGGCGTGTTCGCCAGCAGCGCGCAACAAACGGCGCCCGACGGGCAGGCGGTCAACGGCACGTACTACATGGTGCTGCTGGGAGCGATCGAGAACCAGATCGCCACGGCGCTGAACCGCGGCATCGTCATGCAGCCGCAGACGACCTGGCTGTTCCAGTCCGAGTTCTGGAACGCCACGCCCGAGGTGCTGGTCAACGCCGGTAGCACGCTCAGCGTCCAGGGCTACGTGGCGTCGCTGGCTCCGGGCATGTCGGTGACCGGGCCGGGAATCGCGGCGGGGGCCAAGGTGATCGACGTGGGGCCCGCGGTGCAAACCGGCGGCGTCTGGGGTTCGACCGTCACGCTGGACCGGCCGAACACGGCCAGCGGCGGTCCGGCCGTTCCGGTGACGTTCTTCTACGATCCGGCGGACAACCCGTTCTATCTGCCGTCGGCCGAGAATCCCCAAGACACGTGGAACTACTACAGCCAGTTCCTGCACGAGGAAAGCGTCAGCATTCACGGACTGGCGTACGCCTATGCCTACGACGACCAGGGCGGCTTTTCATCCACCATCGTGTCGGGAGCGGCCAACGTGGCGCCGACCGGCGCCACCGTGACGCTCGGCACGTCCGCGCCCGAGGCCCGCGAGTTTCCCCCGCCGGCGCCCGGCACGGCGATGGTGGCCGAAGATCCGTTCGCGCCGGGTACCCAGGCCTTGTTCGTCTGGGGAACCGACGGGCGCGACGTGATCCGAGTGCGCGAGGGGCGTAGCGGCCAGCTTGAAGTCCGCCTGGGCACCCGCTTGCTGGGCACGTTCGCCGGAGTGGACGGTTCGATCGTGATTCACGGCTTGCAGGGCGACGACCAGATCCGGCTCGATCCGCGCGTCACGCAGCCGGCCTGGATCGACGGCGGCGAAGGGAACGATCTGATCGTGTCGGATGGTTCGGGAGCCGACATGCTGCTGGGTGGCGACGGCGACGACGTGATCATCGATGGGCGAGGCCGGAATGTGTTCATCGGCGGTGACGGCCGCGATCGGCTGATCAGCGCGGGAGGCCAGGCGGGTCAGGAGAACCTGCTGCTGACCGGCAGCACCATCTGGAACTCGCACGCCGGCTACTCGCCAACCGCCGCGGATCTCGACCGCCTGGCCGCGATCTGGCGAACCTGGTCCAGCGGGGAATCGTTCGCTCGCCGCGTCGAGCTGCTCTCAACCGGCCCGGGCCCGGTGCTCAACAACAGCACCATCATCAACGACGACGATCTCGACAACGTCTTCCACCGCCCGCAGATCGACTGGCTGCTGGACCACAAGTTGACCGCCGGCGGCTCAGGAGTTGTCCTCTGAGGGCATGTTGTCCAAAACCCGCGCCATCGGCGACTCCAGTTCACCGCTTGGTTCGGCCCATCGCATCGGGAAAGTCGCGTTCCGATCTTTGTTCGGGATCATGCGAGTCGACGTCGCACCCACGAAGGGTCCCGTCTCGCGTCAAGAACTGCGACGACAATGGCCGTACGGCCCTCGACCTCATAATAGACGACAAAAGGAAGATGATCATCGCCCTAAGCCTTGGAGACGCTCCTTTGCTTCGCACCAATCAGAAAGGGTTGTTGCTCCAGACGCAAGTCGCCGCCGTCGCTCGGCTAAGACTTCTTCGTGCCATCCCGGCGAGATAACATCGACTGGGTTCCGGCAAAGACTCGCCCAAATTGCCTCCAGGGCCGCGAGCCTTTCTGCCACGGTCATTTGATCGAGCGCAAGATTATGTGACATGCTGTCGCCCTCAAACTCCACGCAATGCTTCCAGCAACCCGAATGGTAATGATCACGCGGCCTAACGTAAGCGAATTATGATCTATCCCGCGGCAGAATGCGGACGGATAGGTCGGGGTTGAACTTTGTCGCCCGCCCACCAGCCTCTCACCAACGACCATTCGAATTCTATCCGCTGGGGACGGGCGGTCGCAAGGAATTTCGGAACCAGTACCAGATGCTGGTTGACTTTCGGGCCATTTACAGCCTGCCATTTGCCTGCTTGACTCATCACGCTTCTGTTCTCAACTCTCTCGTGACGCCGCGTGATCTCCCGGAAAATGAGCCCCGTCCCCTTCCATCCGGGCTGCCAGGCTTCGATCCCACAACTTGCCCAGCTTGACCTTTGGACAACAAACCACGTCTGAGCAAGAGTGTCGGGAGGGTCCAACAGGATGGCAAGTGATCCGACGCGTTCGCCGGGAGGGCGCGAGCGTGGTAGAATGAGGCCGTTCGCATTGGAGGAACAAAGGTGAAAGGTATCCAGTTTCTGATTGACGAGCACGGGGAAAAGACGGCTGTCTTGATTGATTTGCGCATGAACGCGGAACTCTGGGAGGACTTTTACGATCGGGCGTTGGCAAGTAGCCGGGAGAATGAACCGCGCGAATCTTTGGAGTCGGTAAAGGAGCGACTGCAGCGTGGCAAGCGGCGAACCCGGAGCTGAGTACCAAATCGTCTTCGCGCGATCGGCCCGACGCGAGTTGGAGAATTTACCGCGTCCGCTCAGCCTGCGAGTCTTGCGACGTATCGAATCACTTGCCCGCACACCACGCCCTCGCGGTTGCCGAAAACTGGTCGGGTCTGCGAATCTCTGGCGGCTTCGCGTTGGCGATCACCGGGTGATTTATGGTATTGACGATGCCCAACGACTGGTTGACATCGTGGCAATTCGCCATCGCAGTGAGGCGTACCAATGATTGGCCTAACCAGGCGCTGGAACCAGTGTCCGAGGTAATCTGCTGCAAGGCGAGTAGTCGAGGCTTCGAGCGGCATGGATCTGGTCTTTATCCAACAGCTCGCCGTCGCGCTGGGCCTGGGGCTGCTGGTCGGCTTCCAGCGCGAGTGGACGGCGCCCCACGTGGCGGGGCTGCGGACGTTCGCCTTGATCACCGTGCTCGGAACGCTGGTCGGGCAGTTCGTGGCCGAGGCTGGCGGCTGGCTGATCAGCGCGGGACTGGTGGCCGTGGCCGCCATGCTGATCGTGGGCGGATTGGTGAAGTTCGCCGGCACTGAGAAACGGCCCGGCCTGACCACTCAGATCGCCGCTCTGCTGATGTATCTCGTGGGCGTGGCCGTCGCCCTGGGCCGCCTGGAACTGGGGATCGTGGTGGCGGGAGGCACCGCCGTCCTGCTGCACTGGAAGCGGCCGCTGCACACGTTTGTCGAGCGGATCGGCGAGGCCGACGCGCGGGCCATCTTCCAGCTCGTGCTGATCGCCCTGGTCATCCTGCCCGTGCTGCCCGACCAGAGCTTCGATCCGTACGGCGTACTGAACCCGTTCGAGATCTGGCTGGTCGTCGTGCTGATCGTCGGCATCAGCCTGGGCGGTTACATCTGTTACAAGTTCGTGGGGGCCAGGGCGGGCACTTTGGTTGGCGGGATCCTCGGTGGGCTGATTTCCAGCACGGCCACCACGGTCAGCTATGCGCGGCGAGCTCGCCGCAACCCGGAACTGATCCAACTGGCCGCGGCCGTGATCCTGATCGCCTCGACGATCGTCTTCGGCCGCGTGCTGGTCGAAGTGGCCGTCGTGGCGCCGGACGTGTTCTGGGACCTGGTGCCGCCGCTGGCCGTGATGATGGGGCTGATGGCCGTGATCTCCGGCGTGCTGTTCCTGCTGCGGCGCGGCGAGTCGGCTCCGCCGGAGCTGGACGATGATCCGTCGGAGCTCCGGACGGCCATCGTCTTCGGACTGCTGTACGCCGCCGTCCTGTTCGCGGTGGCGGCCGTCAAGGAACACTTCGGCCACCAGGCCCTGTATGTGGTGGCCGGCCTGTCGGGGCTGACCGACATGGACGCCATTACCTTGTCCACGGCACAAATGGTCAGCAAGCAACGGCTGGATGCCGACACCGGCTGGCGGATGATCTTGATCGGCGCCCTGTCGAACCTGGTGTTCAAGGCCGCGGCGGCCGGATTGCTGGGGGGACGCTGGCTGCTGTTGCGCCTGGCGGCAGCGTTTGGAATCGCCCTGGTCGGCGGCACCCTGCTGCTGGTTCTCTGGCCCTGAGGCCATTTGCCGCTTGGCGCGACCGGCCTCAGGTCCCTCGCTGACGCTTCGGGCTACATTTTCCCGAACGTTGTCCAGCATGCGGCATCCGCTGCGCGGCCGCCGGCTCAGGTCACCGGAGCGGTCACGGTGTCGGAGCAGAAGCAACGTTCGAGCAAGTCCAGGTCCAGCTCCGGGTAAACCGGGTACTGTTCCAGCAGCGCGGCCACACGCGCGCGTGCCTCGTTCCGCGCCGCGTCGTCCAGGATGTAATGGGCCTTGCTCTCGCTGCCGTCCTTGGCCCGCGCCGGGCGGGTGTGAGACAGGATCAGGTGGACGATCGCCGCGATCTCGCGCATTTCGGCCGCCCGCATTCCCAGCGTGGTCACGGCCGCCGTTCCCACCCGCAGGCCGCTGGTGTACCAGGGGCCGTTGCCATCGAACGGAATCGTGTTACGGTTCAGCGTGATGCCGCACTCGCGGACCACCGATTCGGCCTGCCGGCCCGTCAGGCCTCGCGGCGAGACGTCCAGCACCACCAGATGATTGTCGGTGCCGCCCGTGAGCACTCGCAGTCCCAGTTGCTGGAACGCCTCGCCCAGTTGCCGAGCGTTGTCCACGATCTGCCGAGCGTACTGTTGGAACTCCGGCCGCAACGCCTCGGTGAAGGCGACCGCCTTGGCGGCCATCACGTGCGGCAGCGGACCGCCCAGCATCAACGGGCAGCCGCGATCCACCTGGGCGGCGAATTCCGACGTGCAGAGCACCAGGCCGCCGCGCGGACCGCGGAGCGTCTTGTGAGTGGTCGAGGTGACCATGTGCGCGTGGGCAATCGGATGGTACTGGTCGTCGAACACGCGGGCCGCCACCAGACCGGCAAAGTGCGCCATGTCCACCATCAACACCGCGCCCACGCTGTCGGCAATTTCCCGCATGCGGCGGAAATCGATCTTGCGCGGATAGGAACTGTAGCCGGCCAGCAGGATCAGCGGCCGCACCTGGTTGGCCAACCGCTGGATCTCGTCGTAGTCCAGCAGGCCCGTCTCGCGGCTCACGCCGTACGTGGTCACGTCGAACATCTTGGCCGAGACGTTAAAGCGATAGCCGTGGGTCAAATGGCCGCCGGAAAACAGGTCCATGGCCAGCAGCCGCTGGTTGCCCAGCCGCTGCCGGACCTGCTCCCACTGCGCCGGACTGGCCTTCAAAGCGTCCTTTTCGTCCAGGCCGAGCTCGGCCAGCGCGGGCGCCTCGACCCGCTCCGTCAGAATCGCCCAGAAGGCCACCATGTTCGCGTCGGCGCCGCTGTGCGGCTGGACATAGGCATGGTCGGACCCAAAGAGCTGGCAGGCCAGGTCGCGAGCGTTGCTTTCGATGTCGTCCACGTTGTCGCAGCCGGCGTAAAACCGCTTGTGCGGGAAACCCTCCGAGTACTTGTCGCTGAGCAGGTTGGCCATCGCCGATTGAGTGGCCAGCGAACAGTAGTTCTCGCTGGCGATCAGCTTGATGTTCGACCGCTGATCGGCCAGTTCTTTGACGATGGAACGAGCCGTTTGCGGAGAGACCTGAGCGACGCATTCCAGGTTGGCCAGGTACGCCAGCATGCCCGCCGAAAGCCTGTCGGCCGGCTGCGTGCGAAGATAGTCCAGAATCAGTTCCGAGAGCACGTCAAAACCTCGTGGCTGGTGAAATTCCGTCAAGTGGCGGCGATCGACCTCATTGTGGCCGCGATGCGCGTCTTTCCGCAAGCGGTCTGACACCGACTCGCTCCGCGGTTGACATGAGGCGGATTTCAATTAAGCTGCCGTTGATGCTTCCAGACCTGTTGAAAACCATCGATGCCACCCCCGCGGGGTCCTGCGCCAGCCTGCTGAAGGTGCTGGCCGACGAAACCCGGCTGGCCGTGGTCGCGCAATTGCTGGAAGGTCCCCGGCACGTCGGCGAAATGAACGAGCGGCTGGGAATCGAACAAAGCCTGCTGTCGCACCATCTGAAGGTCCTGCGGGACGCGGGCCTGGTGACCGCCGAGCGGGATGGAAAGCAGGTGCTGTATTCGCTGGCCAAACACGTCCAAGCCAGCCGCCGAGGACGGGCGATCAATCTGGGCTGCTGCCTGATTTCCTTCGAATGATGCCTCGCGCTGCGGCCGCCGGGTATCCGCTCACTCGCACACAAAGGTCTGGCCGATGAGTTCCCCGATGCGTTTCGTGATGCTGGGAGGTTTCCTGGGAGCGGGCAAGACGACCACCATCGGCCGCCTGGCCAGGGCCTACCAGGCGCGGGGCCTGAAGGTCGGGATTGTGACCAACGACCAGGCCTCCGACCTGGTGGACACGCAGACCTTGCGCAGCCAGGGGTTCGACGTGGGCGAGGTCGCGGGAGCCTGTTTCTGCTGCAACTTCAACGAATTGACCGACACCGTGGGGGCGCTCGAAGCCGGCGGCCGCCCCGACGTGGTGCTCGCCGAACCGGTCGGCAGTTGCACCGACCTGGTGGCCACGGTCGTGCAACCGCTCGTGCGGCTGCACCAGCGGAAATTTTCCGTCGCGCCGTACGGCGTGATCCTGAAACCGTCGCACGGCCGCCGCATCCTGGCCGGAGAAGCGGGCGCGGGATTTTCGCCAAAAGCCGCCTATATCTTCCGCAAGCAACTGGAAGAGGCCGACTTTCTGATCATCAACCGGATCGATGAACTGGCGGTGGACGAAGTCGAGCGATTGCGGGAGCTGCTGGAACGAGCCGCTCCGGGCCGCCCGATCCTGCGGATGTCCGCCCGGACGGGCGCGGGCTTCGACGGTCTGCTGGAAATGCTCGACCAGCAAGGCAACTTCGGCCAGCGGATTCTGGAGCTGGATTACGACATCTACGCCGAGGGGGAAGCCGAATTGGGCTGGCTCAACAGCAGCCTGCGGGTTCACGCCGAGCGGCCGTTCGCGCTGGACGAACTGCTGCTGGGCATCGTGGCCTGCCTGCGAGCGCGCCTGGCCGCCGAGCGGGCCGAGACCGCACACCTGAAGACGATCGGCCTGTGGGAGGGCTTTCACGGAGTGGCCAACTTGACAAGCAGCGACGCCGAGCCTCAGCTTTCGCTGGCCTCCGACTGCTGGACCCAAGCGGCCGACATCGTGGTGAACGCTCGCGTGGCTACCAGTCCCGAACTGCTGCGCCAACTGGTGGAGTCGGCCGTCCGCGAGACGTGCCAGGCCGCCGGGGCCGAGGTCACGTTCCGGCAGACGCAAAGCTTTCGGCCAGGGCGGCCCGTGCCCACGCATCGCTTTGCCGAGGCGTACACGGGCGAGGGTTCGGCGGAAGAGGAATTGCTGGGCGGCGGCGGGAATTGACCGCGCGGGAGCCAGGCCGCAAAATAGGTCCCTGGAATGGCCCGCACTCCGGCGGCGATCGAGCCGCGGGGAGCGGGCCAGGTCCTCCGCTCACTTCTCGCTCGTCTTGAGGATCCGCCGCATGCGCTCGCGCCTCGTCCCACTGGTTCTCCTTGCGCTGTTGTCGCTGGCCTGTCCACAAAGCTCGCTGCCCGCCGCGGAGCAGGCCGACAAGCGGTACAACGTACTGTTCATCATCTGCGACGACCTGAACTGCGACCTGGCCTGCTACGGGCACAAGCTGGTGCAGTCGCCATCGATCGACCGCCTGGCGGCGCGCGGCCTGCGGTTCGAACGGGCCTACTGCCAGTATCCGCTGTGCGGTCCCAGCCGGGCGTCGTTCATGACCGGACTGTATCCCGACCAGACGACGATCCGGCAAAACGCGATCCGCTTGCGGGAGCGGCTGCCGGACGTGCAGAGCATGTCGCAGATGTTCCGCAATCACGGCTACACGGCGACGCGCGTGGGGAAGATCTACCATTACAATGTGCCGGCCGACATTGGGAATGAGGGACACGATGATCCCGACTCGTGGGACCACACGGTGAACCCCAAGGGACGCGACAAGGCGGACGAGCCGCGGATTTTCAGCTTGCGGCCCGGCAGTTTCGGGGGCACGCTGAGCTGGTTGGCGGCCGAGGGAACGGACCAGGAGCAGACCGACGGCATCGGCGCGGCGGCGGCGATCGAGGTGCTGGAACAACACGCCCGGAACCAGCAGCCCTTCTTCCTGGCCGTCGGCTTCTATCGCCCGCATACGCCCTACGTGGCCCCGAAGAATTACTTCGACCTGTACCCGCTGGACAAGATTGTCGTGCCGCGGATCCCGGCCGGTTATCGCGACACGCTGCCCGTACCGGCTCGCGATTCGATCACGCGCAAGAAGGACCAGGTGGATCTGCCCGACGAACTGGCCCGCCAGGCGATCCAGGCCTACTACGCTTCGATCACCTTCGTCGACGCCCAGGTGGGCCGAGTGCTGGAGGCGCTCGAACGACTCAAGCTGGACGACCGGACGATTGTCGTGTTCACGTCGGACCACGGCTACCATATGGGTGAGCATGGGCACTGGCAGAAGACGACGCTGTTCGAGAACGCGGCCCGCGTACCGCTGATCATCTCGGTGCCCGGCATGCGGACGGCGGGCGGCCACTCGCAAAGCCCCGCGGAGATGATCGATTTCTATCCGACGCTGGCCGAGCTGTGCCGGTTGCCGGCGCCGGACAATCTGCCGGGCGTCAGCCTGCGGCCGGTGCTGGACGATCCGGCGGCCAGTCCTCGCAAGGACGCTCTGACGCAGTTCGCCACGGGCTACAGCCTGCGCACGCCGCGCTACCGCTACACCCAGTGGGGCGCCGAGGGCAGCGGCGGCGACGAGTTGTACGACCACGCCAGCGACCCCGGCGAGATGCACAACCTGGCGGACCAGCCCGACGCGGCCCCGATCGTCCGCGAACTGTCCCGCACGCTCCGTGATCGCATCGAGCGCGCGAAGAACGGCCCGCGGGGGACATGAGTCTGGCGAGCGGGGGACGTGAGTCCCCTGTTTCTGATTTCTGGGCGCGACGAATTGCGAGGAATTCAGAGAAACAGCGGGCTGACGCCCGCCGCTCGCCTTCGGCCGCGCGCTCGCCGCCGCTTGCCCGCCAATCGGTTACCAGGGAATGAAAACGCACAGGTTGCGAACGGGTCGCACATGGAACTGACTGCCTTGCCGCGAGCGTTCTACGATCGGCCAGTCGTGCGCGTGGCCCGCGAGCTGATTGGTTGCCTGTTGGTGCGCGAGACGATCGAAGGGCTGCTGGTCGGCCGGATCGTGGAGGCCGAGGCCTACCTGTCGCAGCGCGACGCGGCGTGCCACGCGGCCGCTGGGCAAACGCGGCGCAACTCCAGCATGTTCGGACCGCCTGGACACGCCTACGTCTATGCGATCCATGCCCGCTACTGTTTGAACGCCGTTACCGAACCCGCGGGAACTCCCAGCGCCGTGCTGATCCGGGCCGTTGAGCCGCTGGCCGGCCTGTCCGGGATGCGACAGCGCCGCGGGCGCGAAGCGGTGTGCGAGCTGGCCCGTGGTCCGGGGCGCCTGTGCGAGGCGTTTGCGATCGACCGCCAGTTGGACGGCAGCGACCTGACTCGCGGAACCGACCTGTGGATCGCCCAGGACGGATACCGCCTCAGCCGCCGCGACCTTGCCCGCTCGCCGCGCATCGGCGTCACCTCCGCGCACGACCTGCCGCTGCGGTTTTTTCTGGACGGCAGCCGGTTTGTGAGCGGCCCGCGCAAGCTGCACCGCCGCCCGGTGCGCTAGTCGCCTCTCGCTCCGCGAAAGCAGCCTCGGCGCCCAAAGCGTCATTGCAAGTGAGCACGCGCGAGTCACCTTTCGTGAGCCGTGCGGGGGCTTCCGCGGATTGAACCTTCCGCCAGATGTAGACGCATTTGCGGAGTTCGCAGCGACCATGCTTGCCCATTTGTTGGCTGCTGTTGCCCTTCCCGCGAGGCAGCACCCAGATCTGCTCCACGTGAAAGCCCAGACGCTCGGCAAAATCGCCCAGGATCAGATCCACGGGAACGTGGGCACCCTCGTACCGGACATTGTCGTTGACCATCACAAAGGGAGCGCCGGGATGCAGCACGCGAGCCGCGTCGGCGATCAGCAGGGCCGATTCAAGAAAGTAATTGCGGACCATCCTGGGAATCCCGGAATTGTTGATCGTTCGGTCGTCCCGGCATTTTTCCAGGTAGGCGAGAATCCGTTGCAGCATCTCCTGCGACTCAAACGCTTGCACTGCCGAGTCAAACCGGTCGCGGCGAAAGACGCGGTCCAGTCCCAGTTTGGCCTTGTTCTCCACCGTGCAACTCAACATCGTCTGCCGAAGAATCTTGATGGAATCCTCATCGATGCCAAGCAGCGCGAGCTCCAGGGCGTAAGTTCTCGTGTAGTCGTAGCGGTTACAATACGGGGGCGACGTCACCAGGCCGTGAAACCCCTTCGCCTTGAGCGTGGGCATTGTTTCCAGACACGAGCCTTCGACAAGGTGGATCTTTCCGCAGGGCCGGCAGTCGTCGTCAATCGGCCGGCCGATTGGGTCGAGGTCGCTGGCGATCTCGGCGAGCTTGCCGGTGATCGCCTCGGAGAAGGGGAGAATCCGCCCCTTGTCAAACGGTCGCGTGCCCTGCCGCCTGCCAGAGCGTTGGTCCCATCGCAAGTACTGGCCGTCCTTGCGGGTGTAACTGATGGATTCCAGGATGCACATGGCCGCGAATCGAAGCAGTCGGAAGAGCGCCCCGTCTCCGACCTGCTCGATATCCCACAGATACCGCCCAAGCTGAGATTCCGTATCCTTGGGGTACGCGCCGTCGGTAATCGGAACTCGAACGATCTCCTTGGTCCTGCCTTGGCGTTCCCATGACTTCCGCTGAGCGAAGGCGCGCAGGCGTTTTCCCACGGCTCGCCGGTCGGCGTGAAGCAAATCGCTGCGCACCTTGATGATTTCGGCGCTGCTGGGCAGCAGTTCGATTCCGGTCGAGTCCATGCCGGCTTCGCAGGCCGAAAACAGAGTGGTCCCTGCGCCCGCGAAGGGGTCGAGTACGGGTCCCCTCTCAATCCGCAAGCGACCAAAGAGGTATCGCATCAGGTCGGCCGAGTATCCCTCTTTGTACTTGCACCAGCGGTGCTCGAGCTCCCGGCGATTCGCCTGGAAGCTGACCAGCTTCCTGTCGAGATCGTGGTTGACCACCAGTCGATCCCGAAAACGCTCCGTCAGCTCCTTGTCGGCGCGATCAATCGCTGCCAGGTCGGCCATTCCATGCAACCCTTCTCGCTGACACCCGTCTGACTCAAACACCTTACGGCGCTTCCACCGATCGCCATGGCGCTCATCTTGGGAAACGACAGTATACGTCTCGGCGATCCCACGGGAATCCCGCGTTTCGTCATGGGCCATGCCGCGGTCGGGGCCACCAGCTACCGACTGTGCCACCAGCACACCAGGTAAAACAACGCCGGCGAGGCCAACAGCAGGCTGTCCACTCGATCCAGGATCCCGCCCTGCGTCGGCAAGATCGAACCCGTGTCCTTCACACCCAGGTCACGCTTGAGCGCCGAGACGGTCAAGTCTCCCAGCAAACCGGCGGCCACAATCACCACCGCGGCCAGCGCGGCCGGCCAGCGGCTGAGCCACACCGGCACCCGCGCAAGACCCTCCCCGTGCTCTCCGTCGGCCAACGAGGTCAGCCAGGGTGCCAGGGCCAGCGACAGCACCACCGTCACGGCCAGCCCCGACAGCAGTCCCTCCCATGTCTTGTGAGGGGACACGCGCCGAGCCAGCGGCAATCGGCCGAACCGCCGGCCGCAGAGCGCTTGAGCGATGTCGTTGGCCTGGGTGAGCAGCACGAGGTAGATGAACCAGCCAGCCGCTCCGCCCCGCGGATTCCACTCGGCTGGCAGCACGCTCAAGTACGCCGCGTGTCCCAGGGCATACCCGGTCAGCAGCAAGCCCCATCCCACTTGCGTCACTTCGCCCAGAAAGCCGCGCGTCCGACCGGCCAGCACGAGGCAGCCTGGCACACCGGCCAGCACGCACAGCGGCAAGAAAACGGCAAATACCTGGTACCAGTCCAGGTAGATCCAGACCGCTTGCGGCACCAGGCAGGCCAGTGCCAGCCAACGCGTCTGCACCCGGTTCGCACCGCCAGTCAGTCCCAGGTACTCCCACAACGCCCAGCCGCTGGTCAACGTCACGATCAGCACCACACCGGCCCGCCCCGTCACGGCCGCCACTGCCAGCAGCAGCAGGATGGTCCACCATACGATCAGGCTGCCCAGCCGCCCGCGGGCTTCCTCCGGTCGCGCTCCCCTCAGCCACCAGCAGCGCAGCAGCGAACCGGCGGCCAGCACCGCGGCCGCGCTACCCAACGCCAGCCAGACATTGATGGGTACGGACAAGAACATGCAGCGTGTGTTCCCGCAGACGTGTCGATAGTCGCCCTTCGCTCCGCGAAAGTAGCGTGGCTTCGGAGTTCGCCCAGGCGACCGAAGTCCGTGGGCGGGGCGCGCTACTTTCGCGGAGCGAAAGGCGACAATGGGCGGCTAGCGGCGTTGCGCGGGCCAGTTCAAGTGCCGGTGCAGAAAGTCGAACGTCGCCTGGCCGTTGATCGTGTGCGGGCCGACGAACCATTCGATTTCGCAGCGGTCGCCGATCCCCAGGCGGGCCGCGTACAGATGCCGCACCTTGGCAAACTCGTAGGCCACCGTTTCGTCCGGCGCCACGCCGTCAAAGTGCCCCCGCTCGACCATGAACGGCCGCGGCGCGATCAGCGCCGCCATCTCGGCGTAATTGAACGTGCTGCCCAGATCAAACTCGAAGATCTCGTATTCGCCCGTCCAGACATAGCTGTGCGGGGCCCGCGACGAGGCGTTTTTCCAGACCCACTCGTTGAAATCGGCCGAGCAGATCGAGAGGCAGTAGTTATCGACCAGCGCCGGAATCCGCATGGCGCTCTTGCCACCGTACGACAAGCCGTAGAAGCCGATCCGCCGCGGATCCACCTGCGGCAGCGAGGCCAGCCAGTCGGTGATCTGCTGGTGCTGAGCGACCATGGTCGAGAACAAGGTCTTCTTCAGCGGATAGCTCTTGCGTTGCAGCGTGCGGAAGCGATCCTTGAAGATGTAGATGTTCTGGGGCGCGAATGTGATGAAGCCCCGTTCGGCCAGCTTCGCCGCGAAGTCGTGGTACGCCCGGTGATCTCCCTCGACCACCTCCTGCGGCCGGCCCTCCAGTCCATGCTGGCAGACCACGACCGGCCGCTTCTCGCCTGGCTTGAGATCCTTGGGCAGCAGCAGAATGCCGTAGGCGAACACATCGGGCAGCACGTCCAGCACCACCTCGTAGCCTGTCCAGCGGGGCGTGTCGTAGGCTTGCCTCGTGCGAGGATTACGCGGCAGCAGCGGCTGGTCGAAATGCCCGATCACCTCGCGGCGAAACAGCTCGCGATACTCGGCGCTCGTCTCGCGGTAACTGTCCAGCGAATTGGTGTCGAGCCGCTTCATGAATTCGGCTCGCACGTACGGGCTTTCCAACAGCAGCCATTGGTTGTGCCGGTCGATCTGGTCGAATTGCCGCTTCTGCCGCGCGGCCGGGTCGAACTCGGCCCGCAGATGGCGCGGCGCCGCGCCAGTCGGCGCCAGTGCGACCGGCTGGCTGGCCGCCGAGCCGCCACTGGCTTGCAATGCTTCCAACAGACCGGCCAGGGCCGCATCGCTGCCAAACGGACCTCGCCCGTCGCCGCTGGCCACCAGCCGGAACCCGAACGGCAGATCCAACCCGGCAATCAACCGGCGAGCCCGCTCCAGCTCAGCAGCCACCGTCGCGGGATCGGCCGTCACCAGGCGGGCCGGAGCGCCCCCCTCGCTGGGCAGCTCCAGTTCCGGGCCATGGCAGGCTTCCACGATCAAGGCCCGCGGGGCAATCAGCGTGGCCAGCTCCGCGTCGCCGAACTGTTCGAGCAAGCCGAACACATTGCGGTCCAGCGGCTCCTGCCAGATCTCCTGCCGCGAGCCGAAATAGCCGCTGACACACACCGCGTCCAACCGCGTGTCCAGGGCGCCGGCGTACAGGGCCAGCAAACCACCCTCGCCCCAACCGATCACGCCCAGCGGCACGTCGGCCGAGTCGGAGCCGGGCCGTGAGAACCAATCGGCCACGGCCAGCACCTTCTGCAGTTCGTAGCCTACCAGGCCGCGTCCGAGTTCGAACGCACTGCGATACAGAAACTCGCGCGACGTCAGTTTCGCTCGCCCATTGCGGGCTTCCAGCCGGCGGTCGATCAGCACCGGGACCACCACGCGACAACCGTTCTCGGCCAGCCGCCGAGCGAACTGCGACTCGGCCGGCACGCCGGCCACGAGCCCGGCGACCATCTCCGGCGTCTGATCCGCGTCGGGCACGGCAATCACATTGGCCCTGGGCGGCTGATCCCCGTCGGGCACCAGCAGCAGGCCCTCGCCCTGGATTTCGCCCAGCACGGGCCAGCGGACCGCGAAAATCTTGTAGTTCGGTCCCGTGCCGACCAGCGCCGGTTGCCGCGTGTCGGCCAGCAACTCCAGCGCAGGCACGGGCAAGCGCTCGTCCCGCACACCCAGCCGCTGCGCCAGCAGGCGGCGGTTGGCCGCCACCGACTTTTCGTAGGCCTCCGGCGACGAGACGTCCCGCCGCCAGTGGTTCGCCCGTTGTTCAACCGAGGCGGCAAGCTGCCGCAGCAGGAACGCATCGATGCCGTCGATCATCTGCGACGCCAGGTCGCCCGACCAGGTCAACGGGCGAGTGCCTTCGAGCGGTCCCTCGGCCCGCTGGGGCGCATCATCCGCCGCCGCCCGTCCCGGCAGGGCCGCCAGCCCGCCAGCCAATCCCGCCAGGCAGCCCAGCATCAGGATCCAACCGCGGCACGTGTCGTAAGCGAGTCGCCTCATGAGCGTTTTCTCCTGCTGGCGGATGTTCGGTCGGCAAGTCCAGGCAGGGCAGCGACCTGCCCGCTTGAAGCCTGCGGGAGCCTCATTGTAGGATGACCGGGACAGCTCAAGAATCCCCGCATAAACGGTGTCCAGATGATCCGCACGCTGCTCAAGTCCAAGATCCACCGCGCACGCGTGACGGACGCCAATCTGCACTACGAGGGCAGCGTGACCATCGATCGGCTGCTGATGGACGCCGCGGACATCCGCCAGTACGAGCAGATCGACGTTTACGACATCACCAACGGCGCCCGGCTGACGACCTACGCCATCCCGGGCGAAGCGGGTTCGGGTACGATCTGCATCAACGGCGCGGCCGCTCACCTGGTTCATCCGGGGGACCTGGTGATTCTGGCCACGTACGCGCACTACGACGACTCCCGGCTCCACGAGCACACGCCCGCCATCATCCGCGTGGACGAGCGAAACCGGCCGATCCCAACCAAGGGGACGTCCCAGGAACAGGCACCGGGAGTGGTTTTCGGCCCGCGGACGCTGGATTCACCCCGGCCTGTCTCGCCGGAAAGCAGTTGATGATGTCCGCCCCAGCGGGCGGTGACGAAGCGTTGCCCAGCGCGAGGGACCATTGATGCAGCGAGCCGTGATTCGAGTGGTGGCGGTCTTGCTGCTGGCCGTTAGCACCCAGCGGGCCGGCGCCGAAATCCAACCGATTCCCCGCCGTCTGCCCCCGACCGATGGCCTGGAACTTTCCTCGGCCGACCGCGATTCGCTGACCGCCGAACTGGCCGACCTGCGCCAGCGGCTCGTCGGCCAGTTGCCGCCGTTCGCTCGCACTGCCGACGTGACAGCGCTGCTGAAGGCCGTCGAACTGGCGCTGCTGCACAACGAGTTCTACGCGGCCGGTGACTTGCCCGCGGCGCGCGAGCTGCTGGCGCTGGCCCGGCAGCGAGTGGACCAGTTGGCGGCGGGCAACCCCGATTGGCTTCGGCAACGCGGGCGAGTGGTGCGCGGGTATGACTCGCGGATCGACGGTTCGCCTCAACCCTATGGCCTGGAGATTCCCGACGATCTGGATTTTGATCGGCCGGCGCCGCTGTACGTCTGGCTGCACGGCCGCGGCGACAAACAGACCGATCTGCAGTTCATCCAGCAGCGGCTCAAGCGGCCCGGCCAGATCGCTCCCGCCGGCGCGATCGTGCTGCACCCGTTCGGCCGGCACTGCCTGGGGTTCAAGTCGGCTGGCGAGATCGACGTGCTGGAAGCGATCGAACACGCCTGCAGCCAGTATGCGATCGATCGCCGGCGGATCGTGCTGATCGGCTTCTCGATGGGAGGCGCCGGAGCGTGGCACCTGGGCGCTCACTACACCGACCGCTGGGTGGCGATCAGTCCCGGCGCGGGCTTCGCCGAAACCGCTCAGTACAATCAGCTCACGCCCGACCGCTATCCGGCCTGGTACGAACAGGCTCTGTGGGGCGTCTACGATGTGCCGAACTACGTCCGCAACCTGTTCAACGTGCCGGTGGTGGCCTACAGCGGCGAGCTGGATCGGCAGATTCAGGCCGCGCGGGTCATGGAGGCGGCGTTCGCCGAGCAGCAACGCGAGTTGACCCACCTGATCGGTCCCGGCATGGGCCACAAGTATCACCCGGATACGCTGGCCGAACTGCTGCGGCGTTTGGGCGAGGCGGTCGAGCGCGGTCAGCCGGACCAACAAGGGCAGCCCGAAGAAGTTCACCTGCAAACCCGCACGCTGCGATACGGCCGGATGTACTGGGTCCAGTTGACCGGCCTGGAGCAGCACTGGCGAGATACGCGCGTCGACGCGCGGCGGGACGCCGACCGGCAACTGCGGATCACGACCAGCAACGTCCACAGCCTGCGTTTGAACCCCTGGAGCGACCACCGTGGAGCGTCGATCCAGATCGACGGACAGTCGCTGCAAGTGCCCGACGGCGGCGAGCCGCGGCCGGAAGTGCTGCTGCAACGCACCAACGGCGCCTGGCAGTTAGCGACCGCCAACGAGCCGGCGGAGGACGTTCTGCGCAAGCGGCCGGGACTGCAAGGCCCGATCGACGACGTGTTTCTGGAGCCGTTCTTGGTGGTGACGCCCAGCGGCCGCTCCGCAAGCGCCCGCTTCCAGGAGTGGCAGGAGTTTGAACTGGCTCACTTCCGCCGACGCTGGCGGGCCGTGTTTCGCGGCCAGTTGCGCGAGAAGACCGACCGCGAAGTGACGGACCAGGACCTGGCCCGCTACCATCTGATTGTATGGGGCGACGCGGATTCGAACGAGCTGTTGCGGCGAGTGCTCAAGGCCGAGAACCCGCGGCTGCCGATTCGCTGGAACGACGACGATCCGGTCTGGAAAGTTGGCCCGCAGTCGTACGATCGGGCCCATCACGTGCCCGTGTTCATCTATCCCAACCCGCTGAATCCCATGCGGTACCTTGTCTGCAACAGCGGGCCGACGTTCCGCGAGGGGCACGACCGCACCAACTCGCTGCAGAACCCCAAGCTGCCCGACTGGGCGGTGCTCGATCTGCGGCAGCCGCCCGACGAGCTGTCGGCCGGGCGCGTCGTCACGGCCGGCTTCTTCGATGAACAGTGGCAGTGGCAGGCGCCGCCGGAAGCGGGCCAGGCCGCCGGTCGCTGAGCGGCGTCCTTCTCAGGCGAACAATCGCAAAGCCTTGCGGTAAAGGCTGATGCAAGACGAATTATCAGCCCTTTGAGCGGCATGGTGGCTGCCACGAGAATTCGTCGACCTGGCCGAATGTCTCATGTCCTCGGCAACATTAACCATTGGCGAAAGTCTGACAGTGCGGTAGTTGGGGGAAATCCGGAAAAATCGTCATGGACGCTACATTCACGTTCCGATAGCATGCATTGATGATGAGTCGGTGTAGCGGTAGTGCGCCCATCGGCGTTAACCTGTTACGAGAGTTCGATTTTTGATGTTCCGTGGATTGATGACGATCGTGACCGCAGTGGCGGTGTTTTGGCACACCGTCGCTGGCTGCTGCGCGCATCATGGGCACGGGGGGCCATGTTGCGAAGGCAGCGCATCGAGCGTCGCAGTCCAGACAGGCTCGGATGTCAGCCACGGTTGCTGTCAGCATGTCCGTGCTGATTCGGGCCTTGCGTGCGCGACGGATTCCTCAGGCCAGCAATGCGCGCAAGACGATTCAAGCGCTCCTTGTCCCGGGAACGGTCCGGCGGGTTGTCAGGAAGGCACATGTGTCTTTGCGGCTCCAGATTCGTCTGGCGAGTCTTCCTTCGACCAGATCAGGTGGGATAGCCCACTGCTGAGCGCCGCCGTGATTGATCCGGCGATCTGGTTCTGCGCTCCGCGAACCGGCGAGTTGCCCGATTCGATCGCTCCACCATCGCCAGGCGGTTTGCGCCTGCATCTTGCGCACTGCGTGCTCACGCTATAAGCAGCGCGCGTTCCGGATTGAGCATCCTGGAGGATGCTCGCTCTTGTTCCGGACGATCTGCACGCGTTGGAGCGGGTTAAGTCCGTCCCATGCGCAGCTCGCGTTGCTCCAGCACTTCTCTGTGTGCCAACATTGCGGTCAACATTGCGCGGAGGTTGCCATGAAAACTCGTTTGTCCAGACTACGCCCGAGGACATGGGCAACTGCGGGTCTGCTGATCGCAGGCGGAGTCTTCGCGGCGGGTGGTCCGGTCTGGCTGCCCTGGGCGAGGCCGATGGTCAGTAATTGGCTTGCGGTTCCGAGTGCACCGTCAACTCCGCAGCTAGACGAGCACGCGGGGGACGATCACGATCACGGGCACGATCACGGGCACGGGCAGGGGAAGGGGCACGGGCACGCCGGCCATTCCGAGGACTCGTCCATCGAATTGAGCGAGTCGGCTCTGAGGAATGTGGGCTTTCAACCCATCAAGATCGAACCGAGCACATTCGTCAAGACCACGACCGTTCCCGCGATGGTCGTCGAGCGGCCGGGACGATCGCAGATTCACATCACGGCGCCGCTCACCGGCGTGGTCACGAAGATCGTTCCGATTCAGGGAGCGGCCATCGAGCCAGGTTCTCCCATGTTCGAGATTCGGCTCACGCACGAAGAGCTCGTGACCGCTCAAAGCAATCTGATTCGCACCGCGGAGAGCCTGGATGTCGTCAACCGCGAGATCGCTCGCCTCCAGGCCATCGACGAAGGCATCATTGTCGGAAAGCGAATCTTGGAGCAGGAGTATGAAAAGCAAAAGCTCGAAGCCAGCTTGCGGGCGGAACGGCAGACGCTGTTGCTGCACGGCCTGAAGGAGGAGGACGTCGATTCGATCCTCCGTGACCGAAGGCTTTTTCAAATGATCACTGTCAACGCTCCGGCGCACGGCGACGACAGCGACGCTTGCCGGGAGGATCATCTGTACCACGGGCAGGAGTTGCCCGTGAAGCTCGGCCAGCAGGTCGAGGCCGGGCAGGTGCTGTGCGTGCTCGCGGACCACTGTGAGTTGTACATTGAAGGTCGCGCGTTTGAGGACGACGCCGCCCGGCTGCGCGAGGCGGCACGCAACGGCTGCGAGGTGTCCGCCGCGCTGCTCGTTGGCGACCGGGCGACGGACGTGATTGACGGACTGAAGCTGCTTTATCTGGCCGATCACGTGGACCCGCAATCGCGGGCCTTCAGGTTCTATCTTCGTTTGCCAAACCAGGTCGCCCTCGATCAGACCAATCCCAGCGGGATTCGCTTTCTCGACTGGCGCTTCAAGCCAGGCCAGAGGATGGAACTGCGAGTTCCGGTTCAGCAGTGGGAGAACCGAATTGTACTGCCGGTGGAAGCCCTTGTGGACGAGGGCGCTGAGACTTACGTTTACCAGCAAAATGGCGATCATTTCGACCGCGTTCCGGTTCACGTTGAGTACCGGGACCAGCGGTCGGTTGTGATCGCCAACGACGGCGCGGTATTCCCGGGCGACATCGTGGCCGCTCGCGGTGCCTACCAGATGCATTTGGCGCTGAAGAACAAGTCTGGCGGCGGCCTCGATCCCCACGCCGGTCACAACCACTAACCGGCAGCGCGAAAGGAATCCTCCGCCATGCTCAACGCGATTATTCGATTCTCGCTCCAGAATCGGCTGCTGGTGGTCGCCGCCGCGGTCTTTCTGGTCGTCTACGGCGGTTGGCAGGCCTACCAGTTGCCCATCGACGTGTTCCCCGACCTGAACCGGCCGCGTGTCGTGATCATGACCGAAGCGCCCGGCATGGCCCCTGAGGAAGTCGAGACGCTGATATCGTTTCCGCTGGAAACGACCCTCAACGGCGCGACGGGGGTGCAGGACGTGCGGAGTTCATCGGGCGTCGGCCTGTCGGTGATTTACGTCGAGTTTGATTGGGGAACGAACATCTACAACGACCGGCAGATCGTCAACGAGCGTGTGGCGCTGGTCGCGGAGCGGCTTCCTCCGGGCGTAACGCCGCAGCTTGCCCCCATTTCGTCGATCATGGGACAAATCCAGATCATTGGAATGTACAGCGAAGGCGGCCAGACGCCGCCGCTCGAACTGAGAACACTGGCCGATTGGGTCGTACGTCAACGCCTGCTCACGATTCCCGGCGTGTCGCAAGTGATCGTGATGGGGGGCGAGCGAAAGCAATTCCAGGTGCTGGTCGATCCGAATGATCTGCTGCGCTACGGTGTCAACCTCCACGAGGTCAAGGAGGCCCTTCGCGAGAGCAATCAGAACACGGCGGGAGGCTATCTCGATCAACAGGGGCCGAATGAGCTTCTCGTACGTTCGCTGGGGCGAATCAAGACGGTCGATGAGCTATCGCGGATCGTCGTCACCCATCGAGACGGGCAATCCGTGCGGTTGTCGCAGGTGGCGCGAATCGTCGAAGGCCCGCAGGTAAAGCGCGGCGACAGTTCGGCGTTTGCCAGAACCGAGTCGGGCCAGTTCGACGGCGGGCCGGCAGTGGTCCTCACGATCAACAAGCAGCCCAACGCCGATACTCGGCAGGTTACGGAGGCAGTCAACCGGGCGTTGGAAGAACTGCAGGCGTCCTTGCCCGCCGATGTCCGCCTGTTGCCGGGACTCTACGAGCAGAAGACGTTCATCGATCTGGCGATTGAAAACGTGATCGAGGCGATGCGCTACGGCGGGTTCCTGGTGGTCGTGATCCTGTTCGTGTTCCTCATGAATGTGCGGACGACTTTTATCACGCTCACCGCGATCCCACTCTCGATCGTGATCACCGCACTGGTGTTTCAAGCATTTGGCCTATCGATCAACACGATGACACTCGGCGGGCTGGCGGTGGCGATTGGCGAATTGGTCGATGACGCCATCGTGGACGTCGAGAATATCTTCCGCCGGCTGCGCGAGAATCGGCATAGCGCCAATCCGAAGCCCGCGCTGCTGGTCGTGTTCCAGGCGAGTTGCGAGATCCGCAACTCGATTGTTTACGGCACGATGATTGTCGTGCTCGTGTTTATTCCGCTGTTCGCGCTGTCGGGCATGGAAGGTCGACTGTTCGCTCCACTGGGCATCGCGTACATCACGTCGCTCGTCGCCTCGTTGTTCGTATCGCTGACGGTGACGCCGGTTCTGAGTTATTGGCTTCTGGGCAAGGCCAGGCTGGGGCATGAAGAAAGGGAGGGGCTGCTGCTGCGGGTGCTCAAGTGGATCGCGGACCGCGTGATGCGGGTGAGCCTGCGGCTGTCGTGGCCGATCCTGGGTCTGGCCGCCTTGGCCGTCGGCGTCGCCGGGTGGGGCGTTCTGCACTTGGAAAGGGATTTTCTGCCGCCATTCAATGAAGGGGCGGTGCAAGTCAACGTGTTGTTGCCGCCAGGCAGTTCCTTGGCGACGAATAGTGTTGTGGCCGCCAAGGTGGAAGAGCGGTTGCGAGAGATTGAAGATGTGGTGGCGTTCGTCCGCAAGACCGGCCGCGCGGAACTCGACGAGCACGCGGAGGGCGTCCATGTTACGGAGATCATCGCCACGATCGATCCAGACTCCGAGCGTTCGCGCGAGGAAGTCATCGAGGAGATCAGCGAAGCGCTGGCGGACATCCCGGGTATTGTAACCGCCGTGGAGCAACCGCTCGCGCATCTCATCTCGCACATGCTCTCCGGCGTCAAGGCGCAGGTGGCCATCAAGCTTTACGGGGACGACCTCGACGTGTTGCGCCGCGAAGCCCAGAAGATGCAAGCGGCCATTGCGGACGTCGAGGGCGTGCGCGATTTGCAGGTCGAGCAGCAGGACATCATCCCGCAGCTTCGCATCGAGGCGGACGGTTACAAGCTGGAACAATTCGGCCTGCGGCGGCTGGACGTGAACGAGTTCGTGGAAACGGCCATGCAGGGCGAAGTCGTTTCCCAGGTTCTCGACGGGCAACGCACCTTCGACCTGCTCGTTCGCCTGGACGACAAGTATCGCGAAGACCTGGAGGCATTGCAGCGACTGGTGATCGAGCTTCCCGGCGGCGGTACGGCGAAACTGGAGGACGTGGCCCGCATCTACAGGGCGGGCGGTCCGAACACGATCAATCGCGAACAGGTCCGCCGCCGGATTATCGTGCAGTGCAACGTCCGGGACCGTGGGCTGGTGGACGTGGTGGAGGACATCAAACAGCGAGTGGCCCCCATCGAAGCGAAATTGCCCACGGGATATTTCACGGAATACAGCGGGCAGTTTGAAAGCCAGCAGTCGGCCTCGCGCATGATCGCCGTGCTGTTCGCCATGTCTCTGATCGGCATGTTTCTGCTGCTGTTCAAAATGTTCGGCTCGGCCAATCTCGCCTTGCAAGTGATGATCGCCCTGCCAATGGCATTCATCGGCTCGGTCGCGGCGCTCTACGTGACGGGACAGACGCTGACCATCGCCAGCATGGTCGGGTTCATCTCACTGTGCGGTATCGCCTCGCGCAACGGCATCCTGCTAATCAACCACTATCTTCACCTGGTGAAGTATGAAGGGGAGACGTGGTCGCGGGACATGATCGTGCGAGCCGGAAAGGACCGACTCGCGCCCGTGCTCATGACGGCGCTGACCTCCGGCATTGGATTGGTGCCGTTGGCGATGGCGGCAGGCGAGCCGGGCAAGGAAATCCTGTACCCGGTCGCCACCGTCATCATCGGCGGACTGATCACCAGCACGCTGCTGGAGTTCCTCGTGCGGCCGGCCCTGTTCTGGACGATGGGCATGGGTGCGGCTCGCCGCGTCGTCGAAGCCGAAGAACGACATATCGTCCTCGTCGAGGAGGGCGAGGAAGTCAACGTGGCTGGCCGCCTCGCCGGAAGCAACTGATCCGCAGGGCAAGTCCTCACGGTTCACGTCGAGCGACGCCGAGTTGGGTGAAGATCTTGAGCATGAAAGTGCCGAACCGCAGCTTGTCGTGACGATCAACGGCATGCAGTACGGGGGAAGATCGAGCACGGCCATGCGGATCGTGATCAAACGCATTGATTGCTGTTGCCCACCCTTGCACGACTGTCGAGAGTAACCCTCATACTTTTACTTGTTCCGCCGAGGCAACGGGCTGGCGCATCGCGCCCGCCGCCAGGGTTCCCGCCACGGCGCCCAGGCCAAGCACGGGAACGTCGACCAGCGCGAACCAGACTGGATGCGGGATCATCAGCAGGTTCAGAACTCCCGTCAGCAAGAACAACCCGCTGATGATGATGGCTCCGACCAGCCAGCGCTGCCCCACGACCAGCACGCAGACAACGCCGGCCAGGAACGTGCCGACGCCGTGCGCCAACAGGACCAGCAGCTTGGCGCCGATCGGCAACTGCTGCACGAAGGCGCTCAGCGCCTCCGCATCGTTGAAGTCCAGATCGGCCGGTGGCGGGTAGATGACGGTCGAAATGCCTTCGATGACCGAGATCGCGACCACGGCCACCACCAAACCGGCCACGACGCCCAGAATCTTGCGCCACATCACGCGGATACTCCTCAGCTCAGCAACGGCTTGACCAGGTTCCCATGCACGTCGGTCAGGCGATGCCAGCGGCCTTGGAACTTGAACGTCAGCCGGGTGTGTTCGATGCCCAGGCAGTGCAGCAGCGTGGCGTTCAGGTCGTGAATGTGCACCGGATCGGCCGTGATGTTGTACGAGAAATCGTCGGTCGCTCCGTACGTCAGGCCCGGCTGGACGCCGCCGCCGGCCAGCCAGATGGTGAAGCATCGCGGGTGATGATCGCGTCCATAGTTGTCTTGGGTCAGCGTGCCTTGGCAGTACACGGTCCGGCCAAATTCGCCGCCCCACACGACCAGCGTATCTTGCAGCATGCCGCGTTGTTTCAGGTCCTGGACCAGGGCGGCGGAGGCCTGATCGGTGGCCGCGCATTGCTTGCGGATGTCGCGCGGCAGGTTGGTATGCTGGTCCCAGCCGCGATGGTACAACTGGATGAACCGCACGCCGCGCTCGGCCAGCCGCCGGGCCTGCAGGCAGTTGGCGGCGAACGTGCCGGGCGTGCGAGCGTCCTCGCCGTACAGCTCGAACGTGCCGGCCGGTTCGTCCGCCAGATTCGCCAGGTCGGGGACCGACATCTGCATGCGGTACGCCAGTTCGTACTGGGAGATCCGCGTGGCAATCTCTGGATCGCCGGTTTGAGCCAGTTTCAGGCGGTTCAGTTGCGCCAGGTCGTCCAGCATCTCGCGGCGCGTGGCCGGATCGACGCCCGGCGGGTTCGAAAGGTACAAAACCGGGTCGCCCGTGCGGCGAAACTTGACGCCCTGGTGGTGCGTGGGCAGGAACCCGCTGCCCCACAAGCGATCGTACAAGGGCTGGCCGCCCGTGCCCGAGGTCAGCACGACAAAGGTCGGCAGGTCCTCGTTCAGACTGCCCAAGCCGTAGGAAATCCAGGCTCCGAAGCTGGGCCGCCCGGCGATTTGCGTGCCGGTTTGCAGCAGCGTGATGGCCGGATCGTGATTGATCGCCTCGGTATGCAGCGACTTGACAAAGCACAGCTCGTCCGCGATCCGGGCCGTATGCGGCAACAGCTCGCTGAACCACGCGCCGCTGGCGCCGTGCCGGGCGAAGCGGAACATCGTGGGAGCCAGCGGAAAGCTCTCCTGATCGGCCGTCATGCCGGTCAACCGCTGTCCCATCCGCACCGAGTCGGGCAGTTCCTGGCCGAGCCGGCTGGCGAGGGCCGGCTTGTAGTCGAACAGGTCCAGTTGCGACGGCGCTCCCGACTGGCAGAGATAGATCACTCGCCGAGCGCGCGGCGTGAAATGCGGTCGCGGCGAGCCGGCCGAACCTGCTTCAGCACCCGCCGCGACCGACTCGGCATCGCCGGCCAGCAGCGTGGCCAGGGCGGCGGTCCCCACGGCGCCGGCGCTGCCCGCCAGAAACGCTCGCCGAGCGATTGGTTGGGTGAGTGTGTCCATCGAGGGCCGCCCCCGTTTCACTGCCTCGGTTCGCATTTCGATAACGCTCGATAGATGACTGCGGTCGGACGAGATTCGGCATGTCGGATGTGGTACAAGAATCTACAGTTGATGCGAGGGGCTCGCTACTTTCGCGGAGCGAAAGGCGACAATGGCGACAATGGTGATTACTCCCGCATGACGGCTTCGTCCAGGTTCAGGATCAGGTTCGCCAGCAGGCTGTGAGCGGCCAGGTCCACGCTGTCCAGGTCGTCCGGTGCCGGCAGTTCTCCGACCGACAACAGCCGGCCAGCTTCCTGCGGGGCCTGGCGAAAGTGGTTCGTCCACCGCTCGTGGGCCCGCACCAGCACCTGCAACTCCTCGGGGCCGGGCCGTCGCCCCAGGACCAGTTGAAAGCCCCAGGCCAGCCGCGCCGAGACATCGGACGCGTCGTACCGCAGCATGCGGACAGCCAGCCCGCGGGCGGCTTCGACAAACGCCGTCTCGTTCATCAGCGCCAAGGCTTGCAGCGGCGTGTTGGTCCGGGCCCGGCCCACCGTGCACGTCTCGCGCGACGTGGCATCGAATGTCGCCATGGTGGGCGGCGGCACGGTCCGCTTCCAGAACGTGTACAGTCCCCGGCGATACAGGTCGGCGCCCGTGTCCTGCGTGTAGCTGTCGCTGGCGATCTCGGTCCACAAGCCTTCGGGCTGATACGGCTTGACCGACGGGCCGCCGATCAATGGCAGCAGCAGTCCGCCGGCGGCCAGCGCCTGGTCGCGCACCAGTTCAGCCGGCAGCCGCAGACGGGACGAGCGGCCCAGCAGCACGTTCTCCGGATCGCGCGCCACGAGCGCCGCGTCGGCGCGCGACGATTGCCGGTAGGTGGAACTGGTCACGAGCAGCCGGTGCAGCCGTTTCACATCCCAGCCCGTCCGCATCAGTTCAACGGCCAGCCAGTCGAGCAGCTCCGGATGGCTGGGCTGCTGGCCCTGCACGCCAAAATCCTCGGTGGTCTTCACCAGCCCTTGACCAAACAGAACCTGCCACTGGCGGTTGACGGCCACGCGCGCCGTGAGCGGATGGTCTTCGCGGACCAGCCAACGGGCCAGTGCCAGGCGGTTGGGCGGCGCGTTGTCGGGCAGCGGAGGCAGGCAGGCCGGCACTCCGGCCGTGACCCGCTGGCCGGGCCGATCGTACTGGCCGCGCACCAGCACGAACGTCTCGCGCGGCGCGGCGCGGTCCTGCATAATCATCGTCGTCGGAATCTCGCCGTCCAGCTTTCGCAACCGCTCGGCCGCCTGCCGCAGCGCGTGCCAGGCCCGTCCCAGCGGCTGGTCGGCCTGAGCCTGCAGAAAGCACAGTTCCAGCTTGGCCCGCTGGCCAGCCGAGCGCTCATCGGCCGGTATCCGGGCAATTTCCTGCGCCGCTTCCGGGCAGGCCAGCACCGCCACCTCGCGCGGTGACAAGGCCCGGCGGTAGACCCGCACATCGGCCAGCTCACCCGTCAGCAGATTCTCTTCGCCGCGAGCGCCCACCTGCAGCGGATACTTGATGGGAAATGTCCCGGTGAAAATATCCAGCAACACGCGAGCCTTCTGCAGCCGGCCGTCCAGATAGATCCGCAGGCCGCGAGCCATCTGCGTTCCGTCATACACCACGGCCACGTGCTGCCAGGTACCCGGCTGCACAATCGGCTCGGTCTCGACGCGCACTGCGTCGTCCAGCCAGCGGGGACCGAACTGGACCAGCAGCCGCCCGCCGCGCACATCGATGCTCAGCCCCTTGGCTCGCGTGTCCTCGGCGTCCATCCACGACAGCAACGTGCCGTCCGGTTTGTCGGATGGGCGGAGCCAAACCGAGCAAGTGAGCGGAGTAAAGCCGTCGAATTCCATCGGCGGTTCAAGCTGCAGATGGCTCTTGCCGTTCAGGGCCAGGGCCCACGCCAGTGGCGGCGATGCCAGCCCATGCTCGCCGGCAGGTTGGGACGCGGGACGCACTTCGACTGAAGGAGGTGTTACGGGAGTTGTGCCGGGGACGGGATCGGGCTTTCCCAAAGCGGGGCTCAGACCCTCGCTGCCGCGCGGGCCGGCGACGAACTCGGGTGGACCGCCGAGTGACCTGGCCTGGATCGCCGGCGCGCCTGTGGCTTTCAGGTCGCCCGCCAGCGGCAGGTGGGCCAGCAATTGGTCCGGCAGATCGGCGTGCACGGGCGGCTGAGCGGCCAGCGCTTGCTGCCAGGAGTGTTGTGCCGGTTGACTCTCGCCACGCAGCCGGCGGAACGCCCGCCGCGCGGCGGCCAATTCGGCCTCGTACGCCTGGCGAGCGGCGGCTTGCAATGGCGTCGGGGCCTTGATCAGCGGCGCCGAGTTGCCGTACTTAATCACTCGGCCGCGCTCCGGCAAGTTGTTGAAGTAGGCCATCAACTGGTAAAAGTCCGCCTGCCGCAGCGGGTCGTACTTGTGGTCGTGGCAGCGGGCACACCCGATCGTCAAGCCCATCCAGACCGTCGCCGTGGTTTCGACCCGGTCGGCCGCGTATTCCACCAGGTACTCGTCGAACACGATGCCGCCTTCGGAGTTCGCCCGGTGGTTGCGGTTGAAGCCGGTGGCGATCAACTGGTCCAGCGTCGAGTTGGGCAGCAGGTCGCCGGCCAGTTGCTCGATCGTGAACTGATCGTACGGCAGGTTCGCATTCAGCGCGGCGATCACCCAGTCGCGCCAGCGCCACATGTGGCGTTCTCCGTCCGTCTGGTAGCCGCTGGTGTCGGCGTAGCGGGCGGCGTCGAGCCACGGCAGGGCCATCCGCTCGCCGTAGTGCGGCGATTGCAACAACCGCTCGACCACCCGCTCATACGCTGCGGGTGAACGATCCCGTTCGAAGGCTGCCAGCTCCTCCGGCGTGGGCGGCAAGCCGGTCAGGTCCAGCGTCACGCGGCGCAGCAACGTCGCCCGGTCCGCTTCGTCCGCCGGCCGCATGCCAGCCTGTTCCAGTCGGGCCAGCACAAACCGATCGACGGCGTTGCGGCACCAGCCGGGGTCCTCAACGGCTGGCAGCGCCGGACGCCGCGGCGGCACCAGCGACCAATGCTGCTGCCAGGTGGCCCCCTGTTCGATCCAGCGACCGATCAGCTCGATCTGCTGGCTGGTCAACGTCTTGCCCGTTTCGGCCGGCGGCATGCGCAGGTCGTTGTCGGCGGAGACCAGTCGAGCGTACAGAGGACTGTCCGCCTTCCTGCCAGGCACAATCGCCGGTCCTGCCTCGCGGGGCCCGAGCGCGCCCTGCTCGGTGTCCAACCGCAACTCGGACTGCCGCTGCGCCTCGTCCGGCCCGTGGCATTGAAAGCAGTTGTCGGACAGAATCGGGCGGATGTCCCGCTGGAAGTCGACGCTGCCCGGCGGATTGGCCGCCAGCCCGGTGGTGGGTCCAAGCAGTGGGAGCAGTACGCCGCAAATCACCAGGATGAACCAGGGGCGGCCGAGTCGTGCAAGTCGCACGACGTTTGCTCGGCGGGTATGATAAGCCAGTTCCATGATGAGGAGGCGTGGAGGCATGGTTTGGTCAAGGCACGGCAGGCCGCCGTCCGGCACTTCGATATTACGGCAGGTTGACAAGGAACGACAGATGGCATTCGGTCGAGCGGCCGGGCTGGCGTGGCTGGTGTGGCTGCTGCCTGCCGCGGCGTGGGCGGAACAGTGGGATCGATTCCGGGGGCCGAACGGCTCCGGCGTCAGTTCGTCCGGCTTGCCGGCCGACTGGGAGCAGCGCGAGTTTGCCTGGCAGCAGCGATTGCCCGGCGTCGGCCATTCGTCGCCCGTCGCTTGGGGCACGATGCTGCTGGTGGCCAGCGGCGACGAGCAGAGTGGCGAGCGGATCCTGGAGTGCCGCGACACCCGCACCGGGCAAGTCCGCTGGACGAACCGCGTCGCCGCGCCGACGCATCGCAAGCACAAGCTGAACAGCTATGCTTCGTCCACGCCGGCCGTCGACCGCCGGCACATCTATTGGAGCTGGACCACGGACCAGCAGCACCTGGTGCTGGCCGTGGATCACCAGGGCCGCGAGGTCTGGCGCACCGACCTGGGACCGTACGATGCCGGGCACGGCAGCGGGGCGTCGCCGATTGTGTTTCAGGATCTGGTGGTGATCCCGAGCGAGCACAATGGCGACAGCGCCTGGTATGCGCTGGACGGCGCCGACGGCACGATCCGCTGGAAAATCGCCCGCGACAGCAAGTACCACTACGCCACGCCCTGCGTGTTTGCCCCCGCGGACCAGCCGGCCAGCCTGATCTTCAGCAACTGGGAACAAGGGATCACGGCGGTCGATCCGCTGCATGGCCGAGTGCGCTGGCAGGCGGATGTGTTCGACAAGGGCCACTTCGAATCGTCGATCGGTTCTCCGGTCGTGGCTGGCAACCTGGTGCTGGGCGTCTGTGGCTATCTGGGTTACGGCAACGAACTGCTTGCCGTCTCGCCGGCGCCGGCCGGCTTGCGGGATGGTCAGGGCGATCCGCCGCGGACGGCGGCTCGCGCCTGGCGCTTGCAGCGCGGCATGCCGCTGTGCACCACGCCGGTTGTCAAGGACGACCTGGTATTCGCCTGGTCCGACAATGGCATCGTGACCTGCGCGGAGGTGGCCAGCGGCGACGTGGTCTGGCAGCAGCGCGTGGGCGGCACGTTCTACGCCTCGCCCATCTGCCTGCATGATCGGCTGCTGAACGTCTCGGCGGACGGAGAACTGCTGGTCCTGGACGCCGGCCGCGAGTATCGCCTGGCGGGCCGCCGCAAGCTGGACGAGCCCAGCCACAGCACGCCCGCCGTGGCCGACGGCAGGCTGTATCTGCGCACCTTCTCGCAACTGTTCGCCCTGCCGCTGGTCGAGCGGCCCTGAGGCGGCGGACTGTCGCCTTTCGCTCCGCGAAAGCATTGTCGCCTTTCGCTCCGCGAAAGTAGCGCGGCAGCCGATTGTCGCCTTTCGCTCCGCGAAAGTAGCGCGGCAGGGAGTGCCGGGCCCCAACTGGCCTTGCCGCGCCGCGAACGCATCTGCTACAAGTCCCGCCCCACCCGCAGCAAGGGTGGACCAATGGCCGGAGGTGCATCCTCGCCTCGGCATTCCGCGGGAAGGAACCTGGAACATGCGTCGCCGAGTGTGGTATGTGGCGCTGATCGGCTGGCTGCTCATCCTGGGACGACTGCCGGCCCAGGAGCATCCCGAACTGCACCTGCTGCCGCCGGTCGATTCGGCCGACGTGTCGCCGCTGGCTGGCGACCAATTGCCACTGGCCGGCAATGCGGGGCCAATGGCCGGAGACACGGTGCCCGAAGTGATCCAGAAAGAGGAAGTGATCGAATACCAGTGGTTCGACCCGCACTACTGGTTCCGAGCTCCGTACTGGGAGGGCAGCCTGGAAGCCGGCCTGAACGGATCGGAAGGCAATACGAATTCGCTGAGCATCAAGAGCGGCATGAGCCTGAAGCGGACCACCGACTACAACTCGCTGGGCTTCAATCTGAACTATGCCAAGACCACGGCCAACTCGGTCGAGACGCAGCATTATGCCCTGTTCAACGGGGAGTACGAACGCAAGTTCGCCGCCGACTCACCCTGGTCGTTCTTCACCAAGACCATCCTGCAATACGACGAATTCACGGCCTGGGACCTGCGGGTGACGGTCAACGGCGGTCTGGGTTACCGCTTTCTCAAGACCGACACGATGCTGCTCAAGGGCCGTTTCGGTGCCGGTGCCTCGCGGGAATTTGGCGGAGCCGTCGAGGAGTGGACTCCGGAGGCCGTGTTCGGTGCCGACTACGAACACCAGTTGACGAAGAAGCAGAAACTGGTGCTGAACGTCGATTATCTGCCGGCCTGGGAGAATTTCGAGGATTACCGGCTGCTGACCGTGCTGGCCTGGGAGGTGGTCCTGGACGAAGAGGCCAACCTGCACTTCAAGCTGGCCATCAACGACCAGTACGACAGCACGCCGCAAGGCGCCGAGCCGAACGACTTCAACTACTCGATGCTGCTGCTCTGGAAGCTGTAGCACGGCCTGGATTCGGGGCGGGTGACCGCGACTGCACTTGACTTTGCCGGTCCATCGCCGTTACAAGCGGCCGCGCGGCCCGCCGTAACCGGGTACTTCAGTGACTATCACCCGACTGAGTTTCGCTGCCATGGTCCAAGCAATACCTTACCGGCATCTGCTGCTGGTCGCCCTGTTTTCGCTGGCCGCCGGCGCCTGCGGTTCGTTCGCCTGGGGCCAGGGCGGCGCGGCCGACAGTGAAGGGCCCGAGGCCAGCGTGGTGCGGAAAACCGTTCGCGGGACGCTGCAACGCACCTGGAGCGAACGGCGTGGACGGCACGAATACTACGTGGTCAATCCCGATGAAGACGTGCGGTACTACGTGGCCACCGATCAGGACCTGAGCGCTTACGTGGGCCGTCGCGTGACACTCAACGGCACTCCCCGGCAACGTTCCGAGCCGGCGGCCGGCGCGGTCGCGACCGCCGGGTACGAAGCCTCCGAGCCGGAGCTGGACGAACCACTGCGCCGCCACCAGGTGGCTCCCGCGGCCCTGCCCGCCGCGGCCCCACCGGCCGCGCCGCTGGGGCGCCAGGCCGTTCGCACGGTCCAACATCTGGAACAGGTGCAACTGCGACCGGGCGACGAGATTGTGGTCGAGGGCGAGGTGCCGCACGGTGTCGAACAACCGCCGATCATGGTCGACAGCCATCTGCCGTACCTGCCCGACGGACTGTCCACCTACGACAGCGGCGCGATGCTGGGACTTCCTCCCCTGGCCGGTCCGGCGTGCACGGACTGCGGGGCCGCCGGCGCGCCGTGCCCGTGTGGAGTGCCCCATCGCTTCTGGGTCCGCGGCGACTATCTGCTGTGGGCGCTCAAGGGTTCCTACCTGCCGCCGCTGGTAACCACCAGCGTCGCCGGCACCGCCCCGGCAAACGCCGGCGTGCTGGGCCAACCCGGCACGTCGGTGCTGTACGGCGACGGGCGGTATCTGGAGGAACTCCGCCACGGTGTGCGGCTCCGCTTCGGCGGCTGGCTGGACTGCTGTGAGTACTGGGGCGTCGAAGGCGAACTGTTCGGACTGAACGACTACACCGAGCAGTACGTGGGCCAGTCCGACGGCTCGCCGATCCTGGCCCGGCCGTTCACCAACGCCCTGACCGGACAGCAGGACGCCGAGCTGGTGGCGTTTCCCCAGATGCTGGCCGGCACCGTGACCGTGGATCTGGATTCCAAGTTCTACGGCGCGGGAGTTCGCGGCCGCTGGAACCTGATTTGCCAAGGCGCCGCGGACCAGATGGGCCGCGCGGGGCATGACTGCTTTCGCGGCTGGCGGCTGGACGCCCTGGGCGGTTACCGCTACCTGCAACTGCGCGAGGATCTGCGGATTCGCGAGGACTTGAACACCACCGGTTCGGGCCTGCCGGCCACGTTCCTGATCACGGACCAGTTTCTCACTCGCAACGATTTTCACGGCGGCGACCTGGGACTGCAGATGGAATGGCACCGCTGCCGCTGGACGTTGGAGCTGCTGGGCAAGGTGGCCCTGGGCAACAGCCGTCAATCGGTCACCATCGGAGGATCGACCGAGCGATCGTCGGGCGGGAGCACGGTCCAGTCCAACGGCGGCTTGCTCGCTCAACGCACCAACTCAGGCACCTTCACGCAAGACACGTTCGCCGTCGTGCCCGAATTCGGCGTCACCATCGGCTATCACATTACCCAGCGGCTCACCGCCTCCCTGGGCTACACCATGATCTACTGGAATCATGTGGCCCGGCCCGGCGACCAGATCGACCTGCAGGTCAATCCGAATCTCTTCCCGCCCGAAGCCAACCCGTTCACCGGCCCGCTCCGCCCGGCGTTCGCGTTTGCCGACAGCGATTTCTGGGCCCAAGGTCTCGACTTCGGCTTGCGCTATATCTGGTAGCTCCGGTCGTCTACACCCGAGTCGGCTGGGTCTGAGACCCGGCCTGCGCGAGCACCCGGCAAAGCGGAAAGGCGACTCGCGGGGGTTTGGATTGCAAATTGCAAATTGAAAACGTGATCGTTCACGGCGTTCCATCACACGGATAGGCGACAAGTACCCAAGCTGTCACTTCCGGCTCCCTCCCGCTTCGAATCCCGCCGGCTTGCCCGGCGGATCGTTCGGCTTCGTACTACGGCGAGAAACAGCGGGCTGACACCCGCCAAAAGGCGAGCGGGGGGCGTGAGCCCCCTGTTTCTAAAACCGCGGGGAATGGGTTCACCGACCGTGAATCGTTGAAGCGCGGCGCGATTGCGGTGGCGCCAGAGAAACAGCGGGCTGACGCCCGCCGCTCGCCTGGGGCTGACGCCCGCCGCTGGCCCGCAGTGCACTCCACCTCCCCACCGCTGCAGTCTTTCCTCGCCAGCCGTCAAAGTCTGCCGGGCTTTCGCTGCTTCCGACGAACTCCCGACGTCTGGGGGCATTCTCCCCAGGCAGTTCCCGGCTGCGCAAAGTTGCAAGGTTGCCACGCCCGATAAGGATTCAGGACGCGAACCATCAGCACTGCCTTGGGATGTTGCCATGTCCTGGTCCTGGAAGAATGTACGACAGTGGTGGAATGCCGGCCGAGCTGCCCGGCGCCGGGAGGCACGGCCGGCCGGTCGCCGACGGCTGCGGCTGGAACCGCTGGAAAACCGTCGCCTGCTGGCCAGCGACTGCCTGGCCGTGATCAGCGGCACCGTCTTCACCGACGTCACGGACAACGGTTTGACTGGCGACGACATCCGCTTGCTGGGCGTCACGGTCAACCTGTACCGCGACGGAGGTAACGGCACGTTCGAAGGAAGCGGCGCCGGCGACGACACGCTGGTCGGTTCGCAGATGACCAACGCGTCGGGCGAGTACCGCTTTGAGGACCTCGTCCAGGGCCGGTACTTTGTGGAACAGGAGGAGGCGGCGGGGTTGTTGCAGCGGCCCGGCGACAACGTGCAGACCGTGATCGTCACGGCCGCCGATGCCCTCGGCACTCCCGGCCAGGTCATCGATTCGTTCGAAACACCTCAGACCGTAACTGCCAGTTCCGCCGGAAGCATGATTGACAGTTCGGCACTGGCCGCCGCCGAAGCACTGGGCGGCGAGCGGGATCTGTATGCCGAGTTGACCTCGGGCATGGGCGAGTTGTCGCTGGTGTCCGATGCGTTCGGCGCCGAGATTCTGGAATTCATGGCCAGCTCGACCGGGCAAGGCATCCGCTTGATCAGTTGGGACGGCCCCGACACGGACGCCGTGAACCTCGACCCGATCGGCCTGCGGCTGGGTGGAGCCACCGGGATCGACATCACCCAAGGCGGCCAGAACATCGGCCTGCAGATGTTCATTGGCGCGGACCAGGACAACGGCGTGGCGACCTTCCGCGTGTTTACCGACGCGGGCAATGCCTCGTCCGTCAGCGTGCCGATTCCCAACACGGGCGGCACGGCCGACCAGCGCGTGGTGATTCGCTTCGAGGACTTCACCACCTTGCTCGGCGGCGGCGCCGACTTCACCAACATCGGCGCGATCGAACTGGAAGTGGAAGGCGTCGCCGCCGTCGACGGCCAGATCGACCTGGTCGGTCTGCTCCGCCCAACGGAATTCTCCGCCGACTTCGCCAACCTCGCCCCGCTCAGCCTGGGCAACCTGGTGTGGCTGGACGCCGACAACAGCGGCACGGTCAACAACGCGGAAACCGGGATCGGCGGCGTGTCCGTGAACTTGTTCGAGGACACCGATGCCAGCGGCGGGTTTACCAACGGCGTCGACGTGCTGCTCGACACCACCACCACCGACGGAGCGGGAATTTACCTGTTCAACGACCTGCTGCCCGGTGCCTACATCGTTCAGGTGGCCCAGTCGAACTTCAATGCGGGCCAGGTGCTGGAAGGTCTGGTCAGCAGCACGGGCAACGATCCCGTGCCCAGCCCGAACGACGGTGTGGACAACGACGACAACGGCATGCCCGTGCTCGGACAGGGACTGGTCACGTCCACCGTGAACCTGGCCGCCGGCCAGCAGTTGGGCGGCAACGGCAACCTGACCGTCGACTTTGGCGTGACCGCGCTGACCGACCTGGCGATCACCAAGACCGACGCGCCCGATCCGGTCGGCGTCGGCAATTCGTTGACCTACTCGCTGGTCGTCACCAACAACGGCCCTTCGACCGCCACGGGCGTCACGGTGGTCGATACGCTGCCCGCCGGCGTCTCGTTCCAGTCGGCGACGGCCAGCCAGGGATCGTTCAGCGAAGCGGCGGGCGTCGTCACGTTCGACGTGGGGACGTTGGCCGACGGAGCGACCGCCACGCTGAGCGTCGTCGTGACGGTCAACGCGGGTACCGTCGGCACGATCACCAATACAGCCCAGGTGACCAGCAACGAACTGGATGAGAATCCGAACAACAACACGGCGTCGGAACCCACCACCGTCACACCGCGGATCGACCTGGAGATCACCAAACAGGACGATCCCGATCCGGCGGTCGCCGGGAACCAGATCGTTTACACGCTGGTCGTGACGAACAACGGCCCGTCGGCGGCCACCAATGTCGTGGTGACCGACATGCTGCCCCCGCAGGTGACGTTCGTCTCGGCCATGACGCCTCAAGGCACCTTCAACACCTCGCCGGGAGTCGTGACCTTCAACCTGGGTAGCCTGGCCAACCAGGCGTCCGTGCAACTGACGGTCACCGTGATGGCCGACGCCGACGAGCGGGGAACGCTGACCAACACGGCGCAGGTCACCGCCACCGAAACCGATACGGACCCCACGAACAACTCGGACACCGAAACCACGACGCTGCAAGCCGAAGTCAACCTGCAAATCGTCAAGACCGGACAGCCCGATCCGGTGGTGGCCGGCGAGCAACTGGTCTACACGCTGATGGTGACCAACCAGGGTCCGTCGCAGGCCACGGGCGTGGTCGTCACCGACACGCTGCCCGCCGATGTGACGTTTGTTTCCGCGACTTCCAGCCAGGGTTCCACGCCCACGCACGCGGCCGGCGTGGTCACGGCCAACGTCGGGATACTCGATCCGGGCGCCTCGGCCCAGATCACGATCACCGTCGACGTGAACTCCGATGCTGGCGACACGCTGGTCAACGTGGCCGAGGTGATCGGCGTCGAAACGGAAACCAACACGGCGGACAACGAGGACGAACTGACCGTGGACGTCGACCGGGAAGTCGACCTGGTGGTGACTAAGAGCGACGCGCCGGACCCGGTCGGCATCGGCATGGAGCTGGTATACACCATCAACGTCACGAACAACGGCCCCTCGGACGCCACCGGCGTGATGGTCCAGGACACGCTGCCGGCCGGAGTGACCTTTGTTTCATCCACCGCCAGCCAGGGCGGCACCCCCGCGCATAACGCCGGCGTGGTGACCGCCAGCCTGGGCAACCTGGCCAGCGGTGCGTCGGCCACCGTGACGATCACGGTCACCGTCAATCCGGATACCACCGGCACCATCAGCAACACCGTGATGGTGACGGGCAACGAACCAGACCCCACGCCGGCCAACAACACGTCCACTCAAACCACCGAAGTCGATTCGCGCACCGCCAGCATCGGCGGCTTCGTGTACATCGACTGGGACAACGATGGAGTGCGGGACAGCAACGAGCTGATCGTCCGCAACGTGTTGATCACGCTGACCGGAACCGACATCATGGGCGCGGCGGTCAGTCAGACTCAGATGACGGGCATGAACGGCTCGTACCTGTTCGAGGATCTGCTGCCCGGCACCTACCGGGTCGAGCAAACTCAGCCCGCGGCACTGCCGGACGGCCAAGACACTCGCGGGACCCCCGTCCTGGGAGTCGTCGAGCCGGACGCCTTCGCCCAGTTGCAGTTGCAGCCGGGCGTGGAGGCGCGCAACTTCAACTTTGGCGAGCTGCCGCCGCCGGTCAGCAAGTCCTGGTTCCTGGCGTCGACGGTCATTCCGTTCGAGGTCGCGGCGCCCACGGCGTAGTGGAAGTTGTCAGTTGTCAGTAGTCAATTTGCAATTTGCAATTTGCAATTTGCAAGACGTAGCCGATCGCGGCGTTTTCGAGTCCCGGCCGGCCCGGCGGATCGTTGGAGTTCGCACTACAGCGAGAAACAGCGGGCTGACACCCGCCGCTCGCCAGAGAAACAGCGGGCTGACACCCGCCGCTCGCCAGAGAAACAGCGGGCTGACGCCCGCCGCTCGCCAGAGAAACAGCGGGCTGACACCCGCCGCTCGCCAGAGAAACAGCGGGCTGACACCCGCCGCGCGCCAGAGAAACAGCGGGCTGACACCCGCCGCTCGCCAGAGAAACAGCGGGCTGACACCCGCCGCTCGCCAAAGAAACAGCGGGCTGACACCCGCCGCGCGCCAGAGCAACAGCGGGCTGACACCCGCCGCTCGCCAAAGAAACAGCGGGCTGACACCCGCCGCTCGCCAGAGAAACAGCGGGCTGACACCCGCCGTAAGTGCCCGCTCTACAGCACGCCGAACCGCGCGTAGGCTTCCTCGGCCTTCATCCCCTGGCGAATGGCGTCGCGAGTGACGTTTTCGGCGTGCACCTTTTCCCAGGCGCGGCGCAGCGCTTCGGCTTCGCATTCGGCCGGCACCACGACCACTCCGTCCCGGTCGGCCAGCACCAGGTCGCCGGGCGCGAACCGCACGCCGTCGATTTCCACTGGCACATCCAGATCGATCACGCGCTGCCGGTTCTGGCTGTCGTACGGCGAGGTGCCGCGAGCCAGCACGGTGAAGCCGATGGCGGCCATCTTGTCGACGTCGCGCACGGCGCCGTCGACAATCGCGCCGATGCAACCCTGGTTGCCCGCCGCCGTCGACAGCAGTTCGCCCCAGATGCCCGAGCGCATCGAGCCGCCGGCGGCCGCGATCATCACGTCGTCGGGCCGGCAACTGTCCACCGCTCGCAGTTCCAGCTCGTACGGACGAGGGTCCTCGTGGAACATGTCGGCCCACAAGGTGGTCTTGCAGCGGCCGGCCAGCAGACCGCCGCCGGTGAGCGGCAGCAGGTTCACCCGAGGCGACTGGTGGCGGTAGCCCAACGCATCGAGCGCATCGCAGACGACGGCCGCGTACAACGACTGGCGAATCATGGGCAGCGTGATCTGCGATGGTACGGGCGAACTCATGAACACCTCGGAATCGGGAGCGTCTCTGGCGGGGCTGGCATACGGGCCGCGCCCGCATTCGGTTGGCGACTGGTTGCCTTGGGGACGCGGCCGCTCGTGCCGGCGGCGTGTGGTTGCCGCGGGGACCGTATGATATCGTATCCTCCGGCGGGTGGAAGTGCGCGACTTGGATCGAGAGAGCAAACCAGAATGCGAATCGGACTGCTGGCCCTGTTGCACGAGTCGAACACGTTCATCGGGCAGCCGACCACAAGGGAGCACTTCCAGGAGAACCTGTTGCTGGTGGGCGACGACGTGCGCCGCGAGCTGGCCGAGACGCACCACGAAGTGGGTGGCTTCTTCGAGGGGCTGGAACGGGAAAGCACCTTCGAGTCGCCGTGCCGAGCGGTGCCGTTGCTGGCGGCCCGCGCCGTCCCGTTCGGCACGATCGAGGCGGCGGCCTTCGACGCGCTGCTCGACCTGCTCTGGCGGCAACTGGACACCGCCGGGCCGCTCGACGGACTGCTGGTGGCCCCGCACGGAGCGACCGTCAGCCAGCGGCATCCGGATGCGGACGGCTACTGGCTGGGCGAGTTGCGGCGGCGGGTCGGCCCGCGGCTGCCGATCGTCGGCACGCTGGACCCTCACGCCAATCTCTCGCCGCGGATGGTCGCCAGTTGCCACGCGCTGGTGGCTTACCGGACGAATCCGCATCTGGACCAGCGCGCTCGCGGCGTCGAGGCGGCGCGGTTGCTGGTCCGCACGCTGCGCGGCGAGATCCGCCCCACCATGGCCGCCGCTCTGCCGCCGCTGGCGATCAACATCGAACGCCAGCATACCAGCGAACCCCAGTGCCGGCGCGTGTACGACCTGGCCGACCAGCAGTTGCGGACGCCGGGCGTGTTGAGCAACAGCATCCTGCTGGGTTTTCCCTATGCGGACGTGGCGGAGATGGGTTCGTCCGCGCTGGTCGTGACCGACAACCAGCCGGAACTGGCCGCGCAGTTGGCCGGGCAACTCGCCCAGGAAATGTGGGACCAGCGGCAGGAGTTTGTCGGCCGGATGCTGGATATCGACGAAGCGGTGGAGCGGGCCGCGCAACTGCCGGGTCCGGTCTGCCTGCTGGACATGGGCGACAACGTGGGCGGTGGTTCGCCGGGCGACAGCACGCACCTGGTGCGACCGCTGCTGCAGCGCGACGTCCCATCGCTGGCCTGCTTGTACGATCCGCGGGCGGTCAGCCAGGCGGCCGCGGCGGGCGTTGGCCAGGAAGTGGAGCTGCAAATCGGCGGCCAGACCGATCGGCTGCACGGCACGCCGCTGGCCGCCCGCTTCACGGTCCTGGGACTGTATGACGGAAAGTTCGAGGAGCGGCAGCCGCGGCATGGCGGATTCACGCATTGCGATCAAGGGCCGACCGCGGTCGTCCGTAGCGGCCGCCTGACGCTGCTGGTCAACTCGCGGCGCACTCCGCCGTTCAGCCTGCAGCAACTGTTGTCGTGCGGACTGGGCCCGCAAGCCTTCCAGATCATCGTGGCCAAGGGCGTGAACGCGCCGGTGGCGGCCTACGAGCCGGTCTGCCCGCACCTGCTGCGAGTGAACACGCCGGGAGTGACCACGGCGGACATGCGGCGGCTGGAGTATGCGCATCGGCGGCGGCCGATGTTCCCGTTCGAAGCCGACACCTGCTGGCGGGCCGGCGAGGTGGTGGCTGGCGCGGCGGAGATTTGAGGCCGGAGTGCGACGATGAGCGAATTGAAGCTGGCAGCACGGCAGATCGCCGGCGACTCGCCCGGCCCGCGACTGCTGATTACCGGCGGCGTGCATGGCGACGAGTTCGAAGCGATGGCGGCCATTCGGCAACTGGCCCGGCAAGTCGATTGCCGAGCGCTCCGCGGCGGCTTGACGCTGGTGCCCGTGGTGAACGAAGCGGCGTTTCTCCGCGGGCAGCGTTCGGCCGACGACCAACTGGATCTGGCTCGTACCTGCCCCGGCCGAGCGGATGGAACGGTGACCGAACGGACAGCTCATGCGCTGAGTGAACTGATTCGGGCGGCCGACTACTACATCGATCTGCACAGCGGCGGGACGATCATGAGCGTCTGGCCGCTGGCCGGATACACGCTGCACCCGGACCCCGACGTGCTGGCCGTGCAGCGGCGGATGGCGCGAGCGTTCAACCTGCCCGTGGTCTGGGGAACCGATCCGAGCTTGCCAGGCCGTTCGCTGTCGGTGGCCCGCGACGCCCGGGTGCCGGCGATCTATGCCGAATACCTGGGCAGCGGGCTCTGTTCGGCCGCCGGTGTCGCGGCGTATGTGCAAGGTTGCCAGCATGTGATGGTCGAGCTGAACATGCTGGACGGCGAGCTGCCAGCCAGCCAGGTGCGACACGTGGTGGAGGATCGGCGCGAGAGTTCGGGCCACATGCAGGTCTGCCATCCGGCACCGCGAACCGGATTTTTCGAGCCGGCCGCGAACCTGGGAGACCGCATTGAGTGCGGCCAGTTGCTGGGTACCGTCAGCGATGTCCTGGGAGATGAGGTGGCCGAGGTGCGGGCCAGTTCCAGCGGCCTGGTCCTGGCGCTGCGGACGTTTTCGCGGGTGATGGCAGGAGACAGCCTGGGCGTGGTGCTGGAGGATGCCGCCGCGGACGGTCCGCCGGGCGGCTGACGGGAACGGGCGGCTGTCGCCGGGTGAAGGGATACGAATGATGAGCATGTGGCAATGGCAGGATGCTTTCGAATCGGTGCCGGAGGGTGCTCGAGTCAGCCTGGGCGAAGGCCACACGCCGCTGGTCCGTTCGCGGCGGCTGGGTCCCGCGGCGGGCTTGCGGCATTTGTTATTCAAGCTGGAGGCGAGCAACCCCAGCGGTTCGTACAAGGATCGGTTCGCGTCGGCCGCGATTTCGCACATGCGGGCCGCCGGCCAGACCCACTGCCTGGCAACTTCCAGCGGCAACACGGGTGCGGCACTGGCGGCGTACTGCGCGGCGGCTGGCATCCATTGCGAGATTGTGATCGTGGAAACGGCGCCGCTGGCCAAACTGCAGCAGATGCTGGCCTACGGCGCGGACATCTACCGAGTTCGCGGCTTCGGCCTGGACGACGAGGTGACGCGAGCCGTGTTCGAACAGCTCGACCGCCGCAGCCAGAGTCCGCAGGCGGCGCTGCAGATCAGTGCCTTCAAGTTCAGTCCGCTGGGCATGGGCGGCGTGCGAACGCTCGGACACGAACTGGTACATCAGGTGGAATCGCATGCCCGGCAGCTCGGCTGCGCTCGACTCGATCACGTCTTCTGCCCGGCCGGCGGCGGCGGGTTGACCCTGGCGGTGGCCGAAGCGTTTCAGCAGGTCGCGACCGGCCGTTACGACTGGCCGCTACCCAAGGTGGAGTGCGCGCAGCCGGCGGGCAACGACACCATTGCCGGCCCATTGCGGGACGGAGCGGAGCAGGCGCGGGCGGTCGCCTGCACGACGCGGATCAGCGGCTTGCAGGTGGCCAGCGTGGTCGACGGGCACGAGGTGATCCGGGCTTGCCGAGCCACCGGCGGCAGCGGCCATGTGGTGGATGACGAGGAGGTCTGGAGTGTGCAGCGTCGCCTGGCGACGGAGGAAGGCGTATTTTGCGAGCCCGCCGCGGCGGTCTCGGTGGCCGCCGCCCTGCAGGCGGCCCGCCAACGGCGACTGGATCCGTCGGCCGTCGTCTGCTGCCTGGTCACCGGTTCGGGTTTCAAGGACCCCGCCGCGCTGGATCGCCTGGTCGCCGACCGCCAGTGCCCGCTGATCGACGTGGACCAGATGCCCGGCCGCCACACTTCCCCATAGCCGCCTTTCGCTCCGCCTCGTTTACGCTGCGCGTCGGCGCTGCTAGGCTGACGTTCTCGTCCGTACTTGCGCTGTTTCTTCGCGAGTAATCCTTGGAAGGTACCGGGTCATGGATCTGCATGAGAGCATTCAGCTCGTCCACGCGTCCGAAATGGTTTTTGGCGAGCGGTTTTACCAGCAACTGGCGGCGAAACACCCCGAAGTCACGCCGTTTTTCGCCGGCGTCAACATGCACCGCCAGGCGATCATCTTTACGATGCAGTTGGCGGTCGTGGGGGCCTACTACCAGCGCCACTCGCCCACCTCGCAACAATACCTGCAAGTGCTGGGCACTCAGCATCATCGCCGCGGCATTCCCAAGGAAGCCTACGCCATTTTTCGCGACTGCCTGCTGGACGAACTGCGGCAGTTCCACGGCGACGACTGGTCGGATGAGTTGGAACAGCAGTGGCGGGCGGCGATGGACGAAGTGACCCACAAGATGTGGGAAGGCTACGAAGAACGGTTCCACGTGTAGTCGGTCCGCCGCCTGCGCAACCAATCTTCCGCCAGCAGGTCCAGCCACTGGTCGCCGGACGACAGATGATGGTGCCGCCAGGGCTCCGGCAACGGCTGCGGGTCGGACGAGGGCCGAGATTCCGCGGATGACGAGGCCGATACGCCGACCTGGCCCGCCGGTCCGTGACCGTCCGCCCCTTCCCCTTCGCCGTTGCCGCCCGAGTTGAGGAAGTTGACGACCTGCAACACGTCGACCGGCGCGACCAGCGTATCGCCGTTGACGTCCAGAAACGGCGGCGGCTCGTCGGGCGGCAAGGGGGGTAGCGACAGCGGCCCCGAACCTGACGAATTCAAGACGTTGATCACGACCAGCGCATCGACGGGCGCGACGAGGCCGTCGTTGTTCACGTCGACTGGCAACACGGGATTTTGCCAGTTGCGGATCAGGCCCGCGTCCAGGCTGAAGTTGTTCGTTTCCGCCGTGAGCGTGACTTGGGCCCGGCGCGTGGCGCGAGCGAAATCGCTGTCCAGTTCCGGGTTGCCGCCTTGCTGGGGCTGCGTGATCGTGAAGCCGAACCGCGGCGCGAGCTCCAGCGTGTAGGCTCCCGGCAGCAGGCCGCTGAACTGGTACTTGCCGCGGGCATCCGAGATCGTGGTGCGCTGCACGGCGTTGCCGCTGGCCGTTTCGTTGCCGCTGAGCGTGATCTGGACATTGGCCAGTCCGGTCTCGCTGGATCCTTGAATGCCGTCGCCATTGTCATCCCGCCAGACCAGGTCTCCCAGCAGCAGCGGCACGGTTTCGTCGAACAGGCCGGGACTGACCAGCGTGACCGTTCCGCTCAGCGACAACTGGCCGGTATTCGTGTTCTCGACCTGCTCCTGCACCGTCGCCTCGCTGCCCTCCAGCCGAAACGGTCCGGTACCCCGCTGTTCGAAACGGTAATCGCCCTGATTCGACTGATTGACCGTATTGTCGGCCAGGTCCAGGTTGAATTCGGCCGCGACCGTGGCGCTGGCCTTGGCGATCAGCACGGCGGCCGTCCCGCTGGCCGTGTTCACGTCGGAGTACGAGTTCTCGGTCAGGGTCAGGTTGTAGATGGTCGAACCCAGGCCTTCGATCGAGGTGCCGATGCCGCGGACCGTGACGAAGTCGTTGAAGTTCAGCAGCAGGTTGAGGGCCCCGCTGGAGTTGGCGTCGGCCGTGACGACCAGTGCGTCGTCGCCGGCGCCGTCACCAATGTTGAAGAACAGGTTGTTCTGCAGATGGGCGTTCAGGCGGGCGGACCCGCCCAGCGAGATCTGCATGGCGTCCGAGCGGGTATCGGAGATCGTATTGTCGTCGAAACTCAGACTGCCGCGGGCGTTGTCCTGAAATCGCAGGCGTATCGTCGTACCCTGGTTGTTGTTGAAGATAATGTTGCCATCCAGCCTTCCCTGGAACTGGGCCGAGTCGCGCACGATCACGTCCAGTGCCGACTCGTCCAGGTCGTCCAGGCCGTTGCCGTCGGCGATCAGGTCCAGCCGGGCCGTGCCCGACACCTCGGCCCGGATCCCGCCATTGGTCGAGAGAAAGTTCACCGGATCGCCGGCGACCACGTTGTCGCTGACGTTCGCCGCAAGCTGGCCGCTACCCGACAACAAGATCACGATGCCGTCGTCGGTCACGTCCCGCACCGCGTTGTCGGTGACCACGGCGATCCCGGTCACCTGGTTCAGCTCGATCCCGTGATCGCCAGCGCCCGTCCCGCCGTCGCTCACTTCGTTATCCTGCAGGATCAGCGTGCCGCTGGAGTTGGCGATCTGAATCCCCGTGTCCTGGACGTCCTGGACCAGGACGTTCGTGACGAGCAGGTTGCCGTTGTAATTGTCCAGCACGATGCCGCTGTCGCTGGCGGCCGTGGCGGTGGCCGACTGCAGGGTGAGCCGGTCCAGCGTCAAATTGCCGCGGAAGGCGGCCGAGTTGAACAGGGCCGGCCCGCCGGGAGAGGCGATCACTACTCCCGGACCCGTGCCGCGTAGTTGCAAATTGCCGGGCGAGCGGCCGACGGCACTGCCCATCAATGCCAGGTTCACGCTTTCGGCGTAAGTGCCGCCAGCAACTTCAATGATGTCGCCAGAGCGGGCCGAGTTGACGGCCTGCTGGATGGTGCTGAACGTCCCTCCGCCGCCCACGGTCAGCGTGGCCAGCAAACACCGATCCTCCAGCTTCTGAAAACCGATTCCCGCTCGATGCCGCCGCAGGCCCAGCCTGCGCGCGGACCGGCCGTGCGTGTGCCGAGCCATGATGCTCCTCGCCCGTGACCATTGGTTTACCGCTTTCGGTCCATCCTACAAGAGAATGGAGGTCACGCAAGCGAGCGCCCGCTACGCCACCTCCGCCGGCGGGGTAGCAGAAGGGCGCTCGCCAACCTCGCGCAGCGGCTCAATCACGGCCGATTACCGCGTCAAATGCAGCAATCCAGGATGTTGCCGGTTGTGGCGGGCTTTCTGTCGGTGTCGCGCGACTCCTGCGACGTCCAAGCGTGCAGCTCGCCACGAAGCACCTCGACGTGATCGGGCGCTTCGATGCCGATGCGGACCCGGTTGCCGCTGATTTTGACGACGCTGATCGTCACGTCGTTGCCGATGCAGATCCGTTCACCCAACTTGCGGCTGAGAACTAACATGGTCTTGAACCTCCGTGAAACTGAAGCTTCCCAACTTGTTGAACCACCGTGTCACGACCAGCGTTTCGCGAGTCTCCATCCCGCGTGCTGTCTGTTCGATTCTAGGCACAACCCCTGTGCCGGCAACCGTCAGGCGGAGACAAAGTCGAAAGGCATTTCTTGAGCCAAACTTCTCGCGAAAAACCATTTTTTCTCAAGTCGCGAACCGGCCCGGAGTTACCGGTGCTAGCACGTAAGTGCTAGCAGGACTTGACACTTGTGCGATTAGTGACCAGCGTGACAGACCGCTGGTCAGACATGTGTCAGAACGGCACACCATGCCACGACCCGCGGTGTCTCGGAGTGTTGGAACCGGGAGGGCGAATCGGCCCGGATTTCGGAGGCTGCGGTGGAAATCGGCTTCGGGGGCAGGCGCAATGACTTGAAACGCGGCCGGCCCAGGAGTAGATTCAGGAGGTTCCGAGCGGTGGCGACCGGCCATTTGCCTGTCAGCGCGGTACGCGGGTGTAGCTCAATGGCAGAGCGCTAGCTTCCCAAGCTAGTTACGAGGGTTCGATTCCCTTCACCCGCTCTTTTCTCTAACTCTCGCCGAAGCAAGCGTGAACCATTGACCTCTGGGGTCGATTTGGCAGGATGGGGAGAATAGCGTCGGATGGCTCGATTGCTCGCGGGGCGAGGAATCACGGGCTGGAAGCCATGCTACGACTTTCACGGGCTGGAAGCCCATGCTACTGTGGCACCAGGCCGCGGGTGGTGACGTGGGTGATGCCCAGCCCCTCGCGCTTGGTCGGGTCCGAGATCTGTTGAGGAATCTCGACCTGCTCGAAGAACTGCGGGTTGGGACGCTGGTACTTGTCGACTTCGCCTTGCGGTGACTGGCCCTGGCCCAGCCGCATCATGGACGGCAGCCCGCTACTGGTACCCGATTGCCAGGCCACGTGGTCGCCCACCTTCAACACCAGGGTGGAAACGAACGGCGTCACCGTCACCGACTGCTCGGCGCCCGTCGAGAAGTTGCGGTAGGTCGTGGTCTGCGTCATGCCGCGGGCCATGGTGGCGGTCAGCACGGCGCTGGCGGACGGGTCCACCGTCCACTGATTGGCGGCGATTTTGGCTTGCAGGGCCGCGGCCACTTGCCCCTGAAACTGCGGCTCCACCTGCACCTCCAAGCGCACCGTGCTGCCGACCTTCATCACCAGCAGCGACTGCCGATCCAGCGCCGCCACCGCCTCGTCCACCTTCGGTCCCGGCAGCTTGACGGCCCCTACGGCCAGGCCCCGCTGGCCGCCGGAATCGAAGGTGGCCGCGTAGACCAGGTGGCCGTCCACCACCGCTCGCAGCCGCCGCCCCTGCTCCGCGCGCACGGCGTCGCCGTCGAATTCGTATTTCCACAAGGCCATCCGTTCCCTCAGTCCGAACAGGATGTTGCCGCGGATGCCGTTGTCGGCCATCAACGTCTCGTCGCTGGTCCAGTACAGGTTGGCCGCGAATGGCGTCCCGATCGCCTCGGCCTGGTACTGGTCGGGCCCCGAACCGAGGTTGGCCAGATCCCACACGGCCAGCGAGTTGCGGTCGAGCACGGCCAACCGCCGCCCGTCGCGCGTCAGCGCGACGCCCGACGAGCCGTTGGCCGCGGGCAACGTGGAGAGCAACTGCCCGGTGGCGGCGTCGTAGACCCGCACCCGCTTGTCCTCACAATAGAACAGTTGCTTCCGCCCGCCGCTCAGCACCGGCAGCGGGTGAAAGAAAGATTCCTGGTTGATCCGGTAGCGGGCTCGCCGAGCCGCCAGATCCCAGGCGGCGTACTCCTGGGCATTCGTGCGGTGCAGCACCAGGTTGCCGTCGATCAACCGGCCCCACGGCTCATGCACCCACTTGGCCGGCGCCTGCCAGCGGATCACGGCCTTGACATCCTTGTCGGTCGGCAGCACTTCCCAGACGGTAAGCTGCATCAGTTCGCTCAGTTGGCGATCATCGTGATAGGTCAGCAGCCGGTGGCTTGGCGGATGGTAGTCCAGCACCACTTCGCCGGCGGGCAGCAGTTGCTGGCCCGCCAGCTCCTGTTTCTGCAGATTGGCCCACAGCAGGCGCGTCGGCGCGTCGCCCGCGCGATTTTCCACCGCCGCCAGCAGCAACGACCCGGCGCCGCCCAGCGGCAGCACGGCTCCCAATTGATCGAACACGCTGGCCATCGGAAACCCGTAGCCGCCTTGCACCAGGGCCTCGTAGGCGGGCGCCGGATCGGGCGGCAGCGGATTGAGCTGGTCGCCGCGCTGGTCGAACGAAGCCGCCGGCAAATCGGTGGCGAACGGCACCACTTCGGGACCGCGCGGAGCGAGCGGCCCCAGTTCCTTGCGGAGCCGTTCGAGGAAACGTTGATCGCGTTCGCTGAGCTTGTCGATCGGGACCTTGATCTCCTTCATGTCCGCCTTGCGAAGCGTGGCGGTGGTGTCGTCGATGGCCAGCAAGGCCGCCTGGATGCGGAAAGTCCCGCTGGGGTCGGACCACTGCCGAGTGGCGTAGATGGCGTCCGCCTCGTGCGGAAAACGCACCTCCTCGACCTGGAACGTCCGCTGCTGAGTCCTGCCGGCGAACTCCACCTCGGCCAGCACCTCGCCGCGAGCCGCCTGCAACACCTTGCCCGGGCGCCACTCGCCGAGGAACAGCGCGATCACCTCGTCGCCGGCCTTGAAGCGGCTGCCCGCCTGAGCCCAGGCCGCTGGACTTGCCAGATGCAGAGAAACCCAGCCCGCGGTCACCATCACCAACCAGGCCAACCAGCAGGCACGACTGCGAAAGCGATTCAGCGCTGGCACCACTCGAGTCCTCGATCAGAGTGCGGGATGCGGGAGCCAAACGGCCGGCGGCTACTGAGGGTCGCCGAGCCACACCGTCTGGCATGGTACTCCAAAAAACCGCTTCCCGCGACCTGCGTCGCCGGTTAAAGCCTGGCAACGTCGATTCTCCGGCGCATATTGCAGGCGATTCTGTCATCACGCCGCGGATCTTGTAGGATAGAGAGGATACCTCGCGTTTCTTTGTTCGGGCTATGAGTTGACGCCATGCCGACGCCGCCTGTCCCACCGGGGATGACTCTCCCCCAGTTCGGCAAGGCGCTGTGGGGCGTGGGCGACGATGACGCAGTGGCTCAGACAACAGCCATTACGCTGGAGCAGCTCACCAACTTGGGATTGACCCTGGCACTGGCGGAGCTTTGGCGCGAATTCTACGAACGTGAGTGTATTCGCGGCCGCGGCTTGCCCACGTCGCGAGCTCGTGCCGATCTGTTGAAACGTTGCACGGAACTGTTATCGGGTTAGAACAAGAGTCCTAGAGACCATGTTGTACCTGCCCAAAGACGAAGTGGTGCTGATGTCGCTAAGGATTCGCAATGGCGAGGACCAGCCGCTGGCAGTTTGGATTGAGCCTTGGGCGGACCAATACGACCTGGAGACGGACCAGGCGTTGGAGATCGTCTTGGCGGGTCCGGATGGAGGACTGCCGGAAATTATTTCGGGTTCCCATCGTGTCACGATTTACGGATGGGAAGGTTCAGAAGCCTTTGCATTCCGCGAGGGCCGACCCGCCGGCGCTCAACCGACGATATCCGAAATCATCCGACAAGAACTTGAAATTGCCGGAACCACGATCGAGTTTGCTCGAACGGATCTGCCTTTGCAGGAGATCGCCATGGCCCAACGTGCGCTTGACTCAACGCCGCGCGCCGAGTCGGACTTGTGTCATGATACGATCTGGCTCGTGGGGCTGCTGATTCACGAATTGACAGAGGCTCTCAGGCCCTCTGCGGAAGCGGCTGCTCTGCTGTGGCAAATTGCCAGCCGGGTCTTGGAGACAAGGTGTGCCACGTTGGCCATCGCGGAGCCAAGATGGTGTCGCAGTCTGGGGGATTGGAGAAACGCTTTCAAAGAGCACGCAATCGATCTGCTGCCGGAGAGAGCGGAGCATTTGAGGATGCAGATCGTTAAGCCGCACCGCGCCCAGAATGAACCATCTGAAGGTCCATCATGATCTGCCGCGCCTCATCGGCAAGGGCACGCACGGGGTCGTCAAAACGCCGCAGCCAACGGGCCTTGAGCAACGGATCGAGCGATACGTGCGACCACCAAGATGTGAATTCGTCCGGGCCGACGGCCCGAACCCGAAAGGCGCTCCTGGCATCGTCGGACCTGCAGTGAGCGTCAACGTGTTCGTTGATCGCCTGGACCGCTTGCAGGTATGCCAGATGCAAGGCTCGAAAACGTGCGTCCATGCCGGGTCCTTTCGGAATTTGAGCACCTGATGCGCGGTATTCTAGCGAAATGTGCGGCCAAGCTACAGGTCACTTCAGGCCGGTTTCAACCTCCAAATTCCGAGGGCACGCCCTGCTGACGATTACCCTCGTCCCCTCGCCTGCAACTGGCCGCTCATCATCAGGTAGCCGACCACCCACAGCATCTGGGCCAGGGGACCCGCGAAGATCACGCCCACGCAGGCGGCCAGCAGGCCGATGATCACAATGCCCATCCCGGCCAGGGCCAGCAGGATGATCTGGCCCACGTTCTGCCTGGTGATCTCGTAGGCCACCGAGAACGATTCGAACACCCGGGTCTTCTGATCAATAATCAAATAGTAGTACGGCCAGAACAGGATCAGCACGATGAAGCCGGGAATGATCAGCAGCACGAAACCGGCTCCCACCGCCAGCGAGTACAGAATCCCGCCGCCGAGCACCGGCATGAACAGCGGTCCACCCCGGAACACGTCGCTGAACTCGGCATTCTGGCCGCGGGCCAGTTTCAGGAACACTTGAGTTTGTCCGATGCCCAGGTACAGCGCGACGAGACTCTGCACCAACTGCCCGAAGATGGCGACCAGCGCCACCGCCACTTGAGCTTCGTCGCCTCCCATGCCCTCCAGACCACCCTGGATCGCGGTGACGATCAGGCTCAGCCCAAAGTTCACGACGCCCACGAAGACGGTCACTCCGACCAGCAAGCCCAGGTGCACTTTCCAGACTTCCCAGGAGTAGTTGATCACGTCTCCCACGTCGATGGTCTGCCCCACGATCGGCCCGCCGCTGACTTGCACCGCCGGTTTTTCGACGAACGGTTGCGGCGGGGCGTAGGGGTTCGCGGCGCCTCCGCCCGGTTTGGGTTCGTAGGGCGCGGCGCCCCCGCCAAAGCCAAACGGCGACTCGCCAGCCCCGGCTGGAAACCCTCCGGTCGATGACGGGGGGTATGCCGGAGCGGGTGAGGGACCGGCGGACGGTTCGGACGACGGCGATGACGGTGGGGATGGCGACGACGGCGATGGCCGCGGGGGCGAGAATTCGCCGGGCGCCGCCGCCGCTCCGCCGGGGACCGGAATCACGGCATTGCACTTGGGGCAGCGAGCCTGTTTTCCGGCCGAGTCGTCGGGTACTCGGAGCGTCGTGCGGCAACTGGGACAGGCGAATTCGATCGGCATGTGCGGTGATGCCTTGCTCGGGGATTCTTCGGGGAGAACGGGGGCAGTCGACCCCGCGGCATATCAGGCTCAGTTGTAATGGCCGCGCCGCCGTGGTTCAATCGAGTGCGAGCCAAATCCGTTCCGACTGGCATGCTGCCGACCACCGCGCGTTCGGCCGATCATTGATCCGCGATCCGCGCGCAAAACCGATGTCGTTTCACCTTGCCCCATCCGGCAAGCCCCGGCTAGAATCTGCCCGCGCCGGCGATCCGGCGCTGGCACCCTGCTGCGGTGCGACCAGCCAGAAGTTCGATCCACTTCGTCGATCCGGCGCCCAGGGCCTGCCAATATTGGCCGCACTGGGGATAGTAGGAGGACTCGATGACCGCTGCATGGCTGATCTGCCTGCTGCTGGGCGGCGAAATGCCGGCGGACGTTGCCGGTCCCGCTCGGGCGTCGGAGCCCACGGGGCCGGATGTGGCCGTGGTCTGTCCTGCCCAGTGGGTGCAGGTCCTGCAACCCTGGCTGGCACATCGCCAGGCCCAGGGGCATCGCGTGCAACTGGTGTCGAACGCAGGCTCCGTCGAGGAGATTCACACGCGTTTGCGGACGCTGCATGCTCTGGGAAGCCTGCGATACGTGCTGCTGGTCGGGGATGCCGAACCGGCGGCCCGGCTGGATCCGGCCATTCGCGCCCGCACGGTACCAGCCGGGATGGTCCGCGCTCGCGTGAACGTCCATTGGGGCTCGGAGCCGGAAATCGCCAGCGACAACCCGTATGCCGACCTGGACGGCGATCACGTTCCCGACGTCGCTCTGGGCCGGCTGCCGGTCGACACGGCCGACGAGCTGGCCGCCCTGGTGCGGCGGATTCTGCATTACGAAACGCAGGCCGCGGCCGGGCATTGGCAGCGGCGAGTGAACTTCGTGGCGGGCGTGGGTGGCTTCGGCAAGCTGGCCGATTCGGTGCTGGAAATGGCCACCAAGAAGTTTCTCACCGAAGGCATCCCGCCGGCTTACACGATGTCGATGACCTACGGAAGCTGGCGGAGCCCGTTCTGTCCCGATCCGCGGCGGTTCCACCAGGCCACGCTGGACCGGTTGAACGAAGGCTGCCTGTTCTGGGTCTACATCGGCCACGGCCAGCGGCGCTACCTGGATCGGGTGCAAGTGCCAGGCGGCGCGTTTCACATTCTGGATACGGACGACACGGCCCGGCTGCAAGTGGCCGAGGGCGCGCCGATCGCCATTTTTCTGGCCTGCTACACCGGCGCGTACGACGATCCGCGCGACTGCCTGGCCGAGGAGATGTTGCGGTCGCCCCAAGGTCCCGTCGCCGTCCTCGGCGGTTCGCGCGTCACGATGCCCTACGCCATGGCCGTGATGGGCAATGCCCTGATGGACGAATACTTCCGCGAACGCCGCGCGACGCTGGGTGAAATCGTCTGGCACGCCAAACGGCGGCTGGTCCAGAATCCCGAAGGCAGCCTGGACGACGTCCCGCGGGATTCGGTGGCCGCCAACCGCTTGCTGCTGGACGCGCTGGCCCGCACGCTCAGTCCCTCGGCCGAACTGCTCGAAGACGAACGGCGGGAACACCTGGCGTTGTTCAACCTGCTGGGCGATCCGCTGCTGCGGTTGCCGCAACCCGATACCGTGCGGCTGGAACTGGCCGACGAGGCGCTGGCCGGGCAGCGGCTGGAATTGACCGGCCACGCGCCGCTGGCGGGACACGGCATCCTGGAGCTGGTCTGTCGCCACGATTGCCTGCGCGGCAATCCGCCGCCGCGTGCCAGCTTCGAACCGTCGCACGAAGCGCTGGTCCAATACGACCAGGTGTACCGGGAAGCGAACAATCGGCAATGGACGGCCGTCCCGGTCCGGTTGGACCAGGGCACGTTCCGTTTGCAGTTGGACGTGCCCGAAGAAGTCCGCGGACCTTGCTTCGTTCGCGTCGCCTTGCAAGGCGATCGAAAGCTGGCCCTGGGCGCGGCCAAGGTGTTTGTCCGCGGCACGGCCGCGGCCCAGTAGAACGGGCGCGGCGGCGCGCGTCGGCGACAGCGCGGTGGGAAGTGAACCCGGACAGCGCCTCGCACTTGCCCGCGCTCCTCAACTCACGCGGAGCGCTGAACAGGTTCCTTACACGGCCTTCAGCAGCGCGTAGTCCAGGAAATAGCGGCAGCGGAAGCCAGGCGCCTGGGTCAAGGCGCGCGTCACCGCGGGTGAACAGAACTGCAGGCCGCCTGGTTCGAGATTGAACTTCAGCACCACGCGGCCACCCTGCCGCAGCCGCCCGCGGAGGTCCCGTAGCAGGGCCTGCCAGGGCGGCACGTCCCAGGGTTGCTGCCTGGCGTCGTAATTGAAACAGGTCATGTAGGCCGTGACCAGGTCCAGCGGCGGGCCCGTGTCGGGCAGTGGCTGCCCGGGTTCGATCCGGTGCTCGATCCGCGGCAAGGCGAAGAATTCGAAGCAGCGGTCGTACAGCGGCTCGCCGGGCAGGTCCAAACCCAGTACCTGGTGTCCCTGATGCCGGCACACCAGCAGGAAGTATCCCGTGCCGGCCCCGATGTCCAGGACCCGCAACGGGCGACCGTCGGGCAGAGCCAGCAACTGGTATCGGAAGATGGCTTCCCGCAGCCAGACCTCCAGGTTCAGGAACTTGGCGGGCAGGACCGTTTCAAACGGGTCCCAAAGGTCGCGAAACTGCTGGCGAAACGCCGCCTGGTCCCACGTTGCCACCAGTTCCCGGTAAAGTCGCTCGATCCGGCCGCGCGTCCGCCGCCGCCGCCAGGCATGTACCACGTGATCGAAACGATATCGCAGGCTGGATGGTTTCATCGGTCACGTCAGCCAGTTCAGCCCGCAGGCCAGGGACAGCAGCGTCGCGGGCAAGAGCCACTTTCCCCACTCGGCCCATCGTTGCAGCCGGGCCAGGCGCGGCACGCCCGACGCGCCGGCCGGCAGGTAAGTTGGCTGGCGGCGATCCAGAATCGCCAGCACCTCCTCGCTGCCGCGTGGCAACCGGTGCGAAGCGTAAACCTGAGCGGCCAGGTCGGGAGTCTCGGCCAACGCTGCCACCGATACAATTTCCCGTCCCGGCAGACCGAACACAATGCCGTAGTCCGGATCGGCGCCGTGCCAGCCTCCCGCATATTGCAGTTCGGCCACGACATGCCCGTCCAGTCCGACAAGCCTGGCGATCAGTCCCGCCCGCTGGCATGCGTCGACAAACGCTTGCGCGATCTGGCTGCAGAGCGCCCGGTCGCTGGTCCACAGCAGGGCCGATGTAAGGTGAATCTCGGCCAGGCGAGGGACGAACCGCCCGGCGAGCCAGCAGAGATAATTCGACCACACGTCGTGGCGGCCCGACCCGTGCTCGAAGCGGGCCGCCAGGGCGCGGGTCAGTTCGCGACAGAATCGCGGCGGATCGGCCTGGCAGCCCGGCGGCAAACAGGCCAGCAGTTGGCCGATCGTCCGGGCCGAGTGGACCAGGTCCTGGCCGCGCGGGTTGCCGCGCCGCGCGGGCCGCCGCGTTCGCAGCAATCCGGCCAGATTGACGCACAGCAGCCCCAGTCCCGCGGCCGCAGTTCCCGCTGCCCACACGTTCATCGCGTTCCACCCAGTTCGGCACTCCCTGGCCCCGCCCGCGGGTCGACCCGTTCACCGCGCCAGTGGCCCGTGCACCGCCAGCGACCCCCGCACCGCGCCAGTAAATTGTAACTCGAACTGCACGCTGGGCGTTCGGGCTCAAATCGCGGCCGCTGCCCGAAAATGCTTGACTCGCCGGCCAGATTGGACTACGGTGGGTCGTTGCGTCGGGATGCAGGGTCGCCGCCTGACGTCCCGTTGTGCGTGGACCGGGCGTTTTCGCTCTTCGCGCCAGCCCCGGCGAAGGGCGGAGCAAACACGGTATCACTTCCCCGTTGTTTGCACCTGGAACAGGCTGATCTCGTCTTGCAGCTACCACGCACTCGACCATCCCACTCAGGCGGGGCAGGTACGGAGGGTGCCATGATGACTGCCAGGAGCACCAGCACTGTGACGTCGACCGTCACGGTGAACGCGGCGTTCTTCCAGGAGATCAAGGAGGTCCATCAGGAGCTGTACGCCCTGCTGGATCAGGTTCGCCAGTACTGCCGACTGCCCTCTCCGTCGGCGGGCAATGGGCGCGAACTGATCGGCGTGGTGGCGGAGTTGCGGGACCAGTTGGCCCTGCATTTCGCTCTGGAAGAAGCCTATGGGTACTTCGAGGACCCGGTGTTCGTGGCGCCGCGGCTGAGCGAGCTGGCCGGGTCGTTGCGGGACGAGCATCGCGTGCTGTACCTTGAGCTGTCGGAACTCGTGGATCTGGTGGAGCGCTTGAATTATCGCGGCCGGCTGGCCGGATCGTGGGCGCGAGTCCGCGGCCGGTTCACGCAGTTCGACGATCAGTTGCAGGCGCATGAAGCCCGCGAGAATGAACTGATCCTGCAGGCGTACGAGGACGACCTGGGGGTCGGCGACTAGCGGACAGCCAAGCGGAGGCATGAGGACAATGGGCACGCACACCGTAGGCCGGCCAATGGAGATCCTGCTCATCGAGGATTCCCTGGCGGACGCCTGTTTGACCATCGGCGCGCTGAAGAACGGCAATGTCCAGCATCGGCTGACGCTGATCCGCGATGGCGAGGAGGCGATGGAGTTCCTGTACCAGGAGGGAAAGTTTGTCCGGGCCCCTCGTCCCGACTTGATTCTGCTGGACCTGGTCCTGCCGAAAAAGTCGGGGCTCGAAGTGCTGACCGACGTTAAGGCACACTACGAACTGAACGACATCCCCGTGGTCGTGCTGACCGGTTCGCTGGACGAGGAAGACCGCCTGAAATGCGAATCGATGCAGGTGGATGCCTACATCACCAAACCGGTCAACCTGGACAAGTTCCTGGCCGTCGTCAAGCAACTCAAGCGGTTCTGGCTGGAGGACGTGATCCTGCCGGCTCTGGAATAGCGGTCGTCAGGGCGTAAGGAACCGCAGCGCGTTGCGCAGCGGCTGGCCTTCGACGTACAGCTTCGGCTGTCCGATCAACCCCTTGCCGACGTACACCGGGCGGACCGGGCGTCCCGCCGGCGGAACACTTGTCGTCGCGGTGACGGGGCGGGCGGTGGTCAGCGGAGCCACCCGAACGCCGCCGGACGACCAGCCGGTTGCCGGCCGCACGCTGGCACCCGCAGGGGCCACCGCGTAACCTGCCGGCCAGCCGTTGTGGACCGGCAGTGGCCCGACCGGCAGCGAACGGGGCCCGACCGTGTTGGAAACCGCCGCCGGGGCAAAATAGCCGGTTGTGGCGACCGAACCGGCAGCGGGCAACTCGACCAGGCTAGGCAAGCTGGTCGGCTGGGCATTTGCGGCGGACTGCGCAACTGCCGGATTCCAGGTACCTGGCAGTGCCAGCAGGCTCCAGCACGCCAGCAAGCAGCCAATCGTCAAACGACGCATGGGTGGGCTCCTTCCGAATCAGGGTTTCCTTCTACCCATGATTCGCAATGGCCCGGTCGTGGGCAAGGGCGCCGGCTCCGAGTTCAGACCAGGTCGATGAGCTGGCCGTCTTCCGAGCGGCAATCCATTTCCAGGTGTTCCGGAAACAGTCCCTCGCTGCCCAGGATCTGCACGTGCATGCCGCCCTCCTCCTCCAGCAGCATGATTTCCTTCCGCTTGCGGTTGTTCAGGTACGAGGCGACTTCGTCGTTGACGCGGACCGTCACCCGGGCAATGTTCGGCTGCTGGCTGGCCAGCAACAGCATCCGCACCACCTCGATCGACATGCTTTCAGCCGTTTTCACCACACCGCGGCCGCTGCAGCAGGGGCAATCCTTGTAGACGCTCCGTTTGAGGCTCGGCCGGATCCTCTGGCGAGTCATTTCGATCAGGCCGAAGGGGCTGGTCCGCAGGATCTTGGTGCGGGCCCGATCCCGCTTGACGGCGTCGCGCAGCGCCCGCTCCAGGCCGCGGCGATGCTTCTCCTTGCGCATGTCGATGAAGTCATTGACGATCACGCCGCCCAGGTCGCGGAGCCGCAACTGGCGGGCGATCTCGCGGGCCGCCGCCAGGTTCAACTGATAGGCCGTTTCCTCGGCCGAATCGTCCGCCGCCCGGAAGTTGCCGCTGTTGACGTCGATGGCCACCAGGGCCTCGGTGGGGTCGATCACGATCGACCCGCCGCCCCGCAACGGCACCTCGCGCTTGTGGATCGCGCTGATTTCCTTTTCCAGCTTGTACTTGTGAAACAGCGGCTCCTTGCCCTCGTACAGTTGCAGCCGGTTGACGTACCGCGGCATGACCAATTGCAAGAACTCCTTGGCCCGTTCGAACGCGCCCTTCTCATCCACGTAGATCGCATCCACGTCGGCCGCGAAGATGTCGCGGATCGTGCGGATGATCATGTCGCTTTCTTCGTAGATGGCGCAGGGCGCGGGCACCTTGCGCATCCGCCGCGTGATCACCTTCCACAGCCGCAACAAGTAGGCCAGGTCGCGCGACATGTCGCGCTTCGTGCGATCTGAGCCGGCCGTGCGGACGATGAACCCCAGCCCCTTGGGCGGGTTCAACTCCAGCATCGTGTCGCGCAGCTTGCGGCGCACGTCCTCGTCTTCGATCTTGCGCGAGACGCCGACGCGGGCCAGCGCCGGCATGAGCACGACGTAGCGCCCCGGGATGCTGATGTAGGTCGAGAGCGTGGGCCCCTTGGTGCCGATGCCCTCCTTGATGACCTGGACGAGCACCTCGTCGCC
>JAGFJK010000400.1 GCA_024102795.1 Pirellulaceae bacterium
CTGCGCGCGCGGGCCGACGACCGGAGCGAACGCAAAGGGAAACTCGCGGGCGAATGGGACGAACGGTCCCGACCGCACCAGTCGGGCTTCTACGTGGCCGCAGTACAGCAGACCGCCGGCAAGCAGCCAGCGGTGCAGGTTCTGCAACGCCGCTTGCCGAGCCGCCGGTGTCAGGTAAATCAACACGTTGCGGCAGAAGATCACGTGATACCGTGGACGCTCGCTCAGCATCAGCGGCGCGACCAGGTTCGCCCGAAAGAATTCCACGGTCCGCCGGACCTCCGCCGAAACCGTGTACGATGCTCCTCGCAGTTCCAGGTACCGCTCGCAAACACCGGGAAACTCGCGTTCATCGCCACGAAACGAGGCCTTGCCGAATATCGCCTGGCTGGCCAGCGACAGGTGCCGCTGGCTGACATCGGCCGCGTCGACCCGAAACTGTATCGCCGACAGTCCCGCGTCCAGCAGGGCCATGGCGATCGAAAACGGTTCCTCGCCCGTGCTGCAGGGGATGCTCAACACTCGCAACCGGTCCGCGGGGTTCGAACGCAGTCGTTCGAGCGCGTACTGCCGCAGACAGTGAAACGGCTGGCGGTCGCGGAAGAACCAGGTCTCGGGCACCAGCAACTCGTCCACCAGCCGTTCGACCCGCTCCGCGTCCTCGAGCAACTCGGCGACATACGCATCGCCATCCGCGGCGCCTGCCTGTTGCATCTGCCGCCGCAAGGCACCGAGCAGCGATTGTTCGCCGGCCAGGCGCGGGTCGAGCCCCCAGCGGCGACTGATGGCCGAGGCCAGTTCCTCAAGTTGCCGCGCGGCGGGAAGCTTCATCTCAGTGATCGCTGCCCGCCGCCTGGTACGCCGGCAGCAGGCGGGTAAGGTCGAGCAGTTGGAACATGCCGCTCCGGTCGAACAGGATCGGTCCGCGGGCTTCGTGCCGCGCCGGGCCGCCGGCGCCGGTCGCCGGTAGTTCGGTTTCCGCAATTGTGACCCGTTCGGCCAGCAATCCAATCGTTTCCGGGACACACTCGACGGCACAGCGGACCAGGATGATCCGGCTGTTGGCTCGCCGCGGGCAAGGCTGGCCGCTGAGCAGGCGGGTCAAGTCCACCAGCGGGATCGCCCGCCCGCGATAGGCGAACACGCCGGCCAGCCACGCGGGCGCATCAGGCACCGGCTGGAAGTCGACGCAGGCCACCACTTCGACGACCGAGCGGGTGTCGATGGCGTAGCGGTTCGCGCCGGCCTGGCACATCAGCAGCAGCATGACGGGAGCTCACCTGGCCATTTTGAATTTGCCAACTTCGTTGCGCAACGCTTCCGCCGACACGCGGAGGTTTTCGGCGGCCGAGTTGAAATCCTTTACCGTGCCGCTGACCTGGTGCACTCCGGTCACCAGTTGGGCCATGGCTTCGTCGATCTGGCGGGCACCCTGCGATTGTTGTCGCATCCCCTCGTTAACCACCTGAAACTGGTCGCTCAGCGTCTGCACCTGGCCCAGGATCTGGCTCATCTGCCCGCCGATCCGGGTGACCTGGGCGATACCAGTCCGCACCTGTTCGCTGAACTTGTCCATTTCCATCACGCCGGCCGAAACCGAATCCTGCATCTGGCGAACCATCTGTTCGATGTCCAGCGTGGCGACGGCCGTCTGGTCGGCCAGCCGGCGGATCTCGCGGGCCACCACCAGGAAGCCGCGTCCCGCCTCGCCCGCCTTTTCCGCTTCGATCGCCGCGTTGATCGACAGCAGGTTCGTTTGATCGGCCACCTTGGTGATCGTTTCCACCACCGAATTGATCGCACCGGCCTTCTCGCGAATCAATCCCAGCTTGGACGAAATCGAACCGGTGGCGGACGACAACTGCCCCATGGAGGATTCCATCTGGTTCAGCGAGGCACGGCCCTCGGTGGCCAAACCGGCCGCTTCGTCCGTCCGCCCGTGCAGGTCCTCGACCGTGGCCAGCAGTTCCTGGCCGGTCGACGAGATCTGTTTGACGGCCGCCGCGATCTGGCTGGTCGAGGCGTTGAAGCCCTGCACGGTCGAATTCTGCTCGCCGGCGGCCGCGGCGATCTCGGTCGCCGTGGAATTCAGTTGCAGACTGGCCTGCTTGACGGCGCCAACCAGCGAACTCAGATTCTCCGTCATCCGGTGAATCGACCGCAGCAAGTCGCCGCTTTCGTCCTGGGCCCGCGACGCCACCGTCTCGCAGGCCAGGTTGCCGCCCGCGATCCTTTCGGCAATCAGCGCCGCGCGATTGATCCGCCGGCTGAAACCGACCGAAAAGAACAGCAGCAACGAGATGATGACCGCCAGGAACACGCTGGACAGGGCCAGCCGCATCGCCAGTTGACTCCAAATCGGCCCGGTGATCGCCGCCTGCGGAGCCCGCAGCACCAGCGTCCAGCCGCCCATCGGCACCGACGCCACCGCGAAGTAGTACCGCTGTCCCGTCACGGGATCCGCGCCCAGCTTCACCGGCGCTTGCCGGCGCTGCCGCAGCAGCTCGGCGAAGAAATCCGCGTACGGCGTGTCGTCCACGTTCTGGGTCTTGAGCAGTCCCTCGGTGTCGCCCTCCTGCTCGCGTTCCGGATCGCTGGTCGCGGCCAGGAACTTGTTGTGCGAGCTGATCAAGAACAGGTCCACCTGCTCCTGCCGGGCGATCGCCCGCAACGGCGACTCGACGTCCCGCAAGGCGCGGTCGACGCCCGCCACGCCGCGAAACTGCCCGTCGATCACGATCGGGTAGACCTGCTCGTAAATCAGCTTTCCCTGGTACACGTACGGTTCGGTGATCACCGGAGCCGGCTTGCGGGAACGCAGGAACTGTTCCTTCGCGCCCTGGTAGTACAGACTCGTTTCCATGTCCACCAGCGGCTCCAGCTTGATCTGGCGGCCCTCGCCAGGCACCACGAACCAGTAGGGGATAAATCGCCCCTGCGGGTCCATCGACTCGGCGGGCAGCATGCCCAGACCGGCCTGGTCCTGGCCGTCGGCGTCCGGCTCGTAACCGAAGTAGGCTCCGGTGATGCCAGGCGTATGCTCCAGAACCAGTTTGGCGTAGGCCAGCGACGCGGCCCGATCGCCGAACATGCCGGCCATCTGGGCCTCGGCCATCCGTTGAGCGGAATCGACGGCGGTGCGGGTCTCGGCTTCAATACGCAGGGCGATCAGTTCGACCTGCTGGGACAGCCGGGACTCACTGGCTTGTCGCATTTGATCCAACGTGAACCAGGTCGACATGCTGACGACAAACGCGAAGGTCACCAGGGTCGGCACGACCACGTACAAGACCATTCGGCCGACCAGGTTGTGGTGAATCCTCTGCAACCAGGAACTCATGAGCGGATTCTCGCGGTTGGCATAACGCGCCGGGCGCGGGCTGAGCCCGGCAACCCTTAATTCTAGTTCGCTCGGCAGCGCCCCGGAATGAGCACCGGCGAGGCGGGGGAGACTGGTTGGACGGTGCGACTGGACGGTGCGACACGCGCCGGATTGTGCGGGTCCCGCGGGTTCTCCGCACGGGTTCTCCAGCCTGGTCACCGTCAGATCAGCCAGGACCGGCCGCTGAGCGGATGTTCGACCCGCAACCGCGGCCGCGGTTCGTCGATCCCCAGGCTGGCCGTGAAACCCAGCACCCCGCTTTGAATCGAACGCCCGTCGCCGGGCAAGGCCGTGGAGTGGAGTTGCAGATGGCCGGCCTCCAGCCGGTGGACTTCCAATCGCCAGGGGGCCCGATCGATGATCAACAGTTCCCGCGTGCCGACCTGAGCGTAAAACGCCAGTTTCTCCCGTGTCCGATCATCCGGACTGGTCACCTCGATGGCGAAATCCGGACCTCCGCGCCAATGGGTGTCGCAGTTGACGGCGGCCGTCGAGTGGAGGAAGACCGCGATGTCGGGCACGCGGTAGTTGCTCTCCCACTGCTCCGTCCGATCGGAAACGTTCACGCCGGGCAGGACGACTCCCAGGTGGGCATCCGTGACGATTTCGTCCAACACGCGGGTCCAGCGTCCGACCAGCAACTGGTGCAGGTGGTTTGGCATCGGCGCCATGTAGTAGACTCCATCCCAAACTTCGTCAAAACGGTCGGCGCCAGAGGCCGCCCGCTCGGCACGCAGTCGCTGTTCCAACTGGCGATCGTGAATCAAGGTGGGCATTCCGTCGACTCGCGGTGTTCCGGCGGGTTGAAGCTCCGGCGCATCCCCAGGCCGTACAAGACTCCTTCTTATTCTAGTGGACGGCCCCATCCAAGCGAAGGCCGTTGAGCACAACGGGCGTGTCCGTCTCGGCTCTCCCGTCATAATATCAGTGAGTAACCGACCACCCGCCGCAGTTGATCAAAGTAGTGCGCAAAGTCCCTGGTTCCGAGGAGCGTGGCGATGGCGGCCAAGAAGTATCTGTCGGCGTCGGTCGGGTTGGGTGGGGAGAATCGTCCGGGGGACGTGGCGGTCGTCCGCTACCTGCTCAACCGGCACATCCAGATGGGAGTCTTCAAGGGTCGAAAGCCGATCGACGAGCAGAGTGAGCTGGAGTCCCGGCTGGGCGACCCCACGATCGATCTGATTCTGGAAGTCCAGCGCGAGATCCTCAAGCTGCCGCCGGCCAAGGCGGACGGCGTGGTCAGCCCCAATGGAGACACGATCAAGTGGATCAAGAATTCACCCACCGCCGCCAAGACCAAGGATGACATCGAGGAGATCATGGATCTGGCCAACGACGCCCTGCAGGACGGTCCGCGAGTGGACGTGAAACCGGACCTCTGGGAGTCGGCGCTGGACGGACTGAAGAAACACGCTCAGGACAAGCGGCTGACCAAGCCGCACATCCTGACGCTGGTCGACTTTCGCATCGAGCTGGACCTGGAGCGGATGTGGACCATCGATCTCCGCTCGCCCACCAAGCTGGTCAAGACGCGGGTGGCTCACGGCAGCGGCCCGCCGAAATCCAAGGATCCCGTGCGGTCGCCGAAGTTCAGCAACGGCAACTACCGCTCCTCGGTCGGCTCCTACATCACGCGCTTCGTATTCGTCAGCGACGTGGGGCTCGATGAACACAAGACCCACAAGATCGGCCCCGCCTTGAAGCTGATCGGCATGGACAAGACCAACAGCCGGGCGTTCGAGCGGGGGATCCTGTTCCATTCGGGCTGGTACATGGAAAACCGGGTCGGCCGCAGCTACGGATTCTTTGTCACGGACTGGGATACGAACCACAAGCTGTGCCACCTGATCGCCGACGGCTCGTTCGTCCACGCCGTCTGCCGGAAGGAAGACAAGCAGGACTTGTGAGCGGACGGCCTATCGGGCGAATTCCGGCCGGCGGCGGCCGAGCTGGATCTGGAGCCGGTTCAGGATGCTGCTGTGCATCTGGCTGACCCGGCTTTCACTCAGGTCGAGCGTCAGGCCGATCTCCTTCATCGTCAGCTCTTCGTAGTAGTACAGGATCATGATCAGCCGTTCGCTGCGGTTGAGCCCCTTCGTGACCAGCCGCATGAGATCGTTCTTCTGCAACCGCCGCGTGGGGTCCTCGCCCCGCTTGTCTTCCAGAATGTCCGCCTCGCTGACGTCCTTGGTGCCGTCGCTGTCGGTCCAGGTGCGGTTCAGGCTGACCAGGTTCACCGAGCTGGCCTCGATCCGCATCCGCTCGATCTCCGCCACGCTCACCGCCAGATGCTCGGCCAGTTCCACGTCCGTCGGCTTGCGGCCCAGTCCGGTCTCCAGCAGCTTGATCGCCTCGTGCAGCTTGCTGGCCTTGGACCGCACCAGGCGGGGGACCCAGTCCATGTTGCGCAGCTCGTCCAGCATCGCCCCGCGGATCCGGGGCACGCAGAACGTCTCGAACTTGACGCCCCGTGACAGGTCGAACGATTCGATCGCGTCCATCAGGCCGAACACCCCGGCGGACATCAGGTCGTCGATCTCCACGCCGTCGGGCAGGCGGGACCAGATCCGTTCGCCGTTGTACCGCACCAGCGGCAGGTAGCGTTCGATCAACTGGTTGCGCAGATCCTGATCCTGGGGATTGGCCTTGTACCTGGTCCAGACATCGAGCGTCTCGTCTTGCGGCGCGGCGATCGTGGCCATCAATTCAGGTCTCCAATATGGGCTCAAGGGACAGACACCGCGCCGCCAGTTGCCGCAGCGCGTAAGCCGCGGCGCTGCCGGGGAACGCCAGCGTCACGGGGCATTGCTGCTCCGCGGCCAGCAGAACGCGGGAATCTTCCGGAACAGTTCCGGTGAGTACCGTGGTTTGTCCGAAAAACAGGCGGCAAGCCTGGTCGATCGGGGCCCAGGCATCCTGGCCGGCGTGCGCTGGGGCGACGCGGCTGAGTACCAGGCCCACGGGCCGGTGCCCGGCTGGATTGTGCCCGGTCGCCGTGGGCCCGGCTGGATTGTGCCTGGCTGGATTGTGCAGCGACTTGAGCGCCGAGCATGCCTCGACGATCGCCGGCGGGTCCGGCGTGGTCACCAGCAACCCCTGGTCGGCCGTGTGCCAGAGTTCCGCCTGGCCGCTCAAGGGATGCGAGCCGAGGTCCAGCACGACAGTGTCCGCCAGTTGGCTCAGGCCCCGCAACTGGCTCGCCAGCGACTGGCACACGCCGTGTTCGCCCGCATCCAGGGCCGGTTCGGCGACCAGTAGACAGACACCGCCGGGACCCGGCTGCAACAGGTTCGCCAGCTCCAACCGGCCGGCGGGCAGTTGGTCGCAGGGACTTTGGGGAGCGGCCGAGCATTGGGCGGCGATTCGACCCACGGGCCAGTGGGCGTCGACCAGCACCACGCGAGCGCCCTGGGCCGCGACCGCCACGGCCAGGTTGACCGCCAGCGTGGTGCAGCCAACTCCAGGCCGGGATCCCAGGCAGGCAATCCGTCGCGGCAAGGGCCGATGGTTTGCCGGCCCG
>JAGFJK010000414.1 GCA_024102795.1 Pirellulaceae bacterium
CCTCGCGAGCTGTCGCTGATGCATCGCGGCGAGCGGTCGACGCAGCAGGCGTTCGGCGGGGTGCTCAGCACGCTGTCGCGCGAGTGCCCGGAGCTGGCCGAGCGCTTGGTGACGGTCAGTCCCGACGTGGCCAGTTCCACGAATCTGGGCGGCTGGATTAACAAGCATGACGTCTGGCGGCTGTGCGACCCGGAATCGTTGCCGGACAATCCGGCCGCCGGGATCCTGCACTGGACCGAGTCCACGCGCGGCCAGCATATCGAGCTGGGCATTTCGGAAAACAACCTGTTCCTGATGCTGGGCCAGTTGGGTCTGTCGCGGGAGCTGTTCGGCGAGTTGCTGCTGCCGATCGGCACGTTGTACGACCCGTTTATCCGCCGCGGTTTGGACGCATTGTTCTACAGCATCTATTCCGGCGCGAAGTTCATCTTCGTCGGCACTCCGTCGGGCGTGACGCTGGCCAGCGAGGGCGGCATCCATCAGTCGCTGCTGACGCCGTCGATCGGCACGGAGCTGCCGGAGGTGCTGTTCTACGAGCCATGCTTCGCTCAGGAACTGGAGTGGATCCTGCTCGACGCGCTGGCCCGGTTGCAGCGGCGGGAAAGCTCGACCTACCTGCGGCTGACCACGCGGCGAGTGGACCAGGAGCTGTTTCCGTGGAGCGACGACGCCCAGCGGCGCGAGCGGCTGCGCGGGCAAGTGCTGGCGGGCGCGTACCGGCTGCGCGATTGCCGCGGGTGGCCCGAATACCAGCCGGGACGCAACGTGGTCCACCTGTTCGCCTCGGGCGTGATGCTGGTCGAGGCCCTGGCCGCTCACGAGCAGTTGCGCGGCGAAGGCCTGTGCGTGAACGTGATCAACGTGACCGGTCCCGGACCGCTGTACGCGCGTTACCAGCGCGCGGTTCGCGAATCGATCTCCGGCGCGGCGCATGCAAGCCAGTCGCAAACGGCCCCCGACGGCGCGCCGAGCGTGTTCGAGGAGCTGGTGCCGGCGGACGAGCGCCAGGCGCCGCTGGTGACGCTGGTCGACGGCCACCCGCACAGCCTGGCCTGGCTGGGCGGAGCGCTCGGCAGCCGGGTCTGGCCGCTGGGAGTGGACCGCTTCGGGCAATCCGGCAGCCTGCCGGACATCTACGGCCACTACGGTCTGGACGCAGCCAGCGTCGCCGCCGCCTGCCGCGCCGCGCTGAACAGGGAAAGGGGGTAACTTTTTCGGGAAGATTACCCTCGTTTCCCTTTCTTGGGCTCGAATTGCGACCAGAACTCCTCCTCGCTCAGAGTCTGCCCGTCTTGGAACTGCTGGCGAGAGTGCTCCAGGATGGCCCGCACGCGCGGTGAATACGCCATCAGAAGCCGCTCGATCTCGTCCTCATCCTGCACTCCGACGATCACCGCGATCGGCCGGCCGTTGCGCGTGACCACAATCGGCCCGCCTTCGCTGGCTTTCAAGAAGGCACTGAATTGGGATTTCACTTCCGCGACCGACGCGATTTTCATAACGGCACCTCCTCCCCTCCGATCAGCAACCGCTCTTTGAGCTTCTCGCCGATCGCCAAGACCTGCACGACGCGAGCTTCCTGGTCGATGTCGTATAGCACTCGAAACCGATTGTCCGGGCCGAAGCGGATTTCCCACGTGCTCCCGAATGGCGCCGGCGGCAGCAGGGGTTTTCGGTTCGCGGTCTCGGTTCCCGGTTCAAACCGCAGTTGCTCCGCAATCTTCTCGCGGATCAGCGCGTGAAATTTCGCGTCGATGGCCCGCAGGTGCTGCGTCACTTCCCTGGCGAAGGCCAGTGCGTAAGGTCGCCGTCTCGCCATGATGACCATAATTGTAACCATCAGACGCGATAGCTGCCAAGCCGCGGAACGGAGGGCACGGGGGTAACTTTCCGAGAATTTTCCCCGTTCCTTTGTCACAGTCGGCGACACGGGGCCTATTCGGGGTCAAAGAGCCTGGCCAGTCAGCGCTCGCAGGTCTCCAGCCGGTGACCACGGCGAGTGTCGCGCGGGGGCTCCAGCCGCTTTGTTCACCCCAACGTCGAACCGTCGAGGAGTTCAGATCATGTCCCACGTCGAGAATGAGATTCTGGCGCGAGTGGAGAATTTGCCGTCGTCGGCATCGGCCGATGAGAACGCGGACTTTGTCATCAACGCCATGGTGGCCGGCATCGTGGCCGCCGCCGTGATCCCGGCGCACGTGAACTGGGCGTTCGTCATGGCGGGGATGGGAGCGGGAGTGATGGCGATTGGCCGTTGTTACGGCGTGGAACTCTCGCGCCAAGAAGCCTGGAAGCTGATCAAGCAGTTCTTCCTGGCCGCGGGCTTCACCTTCATGGGCCTGACGATCGGGGCCAAGCTCTGCTCCATGCTGCTGGCCTCGACCGGTATCGGGTACTTCGGCGCGATCGCCATCGATGTGGCGGTCAGCGCCCCTTTGGCCTACGCCGTGGGTTCCTGTGCCAAGGCCTATTTCCGCGATGACATGCACAAGAAGCACAGCGCCGAGCAGAACGCCCGGCTGGGCGAAATGCTGCGGCAGAAATTCCGCCAGGCGCGCAGCCAGAAGGTGCACGAACAGGCGGGCTGAACAGAAGCGATTCTTGGTCCGCGAGAGTCGACGGTGATCACGAGTGTCGTGGCAGAGGTGCGACTCCGGAGCCACGGGCGAATTGAACGACTACACAAGGAACAAGATCCATGCCTTTCGACTTGGATGGGGATTTCCTGGAACAGCTTGCCAAGGCGTTCCAGGATGTGGTTGGCGGTCACGCAATTCCGCCGGACGGTCTGGACGACTGGATTTCGTCTGGCGGAATCGACCTGACCATGCTGGACGAGTCCCAGTTGCGGCAGTTGGCCGACCTGTGCGGTGATTTTCCCGAAGCGATCCTGGAAGGCCAGGTCCCGGAATCGGTCGTGTGGCAGCAGCCGATTGATCTTCCCCAGGCGCCGCTGCGGTTCGGTGGCCTGGGGGGCATCGAAGCGCTGGCGGACAGCCAAGGGGCCAGGCCGATCTGTGCCACCGAGATGATCGAGAACATCACCCAGTTGATGTTCGGCGACGTGCATGGCGTCTGGAACGACCTGTCGGACCGACTCCAGGAGCTAGCCGGCGACAACCACTGGGGGACTTGGAAAGACGGAGGACTGGTGCTCGAGCCGGCGTTCTACCAAAGACTGCTCGATGCGCTCGGCATCGACAGCCATTGGTTCGATTTCGATATCGATACCGTCCGTGCCGCCCTGGACAGTGGCCGCCCCGTGGGGGCGTTTGTCGATGTGGCCCACCTCGGTTACCAGACCAGTGGCGCCCACGCGATCACGCTGACCGACGTGGTCACCGACTCCGCGGACCGGGTTGTCGGTTTCAAGGGGCTCGACTCGAACTTTCCCGGCCAGGAGTGCCAGTGGACGGCGGAGCAACTGGCCGGCGGCGTGCGGTCGCTGCAGGCTGGCGGCGCCTGGTGGACCGGCAAGATCCTGATTCCGGACGGTGCGGCGCGGTGGCCCCACCTGACTTGATTGGCATGCCCTGATTGGCAGCCTTGAATTGCAGCTCGCGCTGCGTGGGCGTGAGCGGTTGCGGTACTGGCTTCCATGTGGGAGTCAGCCTGAGGCGTTTTTCTTCAGTTGTGAAAGGACTGGCAAATGGACGGTGAATTGTGGGAACAGATCCTGGGAGTTCTGCAGGAAGTGGGCACACAACCGATCGACTCGACGGGCGACTTGTTGAGCGTGCTGGCGGCCGGCGGCATCGATCCGGCGTTGCTGGAAAACGTCGATCTCGACCAGCTTGTGCAAGCGTTGTCGTCGGACGGCGGCCTGCCCGAGTGCGGCGGCGACTGGGAGTACTGGGGCAACGGAACCTACTGGCAAGTCGGTCCCGACGGCGGCTACACCGGAAACCACTTCGGCTGGGACTAGGCGCTCTCCGAGAGATTCCGGGGACGGGGGTAGTTTCGCGGGAAATTATCCCCGTCTGCTTTTGTCGCGACTGGAAACTGGCGTCCCCGACCGGTAAGATTCCGACAATCCTTACTGCGGGGGGTGGCGCGGAGCATGAAGCAATCACAAGCTGACAACTGGCGCGACCGCTGCTACGGTCGCGAAGAACTGCTGGGTGAGTTGTTTGAAGCCTATCGGCAAGCCACTGGGGGTTCGCCGCAGTTCGTTGTCCTGCTGGGTATGACTGGCATCGGCAAGACCCGCCTGGCCCAAGAGCTGTATCGTTGGTTGACCCGCGAGCACGATGCCGCGCAGCCGGCGTACCCGCAAGGCTACTGGCCCGACTATTTCTTTGACGAGTTGACGAAGGACGACGTGAATCCAGAACCCGACAATCGGCCTCGGCCACCGATTCCCTTTCTCTGGTGGGGAATCAAGTTTCGGGAGGACCACGTGGCGGCGGAGGCCTTGTATCAGTCGCTGCCGTACCTTTCCTCGCATGCGGTGCAGGCGATCGTGCGACGCGGCATCAAGCGCGTTCACGGTGACTGGTTGTGGAAAATAATCAACCTCGGTTTGGTCGGACTGGGGCTGATTCCGGGCGTCGGCCTGCTGGCAAATATTCCCGGCTGGGTCAAGGACGGATTCGAACTCTGGAAGGGCACTTCGGAGAAGCAGCAGTTGCGCCGGCTGGCGGACGAACCGGTCGGCGACACGCGCCGCCGGGAGGAACGGCAGTGGACGGAGCAGGTTGTGAATACCTTGCGGCTGTTTCTGGACAGTTCACAGACCGATGCTCCCACGATTCCGGTCGTGCTGTTCTTGGACGATTCGCATTGGGCCGATCCGCTCACCTTGCAGGCCGTGCGGCAACTCTGGAGCGAGGCACAAGCCAAGGGCTGGCCGTTGCTGATCGTCGCCACCCACTGGGATGACGAATGGCATCTGCACCGCCAGGAACGAACTGCCGCCGAGCAATCTCCGCGGCGGCTCGCCGATTTGCTCGACTGTCTGGCGCCGGAGCCTCGCGATCGCATGCGGTTGTTGCCGGTGTGCGGCGTGGCCGAAGGCGCGCTGCGCGAATGGACGGTCCGCACTTTGCCGGGGTTGACCGCTGAACAGCGGGGCACCTTGTTGGACAAGGCCAGTGCGGCGGCCATCGACGCCGCCGGCAACTCGATACCGGGTGGCAGCCCGCGGGTGCTGGAATGTCTGATGCAGTGGCTGTTGGAGGAGCCGGCGGACTGCTTCGAGCGCGCCGACGCTTCGGGCCCCTTGTTACCTGGCACGCTGGAGGTGATTCGCACGCAGATTCACGACTTGCACGACATTATCGAGCAGAGGTTTCGTCGGCTGGATCGCGAAGTCAAGAAGGCCTTGGGCTGGAGCAGCCTGCAAGGTCGGCGATTCTTGGCCGAGGTAACGGCCGCGGTGGCGGAGCGGGTCGCGGTCGGACTGACCAGCGATGCGATCCGTGCGGGACTGCAGCGGGCTCATCTTCCGCACCTGTGGATCGATCCGGTGGGCCGGGTCCCGATCAACCCGGGGCGGTTGAATCTGTGCGACTTCCGTTCAAACATATTCCACGAGATCGCCCGCCAGCATTTTTCGAAGAACATGGCGGAGATCGCGGCAGTGGACGCAGCCGTGGCCGACGTGTTGCAGGCCTGGCTGCTGGCCGGTCGGCTCGATCCGCCGGAGGATCCGGAACTGCTGGGACCGGACGACTTGACGGTGGCGGAGCGGCGGGACGCCTTGCGGATGGCTGTCGCCAGGTTCCGGCCGACTGAGGGACGGAGTAGAGCCGACGAGCAATGGCGGGCCTATGGCGCCGCGCTCGCCCGACTGGTCAAGCTGGACGTCAGCGGACATTTGTGGGGCGATCCGTTGTATTGGGAGCAGGCCGAAACTACGGCGATTGAGTTCGCTCAAGCCCGTCCGTCCGGCTGGCCGGCGGAGCTGGTCGGGCTGTACTGGCAAGTCGAGGTGGTTGATGTGCTGTGGCGGATGCGCGAGCTGGAACTGGCCGCGTCGTTGCTTCAGCCGTTGCACGGTCAGCTTGGCACGTTGGCAGGCACGAGCGACCGGCGAGGGCGGCGCGACTTGGCTCTGGTTTGTGAACGGCTGGGCGTGGTACGCCAGATGAGCGGTCGACGCGGGTCGGCCCTGGATCTGTACCTGGAAAGCCTGTCCCTGAGTCGCGGGATCGTGACGGAGTTTGGCCGCAGTCCCGAAGCGCTGCGGGATGTGAGCGTCTCGCTGAACAAGGTGGCCGACGCGATGCGTGGGTTGGGTGTGGGCCATTTGGAGGTGTATGGCTAGGGCAAGTCGGCCGTGCTTCTGTATCTCCATAGCCTGCGCCTTCGTGGCGGGATCGTGACGGAGTTTGGCCGCAGTCCCGAAGCGCTGCGGGATGTGCTGGTCTCGTGCGCGCGCCTGGCGATCACGGCGGCGGACGACCAGGACCTCGCGGAAGCCTGCCGTCACTTGCTGGAGTGCCGCCAACTACTCGACGAGATCATCGCCCGCGGCTGGGCCGACGCTCAGACCACACAGGTCCAAGCCTGGATCGAAGCACGATTCAGCGAGTGGAACTGCGGCGCATGAGCAAATGACCTCTGAGGTCGATCTGGACACCGACGTCGTTTCGAGGGTTTGGATAAATCAACGCCGGGCGCGAAGCGGTTAGCCGAAAAAAAAGTATCGACCTGAGGTCCTCCGTGGCGGTAGGGTTTTGTTCATGAGAACACAATTCTTGGGGGGCAGCCAGGTCATGGGTGGAACGCAGCGAAACATCCAACCTGGCAGTGACACTCTTCTGTTTCGAGGACCGGCCGGCCACCGTCGCGGCCCAATTCTCCCCGCCGTGGATGCACTCAACCCATTCCACGACAATCCCCCAGCCCGCCGAATCGACCCCAGAGGTCAATAGCTCGTCCGTAGCAAACATCGGCCAGCTTTGATATATTGTCGGCCTCCAGACCATTCCCCGCGTCCGAAAACCTGTCGCGGAGCCACTGGCCACCAATCGCCTTGCCCGCCGCCGGCGGAGCGAGGGAAGCAAGTGTCGGCGGATTGCGAGACAGGTACCTCCAGGGAGTTTGCGATGCTGACGGTTTTCGACCCTCCGGAACGAAGCAACAAGTTGTGCGACGGGATCAGCCGGCGGAATTTCCTCCGCATCGGGGCGCTGGGAGCCACGGGGCTGTCCTTGTCGCAACTGCTCTCGCTGGAGGCCGCCGCCGGCATTCGGGGTTCGACCAGGTCGGTGATTCTGGTGTACCTGGTGGGAGGTCCGCCACACCAGGATCTGTTCGACTTGAAGCCCGACGCGCCCGCCGAAGTGGCCGGCCCCTGGCGCCCGATTCGCACCAACGTGCCGGGCGTCGAGATCGGCGAGCTGCTGCCGATGATGTCCGGCATGATGGACAAGTTCTCCGTGATCCGTTCGCTGAGCGACGCTCAGGCCGGCCATGACGCCATCCAGTGCTACACGGGGCGGACGCGGGCCGGGCGAGTGCCGGCGGGCGGCTGGCCCCAATTCGGCTCGTCCGTCGCCCGGCTCCAGGGCGCCGCCACTCCCGCCACGCCTCCCTTTGTCAGCGTCTGCTATCCGTGCACGCACGAGCCGTACAACGAACCGGGTCCGGGCTACCTGGGCGCCGCCTACACGCCATTCCGACCCCAGGGACCCACGCGCGACGACATGGTGCTGCAAGGCATCACCACCGACCGGCTGCGGGACCGCGAACAGTTGCTGGCCAGCGTCGACCGGTTCCGGCGTGAAGTGGACAACAGCCGGATGATGGAGGGGCTGGATGCGTTCACCGCGCAGGCCATGGGCGTGTTAACCTCGTCGCGGCTGGCCGAGGCCCTGGACTTGTCGCGCGAAGATCCCCGCGTGGTCGCCCGCTATGGCACGGGCGACGCCAGCAAGTTCATGGACGGCAACGGCGCACCGCGCGTGCCACAGCGCTTTCTGGCGGCGCGGCGTCTGGTCGAGGCCGGAGCGCGAGTCGTCACGGTCAACTACAGCAAGTGGGACTGGCATGGCGGCGCCAACAACTCGATCTTCAAACGGGAGCAAGAGGACTTTCCCGTCTTCGACCAGGGTATCACGGCCCTGGTGGAGGATCTGCACGCCCGGGGACTGGCGGAAAGCACGGCGGTACTGGTCTGGGGCGAGTTCGGTCGGACACCCAAGATCAGCGCTCAAGTCGGCCGGGATCACTGGCCGCGGGTGGCCTGCGCTCTGTTGGCCGGTGGGCGGATGCGACACGGCCAGTTGATCGGCGCCACCGACCGCCTGGCGGGCGAACCGGTGGACCGCCCCGTCAAGTTCCAGGAAGTGTTCGCCACCCTGTACGAACATCTGGGAATCGACGTCGAGCGGACGACGATTGCCGACCTGCATGGGCGGCCGCAATACCTGGTCGAAACGGGCGTGCGACCGATCGCCGAACTTGTTTGATCGGTGGCCCGCGGCTGGCTATCGGCCCGCATCCGGTCAGCTTCGTGTGGTCGGGGATGGCATGTACACGTGGTCGCCGGTAAGCAGGAGCGATCGTACCAACCCGCCAGGCAGTCGAATACTGGAAGGCACCGCCGCATGGCGCACTACAGCCCCTCGTCGCCAACCGGACCTCCCTCACCCTCAGGCACAGCCGATCGCGGTACCGATCCGGCCTGGCTGCTGCCCGTACTGGGACACACGCTGGGAGCGGCGGCGGTGGGCGGCATCCTGGGAGCGCTCGTACTGCGAAACCTCCTGGGCGGCTTCGACTGGTTCGGCGCTTGGGGCCAGGCGACCTGGTTCTGGGTGCTGATCGGAGCCGCGCTGGGGGGCACATCCGGGTTGACGCGCGGCCTGCGCCTGCTGCGCCGAAAGCAGCAAGCCAGGCGGCTGGCCGCCCAGCGTGCGCTGGCGTACGCCGAGCATGGCGATAGCGATTCGGCCCAGCGGCTGAAAACCATCCTGGGGCGTGACGGCTTCGTGTCGTTGGAGAACGTGCTGAGCGGGGAACGCGACGGCCTGAAGCTGCTGTTCGGCGACCTGGTGTACATCCCGACCGGCAGCAAGAATTCCAATCGCCAGGTGAGTTCGATCGCCAGCTTCCAGCATCCGGAGCTGTCCTTCCCCCGTTTCACGATGCGGCCCGAAGGCAGCTTGCTGAACATGATGGCCGGCATCGTCGGCGTGGAAGACATCGATTTCGACAGCCATCCGGAGTTCTCGCGCCGGTACCACCTCAGCGGCCAGGAACCCGAGACCGTGAGACAACTGTTTCAGCCGCGCTTGCTGGACTTTCTGGAGCAGCGGCCTGGCTGGCAGGTTCGCGGTGAAAAGAACTGCCTGGTGATTCTCAAGCCCCGGCAAGCCGCCGGCGCCGAGGGGATGGAGGCCTTTATGGACGAGGCCCAGGCGATGTTTTCCGAATTCGAGCAGGCGACCAGGACACGGGCCCGGATGGCGCCTCCCCTGCCCCGTCCATCGTCCCCAGCCGGCTCGCTGATCGAACTGGCGCGGCGGCAGGCGATATCACCTGACGAGGTGGAGCAGTTCCTGCAGTCGACCGCGCCGCGCGAGGTGCCGCGCCGCATTCTGTTCCAGTACCTGAACGGCAGCATCTGGGTGATTGCGCTGCTGTTCGGCTTCCTGGTGGTGCTGGGCGGGTGTCTGGCCGCCGGCGGTTACGCCGGTGGCGAGCCCGCGCTGATGCTGGTGGGATCGGTGATCGTGGCGGTTGCCTTGAGCGTGCTGGCCTGGATCGTGCACCGCCGCCAACGCAAGTTTCAACTGCTGACTCTCGGCTGCCGTTCCGAGGGCCGCATTGAACGAGTGGATGCGACTCAGGTCGCCGTCAACGGCCAGCAGCGCTATCTGGCCCTGGTGCACTACCACGCGGACGGTTTGCCCTACAGTGTCAAGGTGCCGTTGTATGGATGCCACGTCGAGCTGGCCCGCGACGCGGCGGACGAGTCGCGCGGCGTGCCGCTGCTTTACGATCCCGGCTCACCGCGGCGCGTGGTCCTGAGCCTGCAGCTCGTGACGCAGTTTCCCTTGCGGATGTAGACCCTGGAGGGGAAATGGTGTCACGTACGCTGGGCACGTCCGCGCTGCTTGCGCTTTTCTTGTAGCCGTCCACGAGTTTTCATCACTCAGATAGGCCACAAGGACTCCAGCTACCAGTTCTGGCTGCCCGCCCCATTCAAATCCCGCCGGCTTGCCGGCGGGATTATTAAGTGGTGGGCCGGCCGTCAGTTAGTGAGAAACCGAACGATCCGCCGGGCAAACGGCTGCCATTCAAGACTGCCGCCCCCTTGGTCATCTCGTTCTCAGGTCAGTCAAACTGGATTTGCGCCAGGTGCAGGCGATGCATGCCTTCGCCACCGGCGTGGTAGCTGGCCCAGAGCTGGCCGTCGTGCAGCGCCAGGCCGATTGGCTGCAGCTTGCCGCCGGTGGGGAAGGCAAGCAGTTCGGTCAACGCGCCGGTGGTCGCGTCCAGCTCGCACAACACGGTGCGGGGTTCGTCGCCGACCAGGGCGACCGCGACGACAATCCGCTCGTCGGGCAGGCGGATCAGATTCGGATACTTGATCCGTCCGTCGATCGCTTTCCACTTCCAATTCGCGTACGGCGCCTGGGCAACGCCCAGATAGCCCGTTTGCCGGCCTTCGTCGGCAAACATGCCATTGCTGCGGCTCATCAGACAGATCGCCCGTTCGCCCTGGAGAACGACCGATGCCTCCTCGGGGAAGAATCCCGAAAACGTCTCCTCGTACCGGCTCTCGAACCGCCGCCCACTCGTGCTGGTAAACAACTGAATCGTCTGAGCGCTGCCGCAAATGCAACCGCAGCCGTAGCTGTACGCCACTCCGTTATCCCAGACCACGCCGCTGAACGGGAAGTTGGCCTGGCCGATCTGCTGGGGCGTGCCCCAGGTACGGCCGTCTTTCGAGAACCATCCCAGCGTATTCAGGGTGCCGCCGTACATCGGCACGGGCACCTCGGCATACGGATTCGGCACCACACCAACGGCCGTGAGCATCAACTGCCCGTCGGCCGTGATGCCGAACCGCGGGTTGCCCACGCCCCGGTTAGGCGTCCGGGAAGCAAGCGACGCCACCGCTTCCCAATCGGCTCCGTCGGTCGAGCAGAACACGCGTGCTTGCGCCGGATGGTTCTCCAACTGCACGGCGAACCAGCGGTCGCCAAACCGCACCAGATCGCTGCCCAGCACCGTCGGTTGTTGATCGCAGACCTTCGTTGCCCGGACCAGTGTGGCCCGGCCCTCCGCTTCCCCGCGGGTCGCGCTTGCCAACAGAACGACCGCACACAGCATCGAGCACGTGGTCCGCATGGTGATGCCTGCCTTTCGTGAGTTGAATGCCTGATTCGGGCGTGAATGGTGCGAACAGAGCCCGCGGATCCGAAGGGAGCGCTGGGGCTTATTCCGGATTCAGTCGCTTAAAAAGTTCGTGCGACTTGCCGATGATCCGTTCCTCAAGCGACGGGCGCCAGGGCCGGCTGGCCGCCTCGTAACCGCCTTCCAGCAACACGCGGCTGCTGGGGATATAGCCATCGTAGACGTTCGAGTAGCCGGCCACCCAGATCGCCGGTCCGGTCGCCGAACCCAACTCGCGCTTCAATCGCAAGGCATAGTCCACCGTCACCTCGGACCCCAGCGCGATCAGCGCCAGGTCGGAACCGAACTGCACGAACTGCACCGGATAGGCGAAGTCGGGCCGATCGGGCGTGGCGAACTCCAGGTCGACCTTCTCCAGCGTGGTCCGCAGCGGGCCGCTGAGCGTCCGGCGATGCAGCGGCTGTCGCTGATTCACTTCCAGCGCCGCCTCGACCGCCGTGGCCAGCGACCGGCCATGCTGCTGTGCGTACTTCAGCTCGCTGCGCGGATAAGGATTCTGGTCCCCGCCACAACCCATCATGAACAGGGCCACCACGCCCGGATGATCCGCCTCGAAATACTCCTGAGCGTACCCGGCGTAATCGCCCAGCCACTTCAGAAAGCCCATCGTCGTGTTGTGGCAGGCGTACCCGAAGACCACCGCCCGCAAGTTGCCGTCGGCTCCCGTGACACTTAGCACGGGCACCGAATGATCGACCGGTCCGGCCGGATTCGGATGGTTGCGGTACCCTTCCTCGGTCGGAGTGCGGCGGTTCATGGCAAAGCCGCAGCGGGCCTCGCAGTAGGCCAGCGTCGCGGGTTCCAGGCGCTCCAGCGCCTGGCCGGCCAGCGCCACGAGCGTGTCGGCCAGACCGTCGAAATAGTCCGTCGCATCGTCGCGACCGTAGGCCGGACCGCAATGTGTGTGCGAGGCGTTCATCAGCAGCGCGTGGGAGGGCAGGCCGTGTTCCTTCTCCAGCCGCTCCGCCACTCGCGTGCGCAGCCGGTCCAGCACTCCGATCAGGTCCAGCGTGATCATGACGGTCCGCTGGCCAGCGGCGTCCTCGATCGCCAGAGCCTTGGCGTACAGTTCCTGCTCGGTGCCTTCGGCCGGTTCCTTGCGGCCGGCGTACCCGGCCATCTCCATCCGCCGCTGCGGCGTGATCCGCACCGATGCCGCTCCGGCCTTCCAGACGGTCGCCGGCGCGTCGTCCTCCGCCCGCGCCGCTCCCGCCAGACTCGCCAGCACAATCCCCGCGCCCAGCACCGCTGGAACCATCACGTATTTGAAGATCATCAGCGCTCTCCCGAAAGGCCTGCATGTGTGACTCATGCGTGAGCCCTCCATTGTACGAGAACTCGCCGGCGGCCGGGATCAGACGCCGTCATTTGCAACCCAATGCCAACAGCCGCTCGGCCAGCCGCGGCGCGTCCACCGGCCAGAAGCCGATCGGCCGCGGGTGCGCGGTGCCGGAGTCCGGCAAGGGGCGGCAGGTGAGGATGCTGTCGAGCCACTGCGTGGGGATCGCCTGCCGGCCATGGACGGCGCCCAGCAGAGCGCCCGCAATCGCACCGTTCGTGTCGGTGTCGCCGCCCGCCATCACCGTGCCGACGATGCCTTCTTCCAGCGTGGGAGCGTGCAGCAGTTGATAAAACGCGTTCTGCAACGCAATCAGCACCCAGCCCTGGTGGTGGTAATAGTCGTCGGGCGGACTATCAACCGCGGCAGCCAGCGCGGACTCGACGGTCGATTCCACGGCCAGCCGGCGGGCGGCGTCCTGGGCCGCTTGATAACAATCGTCCGCCGAGCCTCCGCTGGCGATTGCCGTGGCGACCGCCGCCACAAACACGGCACACGCATGGCGGCACACGGGGTGCGGGTGCGTCAGGTCGGAATCGGTTCGAGCCCACTCGGCGGCCCGCAGCGGATCCCCTGCCCCGCGGATCGCCAACGGACTGATCCGCATCAGCGAACCGTTCGACTGGCTGCTGTGGCTGGCCTCCCGCCGGGCCAGCGCCAGCCGTTGTTCCGGCGTGGCGCCACGGCTGGCGCCGCCCAGCGCCAGCCTGGTGGTCGTGCCGATGTCGAACGGTGGAGAACGATACCAGTGCAGGTAGGCATCCAAGGCGGCTTCCGGCTGGTAACCCCGCGTTTGCACGATCGAGCGGGCCAGCATCAGCGCCAGTTCCGAATCGTCCGTGGGCTGGCCCGGCAAGATGCCCCAGCAGCCGCCCGTGGCCAGTCGTCGCAGGCGCTGAGGATACTCCGCCGCGATCTGGTCGGCCGATTGGAACTCCACCAGCCCGCCGAGCGAATCGCCGGCCAGTTGTCCCAGCAGGCAACCCTGAGCGCGGGAAAGCTGGTCGGGATCGGCGACGGCCATTCCGGGCACGGGTTGCACCAGGCCGTAGGACGCGGCGCTGGCCGAGCGTGAACCGTACACCTGGTCCCAATCCCGTTGGCGAAGTTCCTCGACGGCGGCCGGCGCCCCGCCAAAACACCGCTCGCAGAAACTTTCGCCCCGGAGACCGTAACTGGCCGGTTGACCGCTCCCGTCGATCAACACTCCGCCCGCTCCGATCAGCAACGCATGGCCGCCGGCATAATCCCAGCCGCCTGGTCCGTTCAGCGAGACGGCCGCGACCCCCGCTCCGGCCGCAGCCAGCGCCAGCCGATAGGCGATGCTGGGCATGGCGATGTAGCGGGCCGGCGCCACGCAAGCCGCGTTGCCCGCCGGATTCTTGTCGGCGGCCTGGGAAATAAAGACGATGGCCGGAATGTCTTCGCCTCCCGCCAGCGTTTGCCGGGCCAGGCCCGCGGCCACCGGTTGGCCATTGCGCGTCACGGGACCGCAGCCTTCGGCCCAGGTAAACAAGTCTCCCCGGTCATCGGGATATCCCATGGCATAGACCACGCCCAGCACCGGGACGCCCTGCCGCAGCAGCGCGATGCTCACGGCGCTGCCGCGCCACCCTTGCAAGTACGCGGAAGTGCCGTCGTTGGGGTCGACCAGCCAGACATGCTGGCCGTCGCCGCCAAGGGCCGATCCGGTTTCCTCGCCCACGTACTTCGCCGGAAAGGCATTCAAGATCCGGGCCCGAACCAACCACTCAGCCCGTTCATCCACCTCGGCGTGCCCGCCGTGGCCGCGAGGCCCACCGGGCCGATGAAACTCCGCGCGCAGCAGGTCCCCCGCCTCCAGCGCCGCGTCGATGGCGGCGGCCAGCACGGGCTGGTAACGATCGCTTGAGGTGCTGGCCGGCATAAGGCGTCCTCTCAGACATGAAGCGTGCCACTATCGACGCGAATCGTGCCTCTGCCCGGCTGCGGCAAGGTCCGAGGGCAGGAGACCCCCACTATCTGACCTGATTTATCACCCAAGGGCTACCCGGAAGCTGGATGGGCGAAGCAGCTTATCGCCTGGCATTGGATGGACGCCGTCACCACCTACCCGTCCCGTGGCCCCACCCTGACTGACAACCGACAACTGACAACTGCCAACTAATCACTGACAACTGCCACGCCCACTTGATACAGCCTCACGCTTCTGGCACCCTGAACCGCCATGGGCCGACAACCGCTGACCACCGACATTCGCAACCAACTGATCCTGTTGGGAACGGGCACTTCGGTCGGCGTGCCGGTGCTGGGCTGCGGATGCGATGTGTGCCGCGGCGGTCATCCGCGGAATCAGCGGACGCGCTGCGCCGTGGCGGTCGGGCTGCCGGCGGGCAATCTGCTGATCGATACGCCTCCGGACTTGCGGTTCCAACTGCTGAGAGAAGGCATCGGCCTGGTTCACAGCGTGCTGATGACGCACGAACATGCCGACCATATCTTCGGGCTGGACGACTTGCGGCTGTTCCCGTTCTACCTGGGGCACCCGGTCCCGGTGTACTGTGAGCCGATTGTGGAACAACGGATCCGGCGGTCGTTCGATTATGCCTTTCAGGAAGATCCGCAGACCCACGCCGGCGCGGTGCCCCAGTTGGAACTACGGGCGCTCGGCACCGACCCGCTGGAGATCCTGGGGTCGCGCGTGCTGCCGATCCGGCTCAATCACGGACCGCGATTTCAGGTGCTGGGCTTCCGACTGGGAGACGTGGCCTACTGCACCGACACGAACGACATCCCGCCCGAGAGCATGGCCCGACTTCAAGCGCTTGACGTGCTGATCCTCGACGCCCTTCGCCCGCGCCCGCACGTCACGCACTTCGGCTTGGACGAAGCGATCGCCGTCGCCGAGCAACTGCGTCCCCGGCGGACCTATTTCACTCACGTGTCGCACGAACTGGACTACGAGCGGACGAACGCCCTCTTGCCGGCCGGCATGGAACTGGCCTACGACGGGCTGCGGATCCCGCTACGGGGAATGTAAGGCCTGGTAAGCCAGGTGCCGGACCAGCAAGCCGGCAAGCTCGCCGGAGAACCGGCAGAGCGGTCCGCCGCGTGCCCGTCCCGCGGGTGCTCAGCGCGCTCGAGCGACCTTGTTGTCGCGGAGCTGCTGCAGGTAATCCACGGTGATCGCCATCACTTCGTTGAAGTAGAAATCCCGCTTGACGCCCTTGCCGTCGCGATTGATCTGCTCGTCAATCTGCTTCTCGTCCTCTTCCTCGGCGTTCAACTCGGCCCGGCGAGCGAAGAACGTTTCTTCCTTCAGGTTGACGCTCTTGCGTTCCTTCTGCTCCACGTAGCGGTCGATATTCTGGAGCAGTTTGGCGAAGTCCGTCGAACCGCGGCGGCGTTCCAGCGAGCTGCTGCGAAGCTTGTTCAGCAGGGCCTCGTCGACCATGTTGTACTTGTCGTAGCTCACCGCCGGCACCTGATCGAATTCCAGGGCGTAATCCAGATCGCTCTCGCTGACATCCATGTGATTGGTCAGTGACGGCAGCACGATGTCGGCCAGCACGCCCCGCTTCTGCGTGCTGTCGCCGTTGGGCCGGTAGAACTGCGACATGGTGATCTTCAGCGCACCCATGTTCGGCGCGCCCTGGGGGCGGAACAGGCGAGTGCCCAGGTCCATCAGGGTCTGCACAGTGCCCTTGCCATGTGTGGACTCGTCGCCCACGATGATCCCGCGGTGGTAGTCCTGGATCGCTCCGGCCAGAATCTCGCTGGCACTGGCGCTGAACTTGCTGGTCATCACCACCAGCGGTCCGTCCCAGGCCATGCCCTCGTCCAGATCCTGGTAGAAGTCCACTTGCTTCTTGTCGTCCTTGACCTGGACCACGGGGCCCTTGTCGATGAACAGCCCGGTCAAATGGATCGCCTCGGTCAGGCTGCCACCGCCGTTGCGCCGCAGGTCCAGTACGACCGCGTCCACGCCCTTCGTTTTGAAGTCTTCCAGAATTTTGCGCACATCCCGCGTGGTGCTCTTGTAGTCGGGCAGGCTTCGGCGGGCGCCTTCCATATCCATGTAAAAACTGGGCAGATCGATATAGCCAACGCGGTACGGCGTGCCGTCCGCCTTCCGCAGCCGTTCGTCCTCGATCACTTCGCCATGGGCTTCGCTGTCGGTCAGCTCGATCTTCGCCCGGACAATCTCGTATTCCTGCGTTTCCGTGCCGCCCGAAGGAATGACGCCCAGGCGCACGATGGAGCCGGCCTTACCTCGGATCAGCTTGACAACATCTCCCAGCTTCATGTCCACCACGTCGACCATGCCCCCGTCCTTGCCCTCGCCGACGCTCACGATCCGGTCCTCGACCTTGAGCTTCCCGTGTTTGTCGGCCGCTCCGCCGGGGATGATCTTGCTGACCACCGTATACCCGTCGGTCACCTGCAGGGCGGCGCCGATGCCGTCCAGTTCCAGCCGCATCTGGATGTCGAAATTGTCCAGGCTGCTGGGAGACATGTAGGTGGTGTGCGGGTCGTAGCTGCTGGTGACCGATGTCAGGTACATCTCCAGCAGTTCGTCGCCGTCGGTCTGGTGCATCCGCTTGGCGAAGCTGCTGTATCGCCGCCGCAACCGGTCGCGGGCCTCGTCGCCTTCGGTCTTGTCGCCCTTGAGCACCAGCAGGTCGTACTTCAGCCGTTTCCGCCAACGGTCGCGAGCTTCCTCATCGCTGCGGGGATAGGTCACGGACTTGGGGTCGGTCGCCAACTCCTCGTCCACCGTGAAGTCGAAGTCGCCAGCCAGCAACTCCTGGATGGTGGCCAGTCGCTGGTCCACGCGTTGCAGGAATCGCTGGAACACCTGGTAGCCAAACTTGATATCGCCAGCGGCCACGTCATCGTCCAGCTTGGTGGCATGCGTGGTGAATTCGTCGATATCGGCCTGCGTGAAGTACATCTTCAGCGGGTCGAGCGATTTCAGGAAAGTGTCGAAGCCGCGCTGCGAGATCTCGTCGTCCAGCCGGCGGCGGGACAGATGTACTTCCCGCAACAGTTCGGCCACCGACCGAGTGACCGCTCGATCCTGAGCCCGCGGGTTGCCGTTCAAATCGGCCGCGGGCAAGGACAAGTATCCGATCGAGATTGCCGACAGCAGTCCGACCAGCAGCAGCACCAGGGGGAACCGAAAACGCGCTACGTTTGACTTGAAGCCCTGCATCGCAATCCCTTAGATTTCGGCGAGAATTGGTGACTGGCGGATCCGCAGCGGGACCAGCTTGGATAACCCGTTGATGGTAAACTGACGCGAGTTGTCCGGCAAGATGAAATCTGCCGGCCGCGGAAACCCGCCGCCGCCGGCCACCCGCCGGGTCCTCCGTCAGGCCACGACCGAATTGTAGGCAAACCCTGCCCGGACGCCAAGTTCGGTTGCGTTTACCCGCAGCCGCCGCCCGCCGCCGGGAAGCAGGCGACATGCGGCCATTGCCAGTCCGACACCTCTGCGGCCAGTCCGACACCTCGTACCACAATCAGGTTGGATCTGGTATCAATGGGTTGCGGCAGGCGACGACCGCCCGTCGCGGGGGTGCCTTAAGGAAATCGAGCGATGGATCCCACCGAGTTCCCTGAGTTCTGTCCGCCGCCCCTGCTGCGCGGCGGACATGCGCAAACCATTCTGGGGGCCTACCTCCGCTCGCCCCAACCGATCTACTCGGCCGTTCGCCGCACGGTGAAACTGGACGACGGCGACTACATCGTGTTGCACGACGACGCGCCGCACGCGGGCCTGGCCCTGCCATACTCGCCGGGAGCGGACAACGACGAATCCCCCGATTCGGCCGGCTGGCACTCCGGGCAACGGGTGATCGTCCTGGTGCACGGCTTGGGCGGCTCGTTCCGGTCCGGGTATATGCCCCGTGTGGCGGCTCGCCTGAATTCCACGGGGTGGCGCACGTTCCGGATGGATCTGCGCGGCTGGGGCGCGGGCGTCACGCTGGCACGCAACGCCGGACACGCCGGGCGCAGCGAGGACCTGGCGGCCGCCTTGCGCTACGTGGCCCGGCTCTGTCCCGGCTCGCCGATCAGCCTGATTGGATTCTCGCTGGGCGGAAACCTGGCCCTGAAGCTGCTCGGCGAGTGGGGCTCGCACGCGCCCCGATATCTGGACAGCGTGCTGGCGGTCTCGCCCCCCATCGATCTGATGTACTGCGCGCGGAACATCCAGCGGGGAATGAATTGGATTTACGACCGGGCCTTCCTCCGTTCGCTGCACCGCAACCTGCGAACGCGGCAGTCGCTGCTGCCTCCGGCCGCCGAGTTGGAATCGCGGCGCGACCGGCCACGCCGGCTGTACGACTTCGACGACCGGATCACGGCGCCGCTGAGCGGATTTCGCGACGCTGAAGACTACTACAGCCGTTCGAGCGCGGCGCCGCTGCTGCGCCAGATCGAAGTCCCCACGCTGATCATTTCCGCCGAGGACGATCCGATCGTTCCGGCGGCGATGTACCAGCAAGCACCGCGATCCGGCCGAGTGCGGTTGCACCTGACGCGGCATGGGGGGCACCTGGGATACGTGGGCCGACCCAACGACGATCCGGACTATCGCTGGCTGGATTGGCGGATCGTGCAGTGGGTGCGACAAGTCGAGCGGGCCCGCCTGACTGTGGAAAACCGCCCGTCTTTGGGTTACGATCAGGCGACGTGCCGTGTGGGCGGACTGCTTCCCCATCTGGATTGAGGTTTGCGATCGTGCGACGTGCTGCCTGTTTATTCGTCGTGGCCTGTGTCACAGCGCCGATGTTGATTTCGAGTCTGGCCGCCGAGGAGTGGACCCGCTTTCACGGTCCCAACGGCACGGGTGCCAGTGAGGCCAAGTCCATTCCCGCCCAGTGGAGCGAGAGCGACTACAACTGGAAGGTCAGCCTGCCGGGATTGGGCCACTCGTCGCCCGTCGTCTGGGGCCGCAAGCTGTTCCTGCTGAGTGCCGATCCGGACACTGCGACCCGGCACGTGCTGTGCTACGACACGGAGTCGGGCGCCAAGCTGTGGCAGCGTGACTTTCCGTCGGAGAACCACCACCTGCACGAACGCAGCAGTTACGCCTCCTGCACCCCGGCCGTGGATGCCGAGCGGGTGTATGTGGCCTGGTCCACGCCCAGCAAGACATCCTTCTTGGCCCTGGACCACGACGGGCAGGTCCAGTGGGATCTGGATCTGGGTCCCTGGGTCAGCCAGCACGGCTTCGGCACGTCGCCCATGCTGTACAAGGACCTGGTCATCCTGAGCAACTCGCAGCAGGCCCATCAACTCAAGCCGGGCGAAACGCCGGGCAAGAGTTTCATGATGGCCTTTGAGCGCACCACGGGGAAACAGCGCTGGGCCACTCCCCGCGTGAGCGTGAACGTGTGCTACTCGGTGCCCTGCATCTATACGCCGCCGGGCGGCAAGGACCAGTTGATCAGCATCAGCACGGGCAACGGGATGTTCAGCCTGGATCCGGAAACAGGGCAGGAGAACTGGTCGCTGGACCTGTTTTCCATGCGCACCGTTTCCTCGCCGCTGATCGTCGGCGACGTGATCTTCGGCTCGACCGGCTCCGGCGGCGGCGGCAACTATGTCGTCGCAGTGCGAATGGGAGATCCTCCGCGGGAGCTGTACCGCATCAAGCAGTCGGCGCCGTATGTGCCGACCAGCGTGGCCTACGGCGACCTGGTATTCCTGTTTTACGACAAGGGAGTCGTCTCCTGCATCGACGCCCAGTCCGGGACCGAGCACTGGCGGGAGCGGGTGGCCGGCACGGCGTTTTCCGGTTCGGCGGTGCGGGCCGGCGACAAGGTGTACTGCATCAGCGAGGACGGCGAAGTGATCGTGGTGGCGGCCAGCAAGCAGTTCCAGTTGCTGGGACGCAACCCGCTGGGCGAACCCAGCCGATCGACACCGGCCATCGCGGGCGGCCGGATGTACCTGCGCACCTACTCGCACCTGTTCTCGCTGGGACCCAAGTCCCTGTAGCGTACCGCGTAGCGTCGCCTTTCGCTCCGCGAAAGTAGCGGATAGTCGCCTTTCGCTCCGCGAAAGTAGCGGATAGTCGCCTTTCGCTCCGCGAAAGTAGCGCGCGCCGGGTTCGAGTGTGCGATCAAAGCGTGATGCAGCCAGTAGCGCTACTTTCGCGGAGCGTTTGTCGCCTTTCGCTCCGCGAAAGTAGCGGATAGTCGCCTTTCGCTCCGCGAAAGTAGCGCGCGCCGGGTTCGAGTGTGCAATCAAAGCGTGAAACAGCCACTTGCGCTACTTTCGCGGAGCGTTTGTCGCCTTTCGCTCCGCGAAAGTAGCGCGCGCCGGGTTCGAGTGTGCAATCAAAGCGTGAAACAGCCACTTGCGCTACTTTCGCGGAGCGAAAGGCGACTATGCAGCCACTTGCGCTACTTTCGCGGAGCGAAAGGCGACTATGCAGCCACTTGCGCTACTTTCGCGGAGCGAAAGGCGACTATGC
>JAGFJK010000433.1 GCA_024102795.1 Pirellulaceae bacterium
CAAACGGGTCAGCGCCAGCCGGAGCGGGGGTTGGAGCGGGAGCGCCGCCGCCGAATGGATCGGCCGGCATATTGGCACCGGGCGCCGCGGGCGCGGGTGCTCCACCACCAAACGGATCTGCGGGAGCGGCAGGCGTGGCGGACGGTTGGCCTCCGAACGGATCCATCGGGCCGCCAAACGGGTCGGCTGGTCGAGCTGTTCCGGCTGCGGGAGCCGCCGCAGCTTCAACGGCCTCTCCGCTACCCAGGTCGCCCGCCTTGCCGGCGGCGAACGGGTCGCTCGGCGCGACGGGGGTCGTGGGAGTCAGTTCCGGCAGATTCGCGGGAGGCTGCCGGTTGGGATCGCGAAGAACCTCCGCCTCCGCTCGCTGCAATTCCTCGTAGCGGGCCTTGTCGCGGCGCACCTGGGACAGTCGGGCCTCCAGGCGGACATCGTCCCGGATCCGCTCGATCTCCAGCCGCTGATACCCTTGCACTCGTTCGAGCGCCCGGCCGATCGAGACCAGGGCGCCGTTGGGAGTCATCTCCAACTCAGCTCCCCGGCGAAAATCGTCCGTTGCTTGCTTGCTTCGCCCCAACGCGCTCTCGGACAAACCCCGAAAGTAGAAACACCGCGGATCATCGAATCCCTGTTCGATCGCGGCGCTCAGCGACTGCGACGCGCGCTGGTAATCGCCGGAAAAGTAAGCGTGTACGCCTCGGCCGTACAACTCCTGCAGCAGGCTGTCCTGGGCCTGAGCAGCCGGCGTCCCCGCACACACACACAGCATCGCTGCCGCCAATAGGACAATCCTGGCCATGATACACATGCTCCCCTGAATTCGACCTGCTATAATCGCTCCAACCGCCGATCAGCAAGACGTTTATCGTAGTCCGCTCCCCGCCGGTTGGCAAGTTCGCGGCGGGGGAACCAGGAATCGCCCATGACCAGCCTGACGGACCAACTTCCCGGGTACGACCGGCACCGCGGCTACGATTGGAATTACCAGCACGTGCCCGATCCGCCGGTGTGCGACGTGCCGCGGGTTCCGGGCCCATGGCGGTTCTGCGGGTTGCCGATCGGTTCACCGCTGGGAGTCCCCGCCGGGCCGCTGCTGAACGGCCGCTGGTGCCTGTACTACGCGGCGCTTGGCTTCGACCTGCTCACCTACAAGACGGTCCGCAGCCGGGCCTGGGCCTGCTATCCGCAGCCGAACTTGCAGCCGGTTCGCTGTGGCCAACTGCGGGGCGAGGAAACCGATCTGCCGGCCGCCGAGGAAATGGTCGGCAGTTGGGCCGTGTCGTTCGGGATGCCCAGCCAGTCGCCCGACGTCTGGCGGCAGGATGTTCGTTGGACCCGCCAGCACCTGCCCGCCGACAAGCTGCTGTCGGTCTCGGTGGTTGGCAGCGTGCAGGATGGCTGGACCCTGGAACAACTGGCAGACGACTACGCGCAGTGCGCTGCCTGGGCCGTGGAAAGCAGCGCCGATTGCGTCGAAACGAACTTCTCTTGCCCCAACGTGTCGACCTGCGACGGCCAGCTCTACCAGCATCCCGACCAGGCCGGGCAAGTCGCTCGCCGAGTTCGCGAGGCAGTCGGCCGGGTGCCGTACATCGTCAAGGTAGGACGAATTCCCGAATCAGACGACGCGGCTCGGCTGCTGGATGCCCTGAGCCCTTGGGTCGACGCGCTGGCGATGACCAACAGCATAGCCAGCACGGTCGTCGCGGCCGACGGCACTCGGCTGTTCGACGGCCAACCGCGAGGGATCTGTGGCGACGCCACCCGCGACGCTTCGCTCGCTCAGACCCGCCGGATGGCGCGACTGATTGCCGAAGGCCAATACCCGCTGGAGTTGATCGGGGTGGGCGGAGTGAATTCGGCCGAGCACGTGCGCCAGTACCTCGCCGCGGGCGCACACGCCGTGCACATCGCCACCGCCGCGATGGCCGATCCGGGCGTCGCCTTGCGGATCCGGCGGGAACTGGCGCGATGAAAGAGACAATTGACCTCTGGGGTCGATTTGGCAAGATGGGGAGAATGCCGTCTGTTTGCCGCAGGCGTAGCACAAGGCGCCTGGTGGAACGTCGGCGGCGCCTAAGTGATCTCCAAATCACCGTTACGCCCAGAGTCACGGGCTGGAAGCCCATGCTACGGCGGCCCAGAGTCACAGGCTGGAAGCCCATGCTACGGCGGCCCAGAGTCACGGGCTGGAAGCCCATGCTACGGCGGCTCAGAGTCACGGGCTGGAAGCCCATGCTACGTACGGCGTGCCAAATCGACCCCAGACCATTTAATGCCCCGTTTCCGCGGCGAAGCGGCGGAGCACGTTGGCGGTGATCCGCGAAACGGCATCGTCCACAAACAGGCTGCTGATCCAGCAGATTGAACCGGTGGAAAAGACGGCTCCTTGGGCGGGCGTTTCGTGCAGCACCATTTCGGCGCCGCCCTGGTCGGGATTCAAACCGCGGGCCAGCAGTCGCGTGCCGGCGGGGGAACTGCAGGAACGCTTGTCCGTTTCATGGCCCGAAGCGCCGCCGGGCACCCGTTCGTGCAGCGAGCGGTGGCCAAACAGTTCGTCGCGCCGCAGTCCCGTGCCGGCGAAAACCCAATGGTCCGGCTCGATCACCTGATACGGGGCGGCCGTCATGATGCCGGCCGGCGTGTAGACCACGCCCAGCAGGTTCGCCTCGGATTCGCAGCGAAGGTGAAAACGGCTTTCCCACGCACTGCCCGGTTCGCTCAGCCGCCGGCCGTCGCCGTTGCGGTAGATGCACGTCTGCTCGTCCAGAAACTCCACGTCGCAATTCAACCCGTTGGCACCCAGGTAGATCAGTCGGCCCCCGCGCTCGAAGACCCAGGCCTTGAGCTTGTCGTACATCGCCCGCGACCAGTATTCGGGATGCGGCCCCAGCACGAGCACCCGATAGTTGTCCAGATCCAACTGGCCAAAGTGAAACTGCGTCTCGCTGTACAGATCGTAGTTGAAGCCTTCGCGTTCCAGCCATCCCAGCAGCCGCCACTCGGTCGGCGCCACGTGGCAGGCCGCCCGCCCCTCGATCGGATCCGTCACCTCGACATGCTCCGGCACATGATTCAGCGGTTCGGGGCGGTCGAACGACAGCGGCGCGTAATCGTCCCGGTCGTACACCAGATGGTTCGGATCGGTGTAGCGCTGCAGCTCCAGCCGCGCGTTGACGGTGGGCGTGGGCGGAAAGGCGGCCGGATGAATATAGTTGCTGCGGCCGCCGAAGTTGTTGTACGCGTTCCAGTTGATGTTCGAGGCCAGCACGGCCACCGGCGACCGGGGACGGTCGGGCGCGACGACCCAGGGAAACGAGAAGAAGCGGCCCGTTTCGGTCCGGGCATGGAAGTAATACAGGCCGCTGGCGGCCGGCGCGGTGACGAATTGCTTGTGATGCGGGCTGGAGTAACCGAACTTGTTCCACTGCACGCCGACTTGCGTGTAGTCCCCATCGGGCGTGATCTGCACCGTGGCCCGCGGGCCGTGTTCGTCAAACCAGCCGATCCGCTGCACAAGCTGCTTCTGCCGGCCGTAACGCCACAACTGCAACTTGTACGGCTCGTCCGCGTGCACCCGGAACTCGCCCAGCTCGCCGGACCGCACGCACTTGGGCCAGACGTAGCCCAGCAGACCGTCGCGCAGCATCCGGAACTGGTACGGCTCGGCCGCCGGCAACTCCAGCGTGACCCGCTTCGCGCCGTAGCCCTCGCGAGCCAAGGTGACCTGGTACGTACCGGCGGGCAACTCGACATGCACCGCGCCGCTGGCCCGCGAACGTGTCTCGGCCGTGACCCGCTCGTTCTCGAATTCCAGCAACACATCGGGCAGCGCCACGTACCGCTCGTCGCTGACGTATCCCACCAGCATCACGTCGTCTCCTTTAACACCAGCGGCCCCCGCTGACGCAGCCACCAGTCGGCAATCAGCACCAGCAGGGTCGCCATCAGCAGCACGCCCAGCACGCTCCACGTGCCCACGCTCCAATCGCCCGGCCACATCGGCTGCAACACCTTTTCTTTGTAGGGCAAGTCCGGAGTCAGATCCCGCTGAAAGGGCCACAACTTGGCCAGCGCCCCGAACATGAAGCCACACAATAGCCCCATCGTCGGCGTCTGGTGCCGCGTGAGCAGCCAGCGCAGGAACTTGCTGACCGAAATCAGGCTGATCGCGCACCCGCTGCCAAAGACCAGAATCGTCACCAGGCCGTACACCACCTGCTCGCCCCGCAACAACTGATGCGGGATATGTGTCAGGTAACCGTACACACCCAGAATCAACAGGACCATCGCCCCGCTGATCCCCGGCAGAATCATGGCGCACGCCGCCAGCAATCCGCAGAAGAAAATGTACGGCAGCGTGGGCTCGCTGGAGAGATTGGTCAGCGTGGTCAACCACCAGGCGAAAACCGCTCCGATCAGCCCCAGGCATAACGCCTGCACCAGTTCTCCAGTCGAATGGTAGTGGATCATCCGGGCCACCAGCCAGGCGGACGCCAAGACCATGCCAAAGAAGGATGCCAGCAAGTAGGGGCGCGTCGTGTCGCTTTCCAGCAGGCTGCTCACCACCAGGGTCATCAGCACGAAGCCGGCGGCAATCCCGGTCACGAGCAGGCACAGAAACCGCAGGTCGAGGTATTCGGCAACCTCCCGCCAGCGGCGCCGCTTCAGCAAGCCCAGCAAATGCAAATCACAGTGGCTGATCGCCGTGACCAGCCGCTGATAGATGCCCAGAATCAACGCCACCGTGCCGCCGGAAATGCCGGGCACCACATCCGCGGCTCCCATGCAGACGCCGCGCAACACCAGCAGCAGTTCGACCGTCAGATTCGACCGCTGCAGATCGGCAATTTCATGGCGACCTGTCTTGTGCATGATGCTCAGTCTTGTTGTGTTTCTAGGGCCTCGCAAATCACCCAGTTATCCCATACATTCTGTTTGGACAGGGATCGGAGGGTGTAACAAGGGAGTGTCACATTGTAACGGCGGGTGGAGAAAGCCCCCATGGCGAATTTGGCCGTGCGACGCCGGAGGCGGCGCTGCTTGACCGGTCCCACAAGCCGGGTAGAATTGCCGGCTAACGGGCTGGCCTGGTGGGAGTGTGCCGCGGGGTTGCCTGTGCTCACATCAGAATTGCCGCGGATTCGCGAGAGCTTGTCGAGCCAGAGGACATCATGCATCTGCGTTGGCGCGGGGCATTCATTCAGATCCAGGCGCCGGCGAAGCTGAATTTATTCCTCGAAGTACTGGCTCGCCGCCCCGATGGGTTCCACGAACTGGAGACCCTGCTGACGGCAATCGACATCTTCGACACGGTGCTGATTCGAGACGACCCTGGCCAGTTGCGTCTGAGCTGCCGGTGGGCGGACGGCGTGGAGGCTGGGCGGAGGGCAGTTCGCCTCCGTGCGGGCGGATCGAGTTTTGACGAGCTGCCGGCAGCCGAAGGCAACCTGGCGTGGCGGGCGGCCGAGCACCTGCGGAGGACGGCGGGTGTGGAGCGGGGAGCTCGCATCCACGTGATCAAGCGGATCCCGGCGGCCGCCGGTCTGGGGGGCGCATCGAGCGATGCGGCGGCGACGCTGGCCGGGCTGAATCAGTTGTGGAACCTGAACTATTCGGCGGCCCAGTTGGCGCAGTTGGGGTCGGAACTGGGCAGCGACATCCCGTTCTTTCTGGCTTCGGGCTGTCCGGCTGCCGGGGCGGCCGTTTGCCGTGGTCGCGGCGAGCGGGTGGAACCGGTTGCCAGCGGCGGGCGGCTGCACTTTGTGGTGGCCCGTCCACCTGAGGGCTTGTCGACCGCGGCTGTGTACGCGGCCTGCCGGCCGGCGGTGACGGCTTGCCGAGTCGAGCGTTTGGCGCGGGCGCTCGCTCGCGGAGACGCAGCGGGGGTCGCTCGCCAACTGCACAACCGGCTTCAGGAGGCGGCGCGCGGTCTGAGTCCCTGGGTGGATCGATTGCAGCGCGATTTCGAGCGGCTCGGTTGCCTGGGGCACCAGATGAGTGGCAGCGGGACCAGCTACTTTGGTCTGGTTCGCCACGCGCGGCAAGCTCGGCGCGCGGCCAGCCTGCTGCGGGCCAGTGGACTGGACGCCGTGTTCGCGGCCAGTTCCGTCGGGTTCCTGTCGGGGAAATCATTCGGGGCGGGGCAGTGGTAAGGGGGGAATCGCCATGGAGATCACCGAGGTCCGCATTAAGCTGATGGAGGATTCCGACGACCGGCTGCAGGCCTTCTGTTCGATCACCTTCGACGACTGCTTTGTGGTCCGAGATTTGAAAATCATCGAGGGCGCCAACGGCCCCTTCGTGGCGATGCCCAGCCGCAAGCTGACGTTTCATTGCCCGCAATGCGGAGCCAAGAACCATTTGCGGAGCAGTTACTGCAATCATTGCGGCGCGCGGCTCAAGGAAGACCGGCTGCCGCGGGACGCCGAAGGTCGCACCAAGCTGTACGCCGACATCGCGCATCCGATCAATTCCGTTTGCCGCGAGATGATCCAGAACCGGGTGATCGCCGAGTACGCGGCGGAACTGGAACGGGCTCAGCAGCCGGGTTACATCTCGCGGTACGACGAGGATTATCCGGACGACGTCGAAGGATTACCGGAGTTCGAGCTGGGTCGGGCGTCGGCCACCAGCGGCGCCAGGACCGAAGTCCAGCAGCCCGAGCCGGAGCCGCGGGCTCCGCATCGCCCG
>JAGFJK010000446.1 GCA_024102795.1 Pirellulaceae bacterium
TCTCGCCGGCCGGCCGGGAGCGAACGGCTGGTTCCGGCCCAGGCCGCTTGCCGGCGGATGATCCGCGGGAAACCAGTCCGGCGATCGTTCGCGACGGTTCGCCGCCGAACGGCACGGACCGGGTGCCTCGCCAGCGCCGACCATTGAACTGGCCGTCCGATTCGGATGCGGATCCTGACGCGGACTCCCTGGCCGGCAGCGACACTCGGCCGGGCGACACTTTGCCGGGCGGCACTCGACCGGGCGCGCGTCCAGCTCCCCGGATGCCTCAAGGTCCGGAACAAGTCGCTCCGCCTCCCGTGGTGCGGAACAACGCTCCGCCAGGTCGGAATCCCAACCCGGCGGGTCCGCGCGATCCGCGGCCAGTCGTCGAGCCGGCGGGACCGCGGCAAGTGGCCCTGGTCGCCTGGACCGAAGTGCAGGGAGTCGCGGGCGACAAGCGGGCCGGTTCGGCCGTGTGGAGCGGCATCCATGGTCGATCGGCATCCGAGCTATGGCATTCGAACGTCCGATCCGAACTGCTGACGCTCCCATCCAGCCGCGTCACGGGAGTCCTGCCGGGCGGCCCGCGGATCATCGCGGACGCTGACTCGTTGATCGAGATGGCGGCCGCGGCGCCGCCGGCCGGCGCCACGGCCAGCGATCTGGAACCGATCGCCACGCCCCGGATTGCCGTGCGACGCGGGCGATTGGCGATCGACGGGCTGCCGAGCGGCAGGCGAATTCAGGTGCAGCTTGACGCTCGGATCCTGGAGGTCGAAGCCACGCTGGATGACAGCACGCTGGCGATTGAGAGGGTGGCGGGCGAGACGGTGATCGCCGCCTACCATGGTCGGGTGCTGGCAGGCGGGCAGGAGTTCACGCGCCGCGCCTGGGGCCGCGTGGCTGCCAATGGCGAACTGGCGGAGTTTCGTCCGCAACGCACGACGGACTGGTACCGCGCGGCGGCAGGATCGCCGGGGCTGCCGGCGGACTTGTGCCTGGCATTCAACAACGCGTCGAACCTGGTGCAAGTGGCCTCCCGGTTCGAAACCTCAGCGGATCCCACGGAAAGCAGTCTGGCGGCGCAGGTCGCGCTGAGGTGCCTGGCGGTCGAGGGCCAGCCGATCTCGCCCGCGCTGCTCGGACGGTTGACGAATTCCGGGCAGGAATCGCACCGGCTGGCGCTGATCGAGTGGCTCCTGGCACGCTACCGCGAGAATGCGGCGGTGGGGGACGCCGACCTGCAAGTGATCGGCACGTCGCTGCAGATCGCACCCCGGACGACCGCCGCGATGTCCGGCTGGTTCCAATCGGCCGTTCTGGGGCGGCGGCCCGAGACGGCACAGCTTACCGAACTGGTGACAGCTCTGCGCGACCCGTCCGTGTTCACTCGGCAGTGCGGCAAGTATTTCCTGCAGCATATCTTGAACGACCCGCTGGTGGAATTCGATCCGTCGGCCCCGTTAAATCGCGCCTCGATCTCGCTGGTCTCGCGCAAGGTCCGCGACTGGCAGGTGGCGCAACAGTAGGTGCACGATGCCAACTCGCTCGGCGGGCCGGCATGTTGGCTGCGAGCGACTGCGCGGGTAAGCTGCGTCTGCAGCCCTTGTATCCCGGAAAAGGCATCACTCATGCGATCGCAATGTCTCTGGCTCTGTTTCTGGCTCTCGCTGCTCGGTGCTCTCGCCAGCCAATCGCTGGCGGCCGAACCCAGGACGCGCGTTTCGATTGCCGGCGAGGCGTTTCAGATCAACGGCCAACCGACGTACGCCGGTCGCACCTGGAATGGGAAGAAGATCGAAGGCCTGCTGCTGAACAGCCGCATGGTGCAGGCCACGTTTGACGATTTGAATCCCCAGACGCGCGAGCGTTGGGCATATCCCGATACAAAGTCCTGGGACGCCGAACGCAACCTGCGAGAATTTCTCGCGGCGATGCCGCGGTGGCGGAAACATGGCTTGCTGGCGATCACGGTGAATCTGCAAGGCGGCAGTCCCCAGGGATATTCCCAGGAACAGCCGTGGCACAACTCCGGATTTACCGAGGATGGGAGTCTGCGCCCCGATTACCTCGCGCGGCTGGAGCGTGTCATCAGGAGGGCCGACGAGCTGGGGATGGTCGTCATTGTGGGCTATTTCTACTTTGGGCAGGATCAGCGGTTGAAAGACGAGGCGGCGGTGATCGCGGCGACCGACGCGGCAACGACCTGGCTGCTGGATCAAGCATTTGGCAACGTGCTGGTCGAGGTGAATAACGAGTGCAATGTGAGAGCCTACGATCATGAAATCCTCAAGCCGGGGCGCATCCACGAACTGATCGAGCGGGTGCGCGGGACGGAGAGGGGCGGTCGGCGGCTGCTGGCCGGCACGAGCTACGGCGGCGGAACGGTACCCAGGGAAAACGTCATCCGCGCCTCCGACTTTCTGTTGCTGCACGGCAACGGCGTCAATTCGCCGGCCCGCATCGCCGAGATGGTCCGGCAGACGCGCGCTGCCCCCGGTTATCGCCCGATGCCTGTCTTGTTCAACGAAGACGACCACTTTGACTTTGAACAGCCCAGCAACAACTTCGTCGCGGCAATCGGCGAGTACGCGAGTTGGGGCTATTTCGACTATCGGATGAAAGGCGAGGGCTTCGACGATGGTTATCAGAGCGTGCCGGTCAACTGGGGCATCAGCAGTCCTCGCAAGCGCGGCTTCTTTCAGTTGCTGAGCGAGATCACGGGTGACGCACCCGCGCGATGATCGGCGGGCCGATCGCTTGAGGCTCAACGTACCTGGCTCCCGCTTGCGGCGTTGAATGCGTGCGAGTGGAACACGTCACCAGCCGCGGCGGAAAACGCCGCGCACGAGGCGGCTCAGGTCGTCGAGCTGCTGGACGGCGCGATCGGCAGCGGCAGGCGAAAATGGGGAGCGGACGGCAGGGCGGCGGTGCTGCCGGGAACCACCTGCGAAACGGCCGGAGGCGGATCCAACCGGAGCTGGTGGTTCCGTGCGGGCCGGCGAGCCAGCCAGTGGGACCAGGTTTCGAACGGTCGGCCACCCCGCTCGTCACCCTGGTAAAACACCAGCAACTGCAACTGGTCGCAGACCACAAAGTCGGTGCGGGTGGCCATTCCGCCGGCGGGCCGATAAGCCGGTCGCCAGGTGCCGGCGTTGAAGTAGATCTGGTTCAAGACGAACCCATCGGCGCAACTGGCGTCCAGCGGCACGCTCTCGGCCTGATGCGTATGGCCATAGACAACGTGCCGCGCCCGGCGGTTGCGAAAGTCCTGCTCTTCCATCGCATGGCAAGCCAGCGAATCGTCGGCCGACCCGCGCAATTGGCGGAACCACTCCAGCGAGTTCCGCGCCCGGTGGCTGGAGCCGTGCCCCACGCATCTCATCGCCGCCGCCAACCCGTCCAGCAAACGGGGACCGCTGGTCCTGCCGGCCTCGCGCAGCGGCGGCAGTTCCAGCAGCTCCGCGGTCAACTCATCCCATCGCCGGTTCAGCCAGTCGCGAACCGCGGGCCGCACCTCGCAGCGATACATTTCGGCCTCCAGCCACAACGGCTGCAACACCAGCGGCCGCACCAGGCTCAGCTCCCGCAACCCGGCCCGCATCGAAACCGGCAAGTCGGCGGCCAGTTGCCGCTCGGCGTCTCGTGCGAACCTGACGCCAAGCTGAATCAAGATCGCGTCGCTGGCGGCGCTCTGTCCCCGCTGTCCGGCGAAGCTGAGCGGGCAGAACCGGTCGCCGTGCCGGGCCAGCACCCGATGCCGGCGCAAGGCGGTCAGCAGATCGGCACAATCAGCCGGCTCATGCGGGAAAGGTTCGTCTCCGGCTCGCGTCGCACCAAACGCCTGGCGGACCCGCTGCCGGGCGCCGCGGAGTTCCGGACCTTCGACGTGCAGCGGCCAGTCGTGGTCGCCGACCATATAGTGAACCTGCACGTCGACCGGCACGCGAACTTCATCGCTGGCCCGAGAGCTCTCGCCGCTGGCCGGCACCGTCATGCCGCCATCGTGAGCCAGTTGCCGCAACAGCCCCAGCCCCGACTCGTTGTGACGCAGCACGTCGGCCGCGATGCGCTCCAGAGTGCGACTCCAATCGCCCGTCCCGCGATCGTCCCAGGGACGCGCGGCGCCGTCGAGCCAGGTGGCGGAGTTGAGCAGGTCGAGCACGTCGCCCAGCAGCACCAGGTCCACTCGTTCGATCGGCCGATAGGTGTCGTCGGCCCGCCACGAGGCCCGGACCGCCAGTTGCCGAAGCTGCTCGGACAGCCAGAGCCAGGCGTCGAGCGGAACCGTGTCCAGGTGCGTGCCGTCGGTCAGGTGGAGGTCGCTTAGAATGACGAGCATGACAACCTTCCTGGGAACCTGACGGACGCTCCCGGCAACGAGGGACAATATGCGCTTCGAACGTATCGGCTGCCGGTTGCAGCGATCTTGAGGGTTTTTCCGATTGTGCGGCGTCCTCGCGAGAAAGTAGCCATCACGCTCCGCGTGATGAGCCTTTTGGTCCGGCGCCCGCCAGGGAAGCGAAGAAACAGCGGGCTGACGCCCGCCGCTCGCCAGGAAAGCGAAGAAACAGCGGGCTGACGCCCGCCGCTCGCCAGGGAAGTCGCTACAACTGATAACTGATAACTATTAACTGACACCTGGAGCCAGCCATGTGCGGTCGATTCACCCTGCGAACTCCGCTGAATCTTGTGGTGGAACGATTTCAGTTGCAAACCGACGTGCAGTTGCCGCTGAGGTTCAACGTGGCTCCCACGCAGGACGTGGCGGCCGTGCGTTACGGGTCGGCGACCGAGCCACGCAGACTGGCGCTGCTGCGGTGGGGCCTGATTCCTTCCTGGGCCAAGGATCCAGCGATCGGCAACCGGATGATCAATGCCCGGAGCGAGACGTTGACCGAGCGGCCCGCGTTCCGGGTGGCGTACCAGCGCCGCCGCTGCCTGGTGCTGGCCGATGGCTACTATGAATGGAAGAAGCAGGGCAAGCTGAAGCAGCCCTACTGGATTCGGCTGGCGGACGAGCGGCCGTTCGGGATGGCCGGGCTGTGGGAAAGCTGGGCGGACGATGACCAGCGACCAGTGCTGTCATGCACGGTTCTGACGACGTCGGCCAATGAATTGACCAGGGAACTGCACGACCGCATGCCTGTGATTCTGCCAGAAAGCGACTGGGACGTGTGGCTCGATCCCGAAGTGCGGCAGACCGACCGGCTGCAGCCGTTGCTGGTGCCGTACGATTCCGCGGACATGCGATTCGATCCGGTCAGCACGTTCGTGAACAGTCCCCGTAACGACGATCCGCGGTGCATCGAAGTTGAGTAGTCCGATGCACCAATGGCGAGCGGGGGGCGTCAGCCCCCTGTTTCTCCCGCGCCGCGACCGGCGAATGGCGAGCGGGGGGCGTCAGCCCCCTGTTTCTCCCGCGCCGCGAGACCACCGGAAATCATCACGGCACGACGTTCAGCGTGTAATGCGCCTCGTCGGGAAACAGCGGCCGGTCGGCGCCGGCCAGGTTCTTGACGCGAAACTCGTAGACGAATCCCGCTCGCAATTCGTCAAGCACGAGCCGCACTTGGAACCGATCGTCGCTGATTTCGATCCGGGCGAGGCGTTCGTTTCGCCGCTCTTGATCCGGACCACCGTAGGCCGGCGTGGCGACGCGGGTGTACGAGGCGACGCTGAAGTTCTCGCGGCGCGCGGCTTGAGCTGGATCGACGGGGCGGGTCATTCGCAACAGGAAACCGTCGCTGGTCGCCGTCACCTCGGCCAGTCCCGCGGGAAGCTGTGACAGATCGGGCCGCAGTCGCACCAGGCTGCCGACGTTGTTCGCGCCCCCCCAGCCGCTGTCGCGGAGGCAGCCCACGTACAGATCGCCTTGCGGGGAAACCGCGCACGCGAGGGGGCCGAGCAGCGGTTGGCCTTGAGGCGGCTGGTCGTAGCTGAACGGGTAGGCAGCGCCCTGCCACGAGTTGCCGACGCGCTGGAGCGAGATGCGGATCAGGCGCCGCGTGTCGTACTCACAGCCGACAAGATGCCCTTCAAACGGTCCGAAGGCGTCGTGACCCAGCCGTTGCCGGATGCCGGGCGGAGTTTCCAGGAAGCAGATCCCGTTGACGCTGCGGGTCCAGGGGTGCGGGATATTGACCGCGGGCGGTGTCAGCGGCGGTTCGAACCCCGGCCGGCGCTCGATGGCATTCAGGAAACCGTACCTGGCTCCGGGACGGACGTGATTGAGTTCATTGAACGGGTTGTAGTTCCCCTGGTTATCGGTCACGAACAGCTCGCCGCCTTGCCGCCGAGCGATGCCGATCGGAAAGCGATGCCCGCCGCTGACCGGTTGCACCTGGAACGCGCGCGGGTCGTCGGCCGTCGGCTGCCGCGGGTCCAGACGCAGCACCATCCCTCGCCAGTGCGCGGCGGCCGCGTCGCGCTGATCCTGCTGGCAGGCCGTGGCGATGTAGTATCCGCCGTCGCCTGTGGCCGGCAGCCCCGTCGCCCAGTCGTGATAGTCGGCCGTGTGCCCCCACCCCGAAGCGACCGTTCGCACACGGTCGGCGCGACCGTCCTGATTGTCGTCGTAAAGCCGCAACAAGGCATACTTGTTGATCACGTCCAGGTAACCCTCACCCGCGGCCAGGCCGAACGGTGCCGCCAGGTCATCGCTGAAACAATGCAACTGATCTTCCAAGCCGTCGCCATCCGAGTCGCGAGCGATCCAGACGCGGCCCTTGAGCGACGTGAAGGCCAATGTTCCGTCCGGCCGCCAGGCCAGTGCCGTCGGCATCACCTGGTCGCTGACTGGCAGCCGCACCGCCTGGAAACCAGGGACGACGTCCAGCGTCTGCGCCGATTCGACAACCGGCGATTCGGGCAGCGGCGGAAACTGGTCGACCGGCAGTTGGGTGCGGTATTGCAGCCGGGCCTGCATGGGACCATCGTGCCGACCGTTCATCACCAGCCGCCCGCTCGGCTCCAGCGTGGCCGAACCGCCGGGCGCGATCCGCACCGCGACCCCGGACGGACCAGCCAGCCGCAGCCAGCCGTCGCTGGCCGACGGGTCGGCATCCAACCGCGACGGCCCAAGCAGTTGCAGGTGCAGCGACTGCGAATCCGCGAGCCCGTGGACCGATATCGTCCGCTCGAACCCCTGCCCGGCAGCGTCGGCCGGGGGAACAGAATACGTTTCGGTAATCCGCACGTTCGGCGCCGGCGTCTCGCCCGCAGCTCCGCGATCGCCGAATTGCAGCCGGTACTCGAACTCCAGCGCTCCGGGCAAGTGGCGGTAGGCGTCGAACTCGGTGACGAACTGGCCAGCCCGCTTGGGCTGCAAGCGCCGGCCGCCATCGTGCAAACTCCAGGGAACTTCTTTCCGGTTCGCCTCCCAGACACGCACACCGGCCAGCTCCCAGAACCAGGTCTTGCCCTGCGTCCGCTGCCGCGCGACGTCGCCCAGCGTCCAGATGGCTGGCTGCGCCGTTGCGAGATCGAACAGGATGTTATGCCGGTTGGGAAGTCCGATCAGCAGCGGTTTGATCCACGGCTCGCCGCCGGCTTGCACGACGTCGGTGATCACCGCGGCCGGCTCGTGCGGTTCAACGCCTGTCCTGCGAACCACTCGCACCGGGTTGGGCAACGGCGGGACGTACCCCGGTTGATTCAGCACGTGCCAGACGGTCGCCAGTTGGCGGTCAAGCTGCTCGTCCAGCACGCCTCGGACCGGCAGCTTCACGGATGGCATCTCCATCCGCGGCACGATCCGCGCCGGGTTGCGGACCCAGCGGTCAAACCAGGGATACCGGATCCGGCGTCCCAGGCCGCTCAGGTCCGGCCCCTTGGCGTTCAGCGGAGCCTGCGGAGGCTCAACGCCGCCCACCCGATGGCAGCTCGTGCAGCCGAAACCGTCGGTCGTGACCAGGCGAGCGCCAGCCGTCTGGACTTCCAGCGAATTCTCCGCGGGGATCGCCTGCTGGTCGTGATCTGGCACGCGATCCGCCACGACCAGGTGCTCGACCAGCGATTCCAGTTGCGCCTCATCCAGCCGGAAACGGGGCATGCGGACCAGCAGCCAGGGGCGATGCGGCGGGGCCTGCCGAGTGATCGACTCCCGCAAGGCCGAATCGTGCAGCTTGTCACCCACGGCCTCCAGTGAGGGAGGTGTCAGGGCGGGAGCGAGCGGCCCCAAGTCCGGAACCTGGCGGCCCAGCCTGGTCAGGCCCGCCGCCAGACCCTGCGCAACACCGCGAGCGTGGCAGGCCAGGCAGTTCTTTTCTCGCAGCAACCAGTCGGCGTCGGTACTTATCGCGTCCGCGGACTCGGCAGATCTCGGCTGCACTTCACTCCAGTACCGCACCACGTCCCGGCGGCTGGCATCGTCCAGAACGTATCGCGGTCGCGTCGCGGCGGAATCGGCCGAGGGCTTCGCGAGACACGAGAGCGGCTCGGCGAAGTTGGCCGACCAGGGTCGCCGTTCCGTCTCGGCGGCCATGGTACCGGCTGGTCCCTGGTGGCAGGCGTGGCAGCGGAACTGGACGAACAGACGCTGGCCGGTGGCAACCAGTTCCGGCGAGTCCTCGCGGGCCTCGGCGCCTGCTGCCGGTGCAGACGACTGCGCCTCGGATTCGCGACCAGCCGGGAGCGACCTGGCCGGCGAGCACGTTGACAGGAACGCGGCCAGATGCCGCTGCTCGTCCGGCGTCAGATCGAACTGGGGCATGCGGTGCTGGCGGTTCACGGAAAGCGGCTGAGTGAGCCAGCGGGCGAAGTAGCCGGCTGGCCGCTTGGCGGCAATCGCGGTCAGGTCGCCGCCTCCCAGCAGGGACTTGGAGCCCAACGAGTCGAGCTGGTGGCAGGCCAGGCAGCCGATTGTGAGCAGCAGCCGACGCCCCTCGGCCGGATCCGCTGGCGGCTCGGACTTCGACTTCTTGGACTGGCCATTCGGTCTTGCCTGCCCGGTCGCCTTGGCCGGTTCCACGGAATCGACAGGGCTGGTCTCCGTGTTCGGGCCAACTTCGCGGTGCAGCAGATAGGCCGCCAGAGCCTCGGCCTGCTGCCGGCTGAATTCGAACCGGGGCATCCTTCGTTCGAGCGATTCGGCCAGGCCGTCCGCTGGCCGGTGGGACTCGGCGAGCCAATCGACGAGCCACTGCGGCTCGAGGTTTCCCGCCAGTTGATCGAGTGCGGGCGCAGGCAACAGCCGCTCGCCGGGAAGTTCGTGGCAGGCGGCGCAGCGCAGCGCCCGAACCAGGATCTGGCCTCGCCGGAACTCGTCCCCGGCGGCGGCGGCCGGTTCGTGGAACAGTTGTCGCCAGCCGATCGGTTCAAGCTGGAAATCGGGGCCCGACCAGTACAGAGACAGCCGGGCTTGCGGATCCGTCTGCCCGAACCGGACTTCCAGCGGATGCCAGCCGAACGACAAATCGATCGGCTCCGAGCGGACCCATTGGGGTTGTTTCGTGCTGGCTTCCAGCACCGGCTTGCCGGCCAGCCGCACAGACAGCTCGCCCTCCACGAAGGCGGACAACCGGTAGCTGCCGCGGCTCTGTGTCAGCAGCAAGCCCGTCCACTCCGCCTGGTACGGCCCCTGGCTCAAACGGCCATCGGGAACATCCGACCGGGACCAGTGCAGGTTGACTTCCGCATCGATCCTCCGAGCTTCGCGGCCCGCTGCGTCGCGGTAGACGGCCACCAGGCCAGGTTGCAATTCGTCGTCGTCGTCTGCCATGGTTTGGGCCGCCAGACGGGTTGTGGCCAGCGGTGGCACCATGATCGCGGCGCACAAGACAACGAAGTTGACTGCCAGCCGTAATAGCGGGCCGACCCAGACGGGTGGGAAGGATGGACAGTAGGTCATGGATCACTGTGTCTGAAAGGGGGGCCGTGTCTGAAAGGGGGGCTGGCCGAACCGTGCCGGTGGCCTGGTTGAGCATCGCCACTTGGGACGTATAGCGTAGCCCGCAGCGTACCTGGAGAAATTGCCCACACCCCCGCCATTGTAGCCCGAAGCGTAAGCGAGGGAAGAAGTTGAGACAAACGTCCCGGGCGGCGACGGGAGCCTCTCTGACGCTTCGGCTGGCATTGGAATCGAAAGCGACTGGAACCGGGGCGCGTTTCTGCAAGTCGCGGCGAAGAAATGTCGATGAAGATCGGCAACGTGAGTGTTCCGCGGGACTGGTTGGATTACAATACAGTGGACGCGGATGGAGATGGCAACAGAACCTTCGGTCGCCATTCCGGCAGAGGGACCAAACATTTAGCGTTGGCCTGAGTCAACACGGCAGTGCCAAGCACGCCCGACTCTCGCCAGTCTCGCAGCGACTCCACTCGTCGCAATCGACCGAAGGTTTTTGCATAAAAGACTGCCGCCTGGTTCGCCGGGCGGCAGTTTTTTTTGCGTCGTGCTCCGGTACGGGGCCCCGAAATGCTATAGTTGCTCACGCAGACAAATCGCTTGTCTGCCGGTCCGCGGGATGTCGCGGGCGCGATCGACTCGCTGCACGGACGTTGGGTTCGCGTAGGCGGAGTCTGGCCCGCGATGAGAAACCTGCGTATTGCTTTGCTGCTGACCGGGTGCGTTCTGGCCGGCATCGGCGGCTCGGAACTCCTGTTTCGACTGGTGGATCGGCAGCCGGTTGGCCCGTCCGAAGCGGTTCCCGGTCCGGCCACGTTCTTGCCGCGGCCCGACGCCCCAGGCGACTTGGCCAGCCAGGGCGATGTGACCAATCAGCGGGCTCCCGTCGCAGCCCCTCGTCAAGCGGGTGCGTTGCCTGCCGACCCGCGGCCGGTGAGCACCAGCGAGAGCTGAAACAGCGTCACCAGGTCCAGGGCGTTGTGGTGCAGAATCGACTGCATCTGACCAGCATCGCCCGAACGCACGAAGTGATGGTAGGCTTCCGGGATCAGACGTCCCGGGATATCGCCTTGGCGGCTACGGCCACAAACGTGCCATTCCAGGGTCTGCAGGCGGCAGTTGGGCAAACGCGTCTTCCACTTGCGCCGTGCATGGTGCAGCAGATCGCAATGATCCCAGTTCTCGGCCGGCGCCTGGATGCTGGCCGCTCCGCCTGGTTTCAGGCGGTGCAGAATGGTGCGATCGAGCACGACAGGCCAGTCGAACGCCTTGCCGTTGAACGTCACCAGCAGGCTGCGGCGGGGGAGCAGTTGCCACAGGGAGTGGAAAATCGCGGCTTCTTCGGCATAGTTCCGAGCCAGCAATTGCACCAGCCGCAACTGGTTGTCCTGCTGGTACAGCAGGCCGATCAAGAACACCATCGAACCGGCAAATCCGCAGGTTTCCAGGTCCAGCAGCAGCAGTTCGCGCGGCATGGCGGCGGCCAGGCGGTCGAGCTGCGGGTGTTCGAGCGCCGGTTGGGTCACCCGCGAGCCAGGCAACCGTTTCCGCTGCGGATCCAGGTATCGCTCGCTTTGCGGCCAGAACTGGCTGACGGGCCGATCCAGCAGCCAATGGGTGCCTCGGTCGGTCACCCGCTCCTCGCCGAGCAGCGGCGGCGCGGAATCGCGCACCGGCTGGCACGCCACCGCCGCGGGGGAACACCGGCGGTTCAAATCACCCAGTCGGACCAGTATATCCTTGGTCAACATGTTTCTATGCGCTCGACGCTGTGGAGTCGGGGAGGCCCATTTTAGCACCCTGGCCGAAACGCGGCCTACAGCAAACTTCGCCGCCCCGTTCAAGCTGGGCAATTTGTGACGTTTTCGCCGCTGCCACCAAATCCACCGACTGGGGCGCGCCGATGAATAAACCGGTTCATCCGCCCACACTCAGCCAGGCCCTCATCCCCCTTGCCAATGTCCCAAGACCAGCAAACTGAACACGTTCGGCGGGAAGTCACGGCTACGTTCCAGGACCTGGGCGCCGCCCTCGAAGACTGCCTGCTCGAAACGGTCCTGATCCGCAACGGCTACTACTGTGGCCGGCGATTCTACTGCGACGGCTTCCATGCCGTCTGGTTCGTGGAAGAGCAGCAGATCAAGTACTTCAACGAAGAGGGCCAACTGGTCCGCAAGTCGCCGGCATCCTTCGCTCGTCCGGCCTTGCAGCGGCAGGCGGGTTAAGGGACTGGCGCTACGTTCGCGGAGCATAGTCGCCTTTCGCTCCGCGAAAGTAGCGGGCGCCGCGCTTACATAGTCGCCTTTCGCTCCGCGAAAGTAGCGGGCGCCGCGCACACGCTCTGGCCATTTGAACTTCGGACAGCGCTGACGCAACTTTCGCGGAGCGAAAGGCGACAAAGACGCTACTTTCGCGGAGCGAACGGCGACCAACACTAGCCGGCGAGTTGCCAGGCGGCCCAGACCACGCCCACGATGAACAAGGTCAGACCGGCGAGCGACAGCCACGAGACCTGCCGTTGCTCTGGCACAATGGTCAGTGCGACGAGTCTCTGAGACAGAATGCGCTGGGCCGAGTCGACCGCGGAGGCCGCCACGTCCTGTTCGCCGTCTTCCGCCTTGGTCGTGATACCGCTGGTGGCACCCTCCAGCAAGTCGATCAGCCGCCCCTGGACCGTGCGGGCATTGAACGGGCGCTTCTCCGGATCCTTGGCCATCAGCTCGCGGATCATCAGGTCCAGCTCCAGCGGGCAATCCGGCACACTTTGTCGGATTGAAGGCGGCTCGTCGCGCAAGTGCTGTTCAAAGAGCTGCGCGAAATTTTCGCCCAGGTAGGGCGGGTGCCCGGTCAGCATTTCATACAGCAGGCAGCCCAGGGCGTAGAGGTCGGTCTTGCCGGTAATGCCCTTGTCGCCTCGAATCTGTTCCGGCGACATGTAGGCATAGGTGCCCACGGTCAGCCGGTCGGCCGTCAAGTCGGTATCCTTGGTATCGCGAGCGATACCGAAATCTCCCAGCTTCAACGCTCCGGTTCGCGTGAAGAACAGGTTCCCCGGCTTCAAGTCGCGATGAATGATTCCGTGGTTGTGCAGATGCTGCAAGGCCGAACACAGTTGGATGGCGCAGGACGCCGCTTCACGCCACCGGAGCGGACCGCCGGCCTTGAGCACCTGCTTGAGCGAACCGCTGTCGACGTACTCCATCGCGTAGAACAACTGATTGCCATCCCGTCCGCCGCCCAAGTACTTCACGATGTGCGGATGGCTGATCCGTTCCAGGATCGTCATCTCGCGGCGGAAGCGGGCCCGGATCAGTTGATCTTCGGAGACGGACGGCAGCAGAATCTTGAGCGCGGACTCCTGCCCCGTCTGCTTGTGGCGGGCATGGTAGATCGTGCCGACTGTGCCCACTCCCAGGGTGTCGCCGAGTTCGAAGTCGCTGAGTTGAAGTGGTTGCTGCATGGGGCTTTCTGCAGGATCCCGCGACGAATCGGCACAGACTTTCCCGATTCTGATCGAATCGCGTCCTCGCCGCAACCGCGCGGCGGCCGGCGCGGGCCTTGACCGGCGCCCGCCTTAACTTCCACTGTCTGGGCCTGGTGTCGCGGGCCGCAAGGCGGGCATGGTCTGGGCGGTTGTCGCAGTTCCGGGGGATGCGCTGAGGGTGGTCGTTTCATCAAGTCCCCAGATGCGCGGCGTGGCCAGTTCGAGACTGTTGCCGGCGGGATCGCGGAAGTACAGCGACTGCCCGCCGCCTGGCCAGGAGACGACCTGTTCAATCGTCACGCCGTGGTCCCGCAGCCACGCGCTCCAGGATTCAAGCTCGGCCTGGCGAGCGGCGAAGGCCACATGCCCAGGACCATGGGCACCGTGCGGTGGCAGCTCGGAGTCCGGCTGGCCGCAGGCCTGGGCATCGAACAGCAGCAGCATGCGTTGCCCGCAGCGGAAAAAGACGTGCCGCCCGGCCTGCCGAGCGAACAGTTCCAGCCCCAGCGTGTCGCGATAAAACACCTCGGCCGCCGGCAAGTCATCCACGTACAGGCAAGTCTCCAGGATCTCTTGGACTTTCATGGCAGGTCATCCGCGGGTCGGAGTCGCGTGGCGAGACTCCGTCGATTGTACCCGCCAGCGGCGTCTGGTAACGTAGGCCGCATGGAAACGGACGAATCATCCACTGGCCGCGCGTCGCTGGAAGACGGGGACGAGGCCCAACTGATCGAGCGGTTGCGGGCCGGCGATCCAGAAGCGTTCGAACAGGTCGTGCGCACCCAGGGCCCGCGACTGCTGGCGGTGGCCCGCCGCTTCCTGAACCACGAGCAGGACGCCCAGGACGCCGTCCAGGATGCGTTCCTGTCAGCTTTCCGCAACCTGGACCAGTTCCAAGGCGGCTCGCGTCTGGGCACCTGGTTGCATCGGATTGTGGTGAACGCCTCCCTGATGAAGCTCCGTTCGCGCAGCCGGCGGCCCGAACGGTCGATCGACGATCTGATGCCCCAGTTCCAGGACGATGGCCACCTGTCGGGAGTTGGCTCCGACTGGGCCGTCACGGTCGACACGGCGCTGGGCGATCGCGACACCCGCGACCTGGTGCGGCGGCGGATCGAGGAGCTTCCCGACAGTTTCCGCACGGTGCTGCTACTGCGGGACATCGAGGGCCAGTCGACCGAGGAAACTGCCGAATTGCTGGGAATCAGTCCGGGCGCCGTCAAGACGCGGTTGCATCGGGCGCGGCAGGCGCTGCGCTCCTTGCTGGATCCCCACCTGCGGGAAACTCACTGATGAAGTGCCATGACTTCGTCGATTTTCTGATCGACTACCTGGACGGCCAACTGCCCGTCGAACAACGGGTGGTGTTTGAGCAACACCTGCAACATTGCACTTGCTGCGGCTGCTACCTGCGCACGTACCAGTTGACGATTGAGCTGGGACGCTCCGTCTGCCGCTGCTCGGACGACGTGGCCGCTCACGACGTGCCGGAACCGCTGGTGCAGGCCATCCTGGCCGCCTGCCGGCGGCGGCCGGACCCTGCGAGCTGAAAGCTCGGCGCAGAGTCCACCAGTCGCCGGCACTCGAGACGGTCGCGCACCGTTCCGGCGGGTCCGTGGGACGGCGCGAGGAACGGCTCAGACAGGCGAGGAATCGATTTGCAATCCCTCGGGGTTGCCGATACGATGCCGCTCACTCTCTTGCTTGGCCGGGCTTCGGCCAGGTCCTGGAATTCCGCGACTGCGTGCGCTTGAACATCATCATTTCAGGAAAGACCGTTGGGGGGCACCATGCGACGGACGCGAGCACCATACCTGGGACGTCGTCAGCGAACCAGAGGCACGATCAACTGCCGGCCAGGAATCGAGCGGCTCGAAGACCGCCGGCTGCTGGCGGCCTCGCCGCTGGGCAGCGAGTCTCGCGTGAATCAGTTTACGCCGGGCGTCCAGTCGACGCTGTTGCAGTCCCAGGCGGTGACGTTCGTGGCAGCCGATCAGACGCTGGTCGCCTTTACCGGGAGCGGCCCGCAAGATCCGTGGGGCGTGTTCGCGCAACGGATCGCCGGCGACGGGACGCGACTTGGCGATCAGATCCGCCTGAACCAGACGACGCTCGGCACGCAGGAGTTTGCCTCGGCCGCCGCGCTGCCGGGCGGAAGGTTCGTGGCCGTCTGGAGCGGCTACGGTGCGGGCGATTCGTATGGAGTCTTCGCGCGGCGATTGGACGCCCAGGGCACGCCGTTATCCCACGAGATGCTGGTCAACACCACGACGCTTGGCGCGCAATTGCGTCCCAAGGTTGCCGCTGCGCCGGACGGCCGGTTCGTGGTGACCTGGTTCGGCACGGGCCAGGGCGACGACTGGGGCGTGTTTGCTCGCCTCTTTGACGCCAGCGGGTCTCCGGTCGGAGGCGAGATTCGCGTGGCCGAGACCCGGCGCGGCGCGCAGCACGAACCGTCGGTGGCGATGGCCGCGGACGGCAGTTTTGTCGTCACCTGGGGCGGCACGGGGATCGGCGACCCCTGGGGCGTGTTCGCTCGCCGCTTCCACGCCACGGGCCAGCCAGCGAGCGGTGAAATCCGCGTCAATCAGGATCCCCTGCCGGCCCAGATTGAGCCCAGCGTGGCGATCACCGCCGACAATGGCTTCGTCGTCACCTGGACGGGTACGGGACCGGGCGATCCGTGGGGAGTGTTTGCCAGCCGGTTCCACGCCGACGGTTCGCGTGCCGGCAGCGACTCGCGCGTCAACCAGACAACCCTGGGCGACCAGCGTTGGTCGTCGGTCGCGGCATTGCCGGGCGGCGGCTATGTCGTGGCCTGGACGGGCGGCGGCCAGGGGGATTACTGGGGAGTGTTTGTGCGCGAGTTCGCCGCTGACGGCACGCCGGTCAGCGACGAAGTGCCCGCCAACACGACGACGATCGGCGCCCAGCATTTCGCCTCCGTGACGACCAATGCCATGGGTGACTACGCGGTCGCCTGGTCGGGCTACGCCCCGCAAGATCCGCTGGGGGTTTATGTGCGAGGTTTCCAGCAGCCGCGGCCCGCCATTCCCACGGCGATCGCTTCACTCTCGCCGGGCGAGGGCGAATCGCTGGTCAACGTCGTGCGGGAAACCACGGTTCAGTTCAGCGAAGAGATCGACCCGGCCACGGTCACCAGCGATTCCTTCCATGTCATGGCACTGGGCCAGCGGATTCCAGGTCGTGTGGTTGTTTCCAGCACGAATCGCTTCGCCAAATACTTCTACGATAGCCCGCTGCCGGGTGCGACGGCCGTCCGCATCGTTGTCAACGGCGATCAGATCCTGGACGCCTTCGGGCAGCCGCTGGATGCCGACGGCGACGGTGTGCCTGGCGGCGTCCGCACGGCCGACTTCACCACGCTGCCACTGACCTTGATACCCAACACGGCGGTGACGGGCCGCGTGCTGGAGTCCAACGCCGTGGATGGCGACGGGAATCCAGTCGAGCAGCCCGTGGCGGGCGTCACCATCCGGCTCGAAGGGCGTCCCGACATCCAGGCGGTGACCGGCGAGGACGGCCGGTTTGTGCTGACGAGCGCCCAGGGCCTGCCGGCTCCGGATTTCTTCGTGGTCATCGATGGTTCGACGGCGATGGGCGTGCCGGATGGATTCATGTACCCGACGTTGGGCAAGCCGTTCCACAGCGTGCCCGGGCGGGAGGTCCCTCTGCGAACGCCCAACGGCGAGCCGTTCGATATTTTTCTGCCGCTGATGAACCAGCAGGATATCGTCGCCCTGAATCCGAGCGGGCCCACCGACGTCGGCTTCGGCCCCGGCGGATTGCAGACGCTGCAGCAGTTGTTCCCTGACACCGATCCGGCGGTCTGGAACCGCACGCGGGTGAATTTCCAACCCGGATCGGCCCAGGACGACGCCGGCAACCCGGCCACTCAGGCGGCCATCGTTCCGGTCGCCCCGGATCGGATCCCCGCTCCGCTGCCCGAATTCCTGAATCCGGCCCTGGTGATCTCGATCCAGGCCGGCGGCACGGGGGGCTTCAACGGCGCGGGCGGGGCTACCCAGTTCGACGTGCCGGCGGAAGTCGAGTTTCCCAACCTGGAGGGCTTGCAGCCCGGCGAACAGGCGTTGATCTTCTCGTTCGATCACGATGCCGGTCGCTGGATCGTCGTCGGCACGGGGACCGTCAGCGCCGACGGTTTGATGATCGAATCGGATGGGGGCGTCATCCAGGCGCCTGGGTGGCACTTCACGATCCGGGGAACGCAGGTCAGCACGCGGATTGGACTGCGGAACTTCGATGGAGGTTTTGGCCGCGGCAAGGACTCCGAGTTCGGGCAGGAGACGCCCGCCCTGACGGCCGAGGAAACGGCTCGCGACCAGGCCCTGTTGCGGGACTTCCTGGTCGACCCACCGCTGTACGTCGGCGCCGATCCGCCAGTCAATATTCGCGACGACGTCGTGCTGCCGATTTACGACCGGTTCGTGGCCGGGACTGGCGGCACGCGGACCTGGCAGGACGGCTCGGCGCTCTCGACGCTGGTCGCCAGCTCCAGCCAGTTCCAGACGCTCCGCGAAACGATCGTTCGCCAGATTCAGGAAACGATCGAAGCCCAGGCCGGGCGCGGCTATATCGATCCCACGGAAATCGAGATCGCCGCCAGCGACCTGCAGATCTTCTGGAACAAATACGACATTCGGATTCCGTTCACGTTGCGGGCCGTCCTGGGAGGTACGCAAGGCACGCTGGTCTGTTTGAGCGGATTTCAGGCCAGCGCTTCAGCCGAAACCCGCCAAGGTTCGTATACGACCGACGTCCAGGTGGTCATCTTCGACGATTTCGGCGTGGGCTCCGACGACACCTACTCGGAAGCCCTGAACGCCATGTATCGCCTCCAGCACCGGGGCACGGCCCGCCCGTTCGTCAATCGCGTCGAGATCCTCCTGCCAGGCGTCATGGGCCAATTCCAGGTGCCCGAGCAATACGAGGACGTGGTGTACGACCCGCCCTCGCCTACCACGCCCTGCACGACGGACGCGGGCGGCGGCGGAGGCGAGGCGGGTGTCGGAAACCACGCGGCGGCGGCCGGCAGCGAAGGCGAGGGACCGGTCGAGCTGGTGCGGATTGCCCGCTCCACGGCGGATGGATTCGGCGCCGATCCCAGCGTGTACTACGCGATCGAGCCGATGGGACAGGCGGCGGTCCGCGGCAAGTTGCTGAGCGGCCAGAGTCCCAATGATCTGGTGCTGCCACCCGACATGCCCGTGCTGGCGCGCTTCTATCAGCCCAGCACGAATCGCAGTTTGTCGATTACCACCAGCACCGATGCCAGCGGCCGGCTGTCTTATTTTCTGGAAGAGCCATTGATCGCTCCGCCCGACGGTCGAGCGCCGTCGTCCGAGATGTACCTGACGATGTTGGGCGGGCTGGATAACGATGCCGATGGGATTCCGAACGTGGGCGAGATCGTGCTGGGAACCTTGGTCGACAACGGGGACTCCGACGGCGACGGCGTTTCCGACTCGGCCGAACTGGCCCAGGGTCTTAACCCGCTGGACGGTCTGGCGGCCGTCACCGGCCCGGCGGCCAGCCTGCCGCTGGACGGTGCCGCCCAGGCACTGGACGTTGCCGGCAGCTATGCGTACGTCGCCAGCGGCAACAGCTTGCTGGTGGTCGACGTGGGGCAATTCGATCGGCCAATCGCCAACGGGCAGTTGCCGTTGCCCAGCGCCGGTCGCGACGTCGCGGTGGACGAAGGCCGGGGGCTGGTCGCCGTCTCGACCGGATTGGCCGTGCAGTTGATCGACGTGACCGATCCACTGCTGCCGGTGTTGCGGCGCACCGTGTCGGCATTCGCGGATCGCGTCGAGATGTACAGTGGCTTCACCTACGCGCTCTCCGGCACGCGACTCACGACGATCGACCTGGACACGGGCGAGATCGTTGGCCGCACGGACCTTCCCGGCAGCGGCAACGCCACCGGCATGGCGAGGGTGGCCGACAAACTGTTCGCCTATGTGAGCGGCAGCGACACGCTGGTGGCGATCGACCTGGCGATGGCCGACGCGCCCCAGGTGATCGACGAATTGAACGTCGGCATCGCCTCGAGCGACGTGGGCATTTTCGCGGGCCACGGGGTGTTGTGGCTGGCCGGCAGCGGCTTGCGAACCGTCGACATCAGCGACCCGGCCAACATGCAGTTGATTCAAGCGCCCAGCGGCAACCAGTTCTTCACGGCGCGCCGCGTGGCACTGAACGGCTCCGGGCTGGGACTGCTGCTGCCCGACGGAGGCAGTTTTGTCCAGGTGTACGATACCACGGACCCCGGAAATGTCGCCAACCTCGTCACGCAATTTAACCTTTCCGCCGCCGCTCGCGATCTGAAAATCAGCGGCGGCATCGGCTACATTGCGGCCGGCAACAGCCTGGAAGTCGTCAACTACCGGTCATTCGACGCCCTGGGCCAGCCGCCGCTGGTGACCATCACCACGCCCGTGCTTGATCTGGATCCCGACGCGCCGGGACTCCAGGTGTTGGAAGGGACGACGATCCCAGTGGTCGCCCAGGTTGAGGACGACGTCCAGGCCCGCGAAGTGCATTTGCTGGTCGGCGGACAAACGGCCAGCCGCGACGGCTCGTTCCCGTTCGATCTGACGGCCATGGCCCCGCTGCTGAACTCCGGACAGTCCAGCCTGGAACTGCAGGTCCGCGCGGTCGACACGGGGGGCAACGCTGCTCTGTCCAACTCGCTGTTCTTTGTGATCGTGGCGGACACCTTCGCGCCGGTGATCGAAGCAGTATCCCCGCCGGACGGCACCCAGGTACTGGAAGGCCGCCGCACGCTGCGGATCCGATTTACCGAATCGTTGTCCGAAGACAGCGTCGCCCAGGGCGCCTTTACCGTGGTGGGCGCCGGGGCTGACGGGCTGTTCGATACGGCCGACGATCTTGCCGTCCCGTTGGCCGCCGAGCTGCGGGACGACGATCGGCTGGTGCAACTGGTTACCGATCCGCTGCAACTGGGGGACTATCAACTGCGGATCCGCGAGGACGCGGTCCGTGACCGTCCCGGGAATCCCCTGGGCGCCGGGACCTTTGTCAGCCATTTCACCGTGGTCGAGACGCCGCCGATCTTCCAGGGCAGCGATCCGGACGTGCTGTTTGTGATCGACGTCTCCGGCAGCACCAGCAGCAGCTTTGGCGGCACTTCCGTGGGAGATCTGAACGGCGATGGCACCAGCAGCGACATCCTGGACGCGCAGATTGCCGCCCTGCTGGTGCTGAACCAGGAACTGATCAACCTGGGGCAGACCGAGCGGGCGCGAGTGGGTGTGATCGTGTTTGGCAGCAGCGCCCGCGCGCTCGATATGGACCCGGCCGCCGCCGGCGAGCAACTGGCCGTGCCTCCCAACACGGATGCCAACGGAGATGGAAACCGCGACGTGGATCAGGTGCTGACCGCGATTCGCCGGGGACACATGGGCGTCGGCACGGGGACCAGCTTCGACGCCGCCCTGCAAGCCGCGATCGCCACCTTCCAGCAACTGGGCACTCCGCCGGGCGAGGGAAACATTGTCTTTCTTTCCGACGGTTCCGGAGGCGGCGCTTTCCTGGATGAAGTGGCCACGTTGCGGGACGACCTGGGTGTGAACATCCGGGCGTTCGGCGTGGGACCCGGTGCCTCGCTGGCCCAGTTGACGCAAATCGATCCGCGAGCCACCCGTTTCAGTTCGACCGACCAACTGCTCGACACTCTGCTGGGTAATGAACCCGACGCGGGCGGGCCGGCGGCAGCCGAAGGCGAATTCAGCCCTCTGGATGTGAACCGCGACGGCCAGGTCGCTCCCGGCGACGCGCTGCAGGTGTTCAACTACCTGAACCGTACCCGTCGGACACCCCTCGTCATCGGCGCCGGGGAGGCCCAGGGCGATGACCTGGCTCCGATGGTCCACAGCCTGGATGTCAACGGAGATGGCGTCGTGTCGCCCTCCGACGCCCTGGCCGTGGTCAATCACTTGAATGCGTTGGATGCGGTGCTTCGCCAGACGCAACGCCACTCGCCGACGGTCGAAGCCGACGATTTGCTTGACGAACTGGGCGAGCTGGCCGGCGAGGACGGCCAGTTGAAGTAAGAGACGAGCGTCCAACAAGCGTCCGCTGAATGACCACTGCGCAAGGCCGGGCCCGGTTACTCGGACAGCAGGCCGCGGGTTTCGTCCAGCAGCAGTTGCACGCGCTGGCGGCTCCAGACGTCAAAGTCCTGCCAGCGCGACTTCTCGACCTGCTCCAGAATCCGCCGCGCGTCGCGGGTGCGTCCCAGTCGCAAGTGGGCCATGGCGACAAACAGCAATTCGTCCACCATCACGGCCTGGTTTGAATCGTCGGCCGGCGTCTGCCGCGCGGCGTCCGCCCACTGCCCGGCGCGATACTGGTACGGTCCCAGCACGTGGTAGGTGACGCAGTTGCGGGGATACCGGGCCTCGAAGTCCAGGGCCGGACCCAGAATCGGCTCGTAGTCGCTCAAACCTTCGGGGGCCAGCGCCAGCAGCTTGGGCGCGATCCAGGGGCGGCGAGCGTAGTCGGTCCGATTGAAGCGGCGGAGCGTATCCGCGCACAGGGCCCGGTAAGCCGGCAGGTCGTTGGCCGACACCAGCGCGATTGCCAGCCACTCGCGCAGGTCCGCGTTGTTCGGCTCCCGCTGCACGGCCTGGCTCAGGTCATCCGCCGCCTGTTCCCACCGGGACATTTCGGCGAAGCACCTGGCCCTGGCCCGCCACAGATCGGAATTGCCGCCGGCCAGCTCCAACGCGCGAGTCAGCTCGGCGCTGGCCGCATCCCATTGTGCCAGGCGGCAATACAGCCCGGCCGCGTGGCGCCGCACGTGATGCGAGTCCGGGGCCAGCGAAATCGCCTGTTGCAAGGCCGCGGCCGCCTCCGCCACACGCTCCTGACCGGCGTGCAGTTCGGCCAGCATGAGCTGCGCTTCGGCGTCCGCCAACCCCAGCTCAGCGCAGGCCGCGAGATACCATCGTGCGGTTTCCGACTGGCTCCGCGCCGCCGCATCGCCGGCGAACGATTTCAACCAGGCGCGCACCGGCTCAGGGCCGCCTTGTTCGAGCGCGCGTCGCAGTGCGCCGAGTGCCTGTTGCGGCTGGCCGAGCTCGTGGTGGCCTCGCGCCAGCATCAGACGCATCAGCCAGTCGTCCCCGGCGTCGGCCGACGCCTCGATCTGCGGCAGCAGATACTGCCACTGGACCGCGGTCCGGGCCGTCAAGGCGGCG
>JAGFJK010000409.1 GCA_024102795.1 Pirellulaceae bacterium
CAGCTTATAAGTTGTTGGAACCTCAGTGTTTAAGGCCCTTGGCTCCCGGTGAGCGCCCGTCAGACTGTTTTGGACTTCGAATCCCGCCGGCTTGCCCGGCGGATCGCTAGGTTTTTCACTAACGCCCTACCGGGCGAGCGGGTGCGAATCAAGCTGGGATTCGAAGTGGAGGAGAGCTCGGCGCACTGTAGCTAAAAGCCTATCGTTCCGCCGGGCAAGCCGGCGGGATTCGAAGAGGAGGAGAGCCCGGCGCACTGTAGCTAAAAGCCTAACGATCCGCCGGGCAAGCCGGCGGGATTTCAGGGGGGGCCGCTCGCCGAAGCGGAGGCCGTCCCCAGTTCCCCGAAGCGTCAGCCCCTAAGCTCCGAGTGTCCAACAACTTAAAAGCTGCACGATCTCGAAGCGGGGAGGGAGCCAGAAGTGATTTATGGGAGGGCCGCCGAAGCGGAGTTCACGAAAATCGCAACTTCAAGACATACGCCTCGGGCTAACTAATTACTGCTCCCTCGCTGACGCTTCGGGCTAACTGATTACTGATAACTGACAGCTCACAACTTTCATCCGACCACTCCCCCCATGCCGCCCACGAACCCCAACCGCCGACGCATTCGCTGGATGCAGTTGAGTCTCCGCACGCTGCTGCTGGCGATGGTCCTGGTATCGCTGGCGATGTGGTGGTATTTGCGGCCGCGGCCGGCCGAGATGTCGATTGGTGGCGGCTATGTGTTGCGGACGGAACAACGCACGCGGCAGGACGAAACGACTGGGCAGCCGACGACCATTCGCCACGGGCTGGCGGAAATCGTGGACCAGCATGGGCGGGTCCGCGTGCGGGGGCGATACCAGTTTGATCGGCCTCACGGTCTGTGGACCTGGTACGACGAGCGGGGCGCCCAGCGGTTGAGCGGGCGGTGTGTCGACGGGCGGCGCGACGGAGTCTGGACCGGCTGGCACGCCAATGGCGGGCGGCAGTTTGCGGTGACGCACGGAGTGGCTATGTCTCTGGGCAAGGGTCAGCTTGTCCCGTGGACCGACGATTTGGCGGCCAATCACCGGCAGATGCAAGAGCAGGCGGCGGACCAATTCCAGGTTGCGGTTGCCCCGTTGGCGTTGGTTGCCTGGCGGGACGGGCCAGCCGCCACGTGGTGGGACAACGGAAGGCCGCAGTCGCGGGGAAGCTATCGGCATGACCGCCGCGAGGGCCACTGGACGTTCTGGGATCGCGAGGGCCGGCGGCTGGCCAGCGGGAGTTTCGCGTCGGGAGAGCGGCAGGGAACGTGGCAAGTCTGGGACGGCTCGGCGGGCCGGGAAACGACGGTTTACTATGTGCGCGGCGTGCGGTATCCGCCGCTGGAGCAGTTGACGGGTCGTTTGATCGAGCACATTTCGACCGGCGACGCCGAGCGGCGGGCGAGGGCCCTGCGGTTGGCCGTGCAGCTCAAGTCCGACGGGCTGTCGGTGCTGCAAGCGGCCATCGGCTCGTCGGACGAACAATTGCGGCGGATGGCCCTGGCCGCGCTCGTGCCGCTGGGCCCGCAAGCGTTGCCGCTGGCGGACGAGCTGTCTGGCCTGGCGGAGACGGAACCGGGGCTGCGGTTCGAGAGTCTGCTGGCGTTGTGGGCGGCGGACGTTACGCGGCGCCGCGCAACGCTGGAGCGATTCCTCCGCCTGGCGGCCGAGCTGCCGGCGGCCGAACGACCGGAGCGGCTGGCCGACTTGAATCAGTTCGAGCTGGCCGGGCTGGAGCAGTTGGAGGTTTTTCTGGCGTCGCGGGAACCGCAACTGCGGCACACGGCGTTCGAAGCGATCGCCTGCCAGGTGGCTCCTCCGCGGCTGAATTACGCCTTTCAAGTGACGAGCGGAGCAGTCCCCGGCGCCTATTTCGCTCGCCTGGGGGATGTGTTGCAGCGTGCCGCGGGGCACCCGGACCCGGCCATTGCCGCGGCGGCGGCCGAGCTGCCCAAGCTGCCTGGCGTGATGCCGTTCGGTTTGATGGTGCCACCTGTTACGGATTCAGGCGATCTGCGGTAATCTGGTGCGGCGTGGAAGATTTGGAATCCGCTGACCCAAGGCCCCCCTTTGCGATGACGCTCGACAAGTCCAATCAGCGCGTGCGGCAGATGTTTGCCTCCATCGCGCCGAAGTACGACTTGATGAATCACCTGCTGTCGCTGAACGTGGACCGCGCGTGGCGTCGCCGGACCGTGCGGATGGTCCCGCCGCGGGGCGACGAGCCGATCCTGGACCTGTGTACGGGAACCGGAGACCTGGCCCTGACCTACAGCCGGGCCACGGCCGGGAGGGTGCCGGTCGTGGCGGCGGACTTTTGCCGGGAAATGCTCGAAATCGGTCAGCGCAAGAAGCTGCGGGCCGGGCTGATCGGCCAGGTGACGTTCGTCGAGGCCGATGCCCAGAGTCTGCCGTTTCAAGACGATCAGTTTCAGATTGTCTGCGTGGCCTTTGGACTGCGGAACGTGGCCAGCACCGAGCGGGGGCTACGGGAGATGGTTCGCGTCTGCCGGCCGGGTGGACGAGTGGCCGTGCTGGAGTTCTCGATGCCTGGCCGGGAACCGCTGCGCAGCCTGTACGGTTGGTACTTTCAGCGCGTGCTGCCGCGGGTCGGGCAGTGGCTGGCTCGCAACCGCGAGCAGGCTTACGAGTATCTTCCGGCCAGCGTGGGGCAGTTTCCCAGCGGCGAGCGGCTGGCGGGGATCATGCGGGACTGCGGCCTGGCCGACGTCGAACTGCATCCGTTCACATTCGGGATCGCCACGCTGTACGTCGGAGCGAAAGCCGCGGGCAGGTAAGGTTCGAACATGCTGCAACGCACTCGGCAACTGCTGGAGATGATCCGCTTCAGCCACACGGTCTTCGCGCTGCCGTTCGCGCTGCTGGCCGGCGTGATGGCCTGGACCGCTCCGCTGCCCGGCGGAGGCCAGCTACTGTTTCGTTGGCAGCATCTGGCGGGCATCCTGGTCTGCATGGTGGGAGCCCGCAGTGCGGCGATGGCGTTCAACCGCCTGGCCGATCGGCGGATCGACGGCCAGAATCCACGCACTCGCGGGCGGCATCTGCCGGCGGGCCTGCTGTCGGTCGGCAGCGCGGTGGCGTTCACCTGCGTGGCGGCGTTGCTGTTTCTGGCGGGAACCTTGTTGTTTCTGCCCAACAGGTTGCCCCTGCTGCTGGCGTTGCCCGTGCTGGCGTTCCTGCTGGGTTACAGTTTTGCCAAGCGGTTCACGTCGCTGGCCCATTTCTGGTTGGGAGCGGCCTTGATGCTGGCTCCGGTCGCCGCCTGGATCGCGCTGCGGGGCGAGACGTTGCTGGTCGAGCCGCTGGACGCGGTGCCCGCCGTGCTGCTCGGCCTGGCCGTGCTGTTCTGGGTCGCGGGGTTCGACATCATCTACGCCTGCCAGGATGCCGAGTTTGACGCGGGCGCTCGTTTGCGGAGCGTCCCGGTCACGCTGGGAGTGCGCGGGGCGCTGCGGCTGGCGGCGGCCTGCCACCTGGGGATGCTGCTGATCCTGTGCCTGCTGCCGCTCAGCTCGTTCCTGGGCGGACCGTCCCTGCCGCTGGGCTGGATTTACGGTTGCGGCCTGGCGGCCGTGGCAGGCTTGCTGGTTTACGAACACGCGCTGGTCCGGCCTGACGATTTGACACGGGTCAACGTGGCTTTTTTCCACGTCAACACCGTGGTCAGTGTCGGGCTGTTCCTGATCGTGTCGCTGGATATGCTGCTGTAGACGCCGCCAGAGAAAGAGAGTAGCCGACCATGATCCGACCGACCACGAATGATCGCTTGCGATTGATCCGCGACAAAGTCGAAGCCCGGCAGCGGCTGTCGCTGGAGGACGGTCTGTTTCTGTACGAGCCGGCGACGCCGCTGAATGAAGTCGGCGAGCTGGCCAACCTGGTGCGCGAGCGGATCAACGGCAACCACGGTTACTACAATATCAACACGCACTTGAACCCCACGAACATCTGCGTCTACCGCTGCACGTTCTGCGCGTTCCGCTCGGACCTGCGCGACCCCAAGGGGTACGCGATGAGCGACCAGCAGATCCTGGAGCGGGGCCGCGAGGCGGTCGAAAACGGCTGCACGGAAATGCACATCGTGGGCGGCCTGCATCATCAGAGGGGCTACGACTGGTATGTGCATCTGGTGCGGATTCTGCACGAGGCGTACCCCAAACTGCATTTGAAAGCCTGGACGGGCGTCGAAATTAACTGGTTTGAATTCCTGTCCAAGAAGTCGGTCCGCGAGATTCTGGAGGACCTGATCGACGCCGGGCTGGGCAGCATGCCGGGTGGCGGGGCCGAAATCTTTCATCCCGAGGTGCGCCACAAGATCTGCGAACACAAGGCCGACGCGGGCAAGTGGTTCGAGATCCACCGCACGGCGCACCAACTGGGCCTGAAAACCAACTGCACGATGCTCTACGGCCACATCGAGAACGCCTACCATCGGATCGACCATCTGCTGCGGCTGCGGGAACTGCAGGACGAGACGGGCGGCTTCCAGACGTTCATCCCGCTGGCGTTTCATCCGGAGAACACCGGACTGGCCCACCTGAAGAAGCCCTCGGCCCTGCTGGACCTGAGGACCATGGCCATCAGCCGCCTGATGCTGGACAACGTGCCGCACATCAAGGCCTACTGGATCATGCTGGGCATCGGCACGGCGCAGGCCGCGCTGGGCTACGGGGCCGACGACCTGGACGGCACGGTACGTCACGAGCTGATTTATCACGACGCCGGCGCGACGACGCCCGAAGTGCTGTCGGTGGACGAGATTCGGCGGCTGATCACGGCGGCCGGGCGGGAACCGGTGGAACGCGACACGCTGTACCGCCGCGTGCAGCGCGACGCCGACCGCCCCAGAGAGTGGTCGGTGGGCGAACCGCTGCTGGTCTGATTCCGGCCCGCCACTCGCCGCAAACCGGCCAGTGTGACCAAATGACCAATTGTCGTCAGAGGACATTCAGGTTGATTCGTGTTGCAATTTGCAATACAATTTGGCGGTGTCTCGACGATCCCTTGAATCCCTCGGCAGGGAGTCGTTTCCATGCCCAAAACCAGCCATCTCATGGTCCGTCTGGATGAGGAGAGCAAATCGTGCCTGGCCAAGGCCGCGGAGTTGCGAGGGGTCAGCATCAGCGACTATGTGCGGATGGTGACGGTGGCGCAGGCCAGGCATGAGGTCCGTCAGGCGGAGCAGTGCATCATTGGTCTCACGCCCGATGAACAAGTTGCATTCTGGCAATCGCTCCACGCCAGCCCGCGACTCACGGAGTCTCAACGCCAGCTAGGCCGGACCATGCGGGGTGAAGGGTGAGCGGCGTCCAACTGCCGCCAGGGTTACGCTGGGAACCACTCCAACGAAGTCATCCGCGCCGGCAGTTCGAGTGCGGTCAACCCGAAGTCGACGACTGGATCCGAAGGAATGCCTGGCAGCACCAGAAGAAGCACCTGTCGGTCACGAAGGTCTTGCTGGATGAACACGGTCGGATCGCCGGCTACTACACGTTGACCATGGGGCAAGTCGATTTCAGCGAACTTCCGGCCGAGCTGGCCCGCCAGCTTCCCCGCCGTCGTCTGCCCGTCGCTGTCCTGGCGTGGTTGGGCGTTTCGGCAGCACAGCAGGGGCAAGGGCTCGGTCAGCTCCTGCTAGCCCAAACGCTTCGTGATTGCTACGAGGCCGGTGACACGTTTGCATTCGTGGCTGTGATCCTGGACTGTCTCAGCGACGCCGCGAAGGCGTTCTATCAGAAATGGGACTTCGAGGAACTGCCCGGCCATCCTTACCGGCTGTTTGTCAGCTACCGCCAGCTCGAGGCGATGATGCGGCGCGAGTAGCCACGTGTTTTGGCGTCATTGTGCCTGGACGAGGACGAGTTGGAAGCTCGTCGCGGTCGAAATGCAGGTCGCTTGGGCGTCTGGTCGAGAAGGGGCGGACGGCTCACGAAACCCGGCGCAACAAAGCTTGCATCCAACAGGCAATTGGTCGAAAATGCCGGCTTGGCCGGTCTGCCCGCGTGTGAACCGCGCCCCTCCCCCCTTACCCCGCCCACTGTGCCTGCCTTGGAAGGACCACCCATGGCTCATCGCCCCGCCGCCGGGCGCGCCCCCGCCCGGAACGCCACCGCCCCGAAAGCCCCTGCCCGGACCCTGCTGGTGCGAATCGCCTGCTGCCTGCCGCTGACGCTGCTGGCCGCCGGGACCTGTTTCGCTCAAGGCGGCCACTGGCCCCAGTGGCGCGGGCCGCAGCGGGAAGGGATCTCCGACGACAAGGGACTGGTCAAGTCCTGGCCCGCCGAGGGGCCGCCGGTCGTCTGGCAGGTGGACAGCGTCGGCGTCGGCTACTCGTCGCTGTCGATCCACGATGGCCGGATTTTCACCCAGGGAGATCTGAACGGCGTCGAGCATGTGATCTGCCTGGACGAGAAGGACGGACGGCTGCTGTGGGCCGTGCAGGCCGAACCCGTGTCGGCCGCCCTGCAGCGGCGGATCGCCGAGGAACTCCAGCGACTGGACGCCAACCAGGATGGCGTGGTGGACGAGTTCGAAGCGCTCTCCCGGCTGGGCTGGAACTTCAACAAATACGACCTGGCCGCGCAGCTCGCGCCCGAACAGATTGCCGCGCGGGCCGAACGGCTGCTCGAACGGCTGGACTCCAACCAGGATGGCAAGCTGGACTTCGCCGAGGCGGGACAACTGTTCCGCGAGCATTTTGGCAAGGCCGATCTGGACGACCGCGACGCGGATGTGGACCAACTGGCGGCCGAACGCTCGGCGGCGTTCATCAGCGAGCTGGACAAGGATGGCGACGGGCGGATCTCCCGCGAGGAATCCCGCCGCTCGGCCCTGGACCAGGCGTTTGGCCGAGCGGACAAGAAGGAACCCGGTACAGACAAGGCCGACGAACAGTTGACCAGCGAGGAACTGGTCGAGTACCTGCGGCGGTTTGAAGGCGGCCGGGACGGGCTGATCACGGCCGAGGAACTGGCCGCCTACTATGCCAAGAGCGATGCGCGGGGCGACGGGTTGCTGACGGCCGCCGAACTGCAAGGTTACTACGGCGGCTACCGCAACGGCATGGGCGACGGCCCGCGCGGAACACCCACCGTCGATGGCCAGCGGCTGTATGTGGAAGGCGGCCAGGGAGACCTGAGTTGCCTGGACACGGCCACCGGACGCACCATCTGGCACGTCAACCTGCGGGAACGGTTCGGCGGCGGTGTGCCCGGCTGGGGCTACTCCGAGTCGCCGCTGATCGAAGGCGACCTGGTGATCGTCACGCCCGGCGGCAAGCAAGGCACCGTGGCCGCGCTGAACAAGGCGGACGGCACCCTGGTCTGGCAATCGGCCGACATCCAGCAAGGCGCGCACTACGCCTCGCCCGTCGTCGCCAACATCGGCGGCGTCCGGCAAGTGGTGCAGTTCGCCCGCAGCAGCGTGTTCGGACTGGAACTGGCTACCGGCCGGCTGCTCTGGGAATACGCCCGGCCCGCCAACGGCACCGCCAACTGCGCCACGCCGATCGTGCACCAGGACCACGTGTTCGCCTCCAGCGCCTACGGCACCGGCGGCGGGCTGGCCCGCGTTTCCACGCAGGACGGCAAGCAGCAGGCCGAGGAAGTCTACTTCGACGCGCGGATGGCCAACCATCACGGCGGGATCGTCCGCGTCGGCGACTACATGTACGGGTTCGGCAACGGCGGCCTGATCTGCATGAACTTTCTGACCGGCGAGGTGGCGTGGCGCGAACGGAGCGTCAACAAGGGGTCGCTGTGCGTGGCCGACGGGATGCTGTACTTGCTGGGCGAGAATCACGAAGTGGCTCTGGCCGAAGCGACTCCTGAAGCGTACCGCGAACACGGCCGCTTCAAGATCCCCGATCGCGGCCGTCCCAGTTGGGCTCACCCGATCGTCGCCGGCGGCCGCTTCTATATCCGCGACCAGGGCACGCTGACTGCCTACGACGTGCGGTAAGAAAGAGCGATTGAGGACAATCGCTCCACCGGGAAAGAGCGATTGAGGACAATCGCTCCACCAACAGTGTAGCCCGATTGTCCCCAATCGGGACTTGCGGGCCGAAGGCCCGTGGGCCAGGGCCGGCGTTCCGCCGGACGAGCGATTGGGGACAATCGCTCCACCGGGAAAGA
>JAGFJK010000467.1 GCA_024102795.1 Pirellulaceae bacterium
ACCGCGCTGCGCCGCGCGGCCCGCCTGCGGGTCGCCGGCGATTTTCCGCCTGGCGAGCCTCGGCCGCCGGAGCTCAAGCAAGGCACGGCGATCGCCATCGGTGGCGGCGGGATGCCCGAGGGGATCCTGCGGCGGTTCGTCGATCTGGCGGGAGGCGCCGAGGCGTCGATCGTGGTCCTGCCCACCGCGAATCCCGATCCGCTGCCGCGCCGGGACCGGTTCGCGGATCTGCTGCGCGAAATGGGAGCGGGCAAGGTGACCGTGCTGCCGGAGCGGACGCGCGACGTGGTCGAGGGCGAGGAGTACCTGGCGACGCTGCGCGAAGCCACGGGAATCTGGTTCGGCGGCGGGCGACAGTGGCGGTTCGTCGATGCCTATCTGCATACCAAGGCCCTGCCGCTGATGCACGACGTGCTGGCCCGCGGCGGCGTGGTGATGGGCAGTTCGGCCGGCGCGTCGATCCAGGCGGAATACCTGGCCCGAGGCAACCCGCTGGGCAACCTGGACATCATGGCCGAGGGTTACGAGCAAGGTTTGAGCTTTCTGCCGGGCATCGCCATCGACCAGCATTTCGCTCAGCGGCAGCGTTTCGCCGACATGTCAAGCCTGGTCAAGAAGTACCCGCAACTGCTGGGCATCGGCATCGACGAGGCGACGGCATTGGTGGTGCAAGGGCGGATCGGCGAAGTGACGGGCCGCGGCTCGGTACACTTCTTCGACGTCGGCAAGCCGGTTGCCGAGGGACAATCCGGCTACGAATCGGTCCCGTCCGGCGGGCGCTACGACCTGGTCGATCGCCAGGTGCTGGACCGCGGAAACGAGGCTGGATCCAATTGACTCGGAAATCGGATCAACCTGGAAGAGATCCGGGGCATGGACCCGACTTTTCGCCAGCCTATCTGCAGGGCAAGCGACGCTGAACTCTCTGCGTGGGAGTCAATGGTCCTTCCCGCGCGGCGACCATTGCAAATTGCAAATTGCAAATTGTGAATTGTGGGTTGTGGGTTGTGGGTTGTGGGTTGTGGGTTGTGAGTGGCAGTAGCCATTTATCGTTCCCAGGCAGCTCGCTCTGCCGCACAAGTCGAAGAAGTGGACGTCGGCATAATTCTTGGCGACCCATCTTGCATAACCTGAGTACCCATTTCACTCAAACCAACAAGCTGTGACTCGTGCCGTGGAGCGATCCCGTGCAGCGATTACCCATCGGCTCATGATGTCTCTGGTGGCGCTGAGCGAGTGAACTACCAATTCACAATTCACAATTTGCAATTTGCAATTTGCAATTTGCAATCTGCCGCCGCAGCCACCAGCAAGTCACCAGCAAGCCAGCGAACTGGAAACGGTGTTCCTTCCAATCAGTTCTCAAATCGTATAGACCTGGCAAACGGCCAGGTCTCGCCTCCCCACAGTACGCCAGCCGGAGCTTGCGTCTAGGCTCGTGCGTCTACTCAAAGATCAGCAGCCCGAAGCCGGAGGCGCGGGGTTCGATCGCGGCGGGGCCGGTGAACGCCTGCACGCCCAGGCCAGGCGCGACGCGCACCGCGCCGACGGCCCACGCGGCGCGTGAGCGGGGCGGAGCGCTGGTCAACTGGCTCCAGTCGATCGCCGCTTCGACCGTCCACTGCGTTTCGTCTTCGGCTGCCGCCACGAACCACTGGGGGTTCCAGGACGCATCGCCCAGGCAGGCGTCGCCGGTCCAGCCGCGATGGTCGACCGTCAGGCGGTACCAGGTGGCGTAATCCCGATCGACGTCCAGCCACAGTTCGACGCGATCCCGGTCCGTCAGGTCGGCGTCCCAGTCGCGCGTGGCGGGCTGCGAGGCGTAGTTGCGGCCCGGCGCCTTGCGGCAGCTCACGGCCAGGTACAGGTACTCGGCGTCGTACGCCAGCAGCACGTTGGCGGGCCACTCGGCATCGTCGTGCTGCGGGCTGGCCAGCGTTTGCGGCCGGGCGCGCTGCCAAAGTTCGTCGTCCAGGCGTCCATCCAGCCGCGGCTTGCCGGGCGCCGCCGCGCACGTCCAGACCTTCTTGGGCGGCGCTCCCCGCACCTGCCCCAGCCACAGTTCGGCGTCGGCGCAGCG
>JAGFJK010000480.1 GCA_024102795.1 Pirellulaceae bacterium
GTGCACGGTGCGTTGGCCTGCGCATGTACTGTCGCTCGCTGTGTCACCGGGTCCGGGGCCATGCCCGTGGCCGGTTGGACCCCCGCTGCGGGGTCGAACACCGATGCAGGGTCGACCACCGATGCCGGGTCGATCGCCGATGCCGGGTCGATCACCGATGCCGGGTCGATCGCCGATGCCGGGTCGATCACCGATACCGGGCCGATCACCGATGCCGGGTCGATCACCGATGCCGGGTCGATCACCGATGCCGGGTCGATCGCCGATGCCGGGTCGATCACCGATGCCGGGTCGATCACCGATGCCGGGTCGATCACCGATGCCGGGTCGTTCGCCGATGCCGGGCCGATCGCCGATGCCAGGTCGTTCGCCGATGCCAGGTCGATCACCGATGCCGGGTCGTTCGCCGGTGCCAGGTCGGCTACCAACCCCCGGAGACAGGCGCGTCGATGGACTTGTCCCCGGCAACCGTAAGAAGTCCCGAATGTCGCCTGACGAGGGCCGACCACCTAAGCTGGGCCGCTGGCCAGTGCCACTCGTTCCACCGCCCAACCCAGGCAATGATGGCCGGGTTGACGGACGCGAAGCGGACGGCGTCGAGGGGCGCGACATCGAAGGCAGCGATGGACGCGAAGTTGACGGCGCCGAGGGGCGCGACATCGAAGGCAGCGACGGACGCGAAACCGACGGCGCCGAGGGGCGCGACATCGAAGGCAGCGACGGACGCGAAGCCGACGGCGTCGAGGGACGCGACATCGACGGACGCGAAGCTGACGGCGTCGAGGGGCGTGAAAATGACGGCGCTGAGCGTGGTGAAACTGATGGCGCTGAGGGACGCGAAACTGATGGCGCTGAAAAGCGTGGGCCTGACGGCCGGGAAGGGGACGGCCGGGACATCGATGGCGTGGACGGACGCGACGCGCTCGGACGGGTCACCATCGGCCCACGGCTGCTCGAACCGCGCCGCTCGCCACCCCTTTCAGCGTTTCGACCCTGCCCCCAGACGGGACTCAGTGTCATAACTCCAATCAGGCCAAACACAAACGCAACTGACAGGGATTTGCGAAACATGGCACCTACCCTCCCCAAATGGGGCGAACCGGCAGTCCGTTGACAGTCGGCCTTTGAATCAAACCGGGCTTGGAAGAAACGTTCGGCATGGCAGCTACCGCCCCGTCTCCTCGGATTATGGCCCACGACCTCGATTTGCCCACCGCAGGTACCGGTTCCGACACGCCATTTCTGATCCTGACGAATCGAAAACAGGCAGCGGCTGGCAACCAAAACCGCACACCGTTATTTAATCATAGGCAAACGCCGGGCCAGATCGGCCAACAAAACCAATTTCGGCCATTTCTGAGCCTGTTGGCGGGGTAATCCTGAAACGAATGGGTGACGGTCCGATCAGCCGCTGTTAAACTGGCGCAAGCTGAAGCCCCGCCTGGTTTGGATCCCACCCTGGAGCGCTCCATGATCTCTTCCACCAATCCTGGCCGTCGCCGCTTCCTGCAAGGCGCCGCGGCAGTGGCCCTCGCGCAACCTTGGCTGAATTCGCTGGCCGCCGAACCTGCCGCACCCACTCTGGCCGGCCGAGTCTACAAAACGCTCAAGGTCGGCATGGTCAGCGTGCCGGGCAGTTTGCAGGACAAGTTTCAGGCAGTCAAGGACGCGGGGTTCGACGGCATTGAGCTGAACGCGCCGGGCATTGACATCGCGGCGGCCAAGCAGGCCATTCTGGCGACCGGACTGCCCGTGGACGGTTCGGTGGGCGGCACGCATTGGAAGATTCGGCACACCAGTGCCAGTGCGGACGAGCGTGCTCAGGCGCTGCGGGACTTGCAGCAGGCCTTGCGTGAAACGCGGGCCGTTGGTGGACACTCCGTGCTGGTAGTGGTCGGCCACGGACAGGACGGGTCGGAGAGCGAGATCTGGCAGCGTTCGGTCGAGAACATCGCGCAGGCCCTGCCGCTGGCGGCCGAACTGGGCGTCTACATCGTCATCGAGAATGTCTGGAACCACTTCCTGTACGATCACGCCGGAGGGGCGGACCAGACGGCCGAGAAGTTCATCCGCTACGTCGACGAATTCAATTCGCCCTGGGTCGGCATGCAGTTCGACGTCGGCAACCACTGGAAGTACGGCAGCATGGGCGACTGGATCCGGGCGCTCGGCAAGCGCGTGGTCAAGCTGGACTTGAAAGGCTACTCGCGGCAGGCCGACAAATTCACCAAGATTGGCGAAGGCGATGTCGACTGGGCCGATGTCCGCCGGGCGCTGATCGAAATCGGCTATACCGGCTGGGCGGCCGCGGAGGTGGCTGGCGGCGGTCCCGACCGGCTGCGCGAGATTGCCGCCAACATGGATCGCGTGCTGGGACTGAAATCGTGAAGCATTCCTGAAGCAAACCTGAAGCAATCCTGAACCGAGGGAGATACGAACGTGATGTGGAAGAGTTCTGCCGGTTGGATTGCCGTCTGCTGTCTGATGTGGTTGGCGGGGAGCGTCACGATGGGCGGCGAACTGGAGCTGGCGCTGCGGCGGCAGCAGGAGACGAGTCCCGGCAGCGGCCGTTACCACCGGTTGACCCGTTCCGAGCGGTGGCAGGGCGAGCAGACGGCGATCATCGTCTGCGACGTCTGGGACCTGCACCATTGTTTGAACGCGGTGCGACGAGCGGAAGAGTTCGCGCCGCGATTGAACCAGGTGCTGATCGAGGCCCGCAAGCGGGGCGTGACCGTGATTCATGCCCCGAGCGACTGCATGCCGGCCTATGCCGACCACCCCGCTCGACAGCGCGCGATGGCCGCCCCGCGGGCCGCGGATCTGCCGGAAGAGATCACCGCCTGGTGCTCGCGCATCCCGGCCGAGGAGCAGGGCGTTTATCCGATCGATCAGTCGGATGGCGGCGAGGACGATGATCCGGCGGAACACGTCGCGTGGGCCGCGAAGCTCAAGGCGATGGGCCGCAACCCGGGCACGCCCTGGAAGAAGCAATCGGAGCTGGTCGAGATCGACGCCCAGCGGGACTATATCAGCGACCGGGGCGACGAAGTCTGGAACGTCCTGCAGCAGCGGGGCATTCAGAACGTGATCCTGGCCGGCGTGCACACCAACATGTGCGTGCTCGGCCGACCCTTCGGACTGCGGCAGATGGCTCGCAACGGCAAGCACGTCGTGCTGATGCGTGACATGACCGACACGATGTACAATCCGCAGCGCTGGCCGTACGTCAGCCACTTCACGGGCACCGATCTGATCATCGGGCACATCGAGAAGTTCGTCTGCCCAACCATGACCAGCGACCAGTTGCTGGGCGGCAAGCCGTTCCGCTTCGCCCAGGATCGGCGACCGCACGTGGTGCTGGTGATGGCCGAGGACGAATACCAGACGGAGCGTACGCTGCCGGAATTCGCCGCTGCGCAGCTCGGCAAGCGGTTCCGCGTGAGTTACGTGTTCGGCAGCGACACCGAGCGGAACGAGATTCCGGGTCTGGAGGCGGTACGCGAGGCCGATGTGCTGCTGTTGAGTGTGCGGCGGCGAGTGCTGCCGGCCGAGTCGCTGAAGATCATCCGAGACTATGTGGCGGCGGGCAAGCCGGTAGTCGGCATCCGTACTGCCAGCCATGCGTTTTCGCTGCGCGGCCAGGAACTGCCCGAGGGTTTCGCCGACTGGCCGGAATTGGACGCGGCCGTCTGGGGCGGCAATTACCAGGGGCATCACGGCAACCAGTTGCGGTCGATGGTGGAGCGGGTGGCCGAGCGGCAAACGCATCCGATCCTGTCGGGTTTGCCCGACGAGCCGTTCGCACAGGGCGGTTCGTTGTATAAGAATACGCCGCTGGCCGAGGGCGCCGTGGAACTGCTGCGGGCCAAGGCCGAGGGGCAACCGGACGAGCCGGTCGCCTGGACGTTCCAGCGCGCCGACGGCGGACGCTCGTTCTACACGTCGCTCGGACAACGGGCCGACTTCGAGAACCCGGCCTTCGTGCGCCTGCTGGCCAATGCGATCGCCTGGGCAGCCGGCCTGGAGACGGATTCGCCTGAACAGCAGGCCGCGGCCGCCGCGCCGAGCGATCATTGGACGTTGGCCCTGGTGCCCGCCAGCGGCGCGGCAGCGACGGCCGCTGTCGCACCCCTGCCGGCAACCTCGACGGCGACGGACCAGCCGGCCTGGTACCGCTGCGTGTTCCGGCTTCCCGCGGCCTGGCAATTCGGGACCGTCAAAATTCAGTTGCCGGCCGGCGGCGACGTCTCGGCCTGGTGCAACGGCCAATCGCTGCGTGTCGCGGCGCCAACGGAAGCCGGCCGCGGGCGGCTCGCGGTGATTCCTCGCGACGCGCTGTATGCGGACGACGCCAACCTGCTGGTGTTGCGAATGGACGGCCAGGCGGCCAGTGCGCTGGCGGCCGCTCCCACGATCCTGGCCGGCGAACACCAGCTCGCGCTGGCGGGCCGCTGGCAGCTTCGCCGCGGCGACGACAGCCGCTGGTCCAACATGCCACTGCCCGCCAAGTTTGGCGCGCCCACCGATATCGTGTACCAACCCTGAGGTGCGAACCGATGCTCTGCCAGACTCCGCGACCGTGGTTCCCGCGACTGGCCGCGGTCATGCTGACCGTTTGCCTGCCGTTTGTCGTCCGCTCGTCCGCCGTCGCGGACGAGGAAATCGACTTTAATCGCGACATCCGTCCGCTGTTTTCGGACAAGTGCTTTGCCTGCCACGGCCCCGACGACGCGCACCGCGAGGGCGGCTTCCGGCTGGATCAGAAGGCCAGCGCGCTGGGGCAGGCCGATTCGGGAGCGACGGTGATCGTCCCCGGCCAGCCGGATGGCAGCGAGCTGATCGCCCGCATCACCAGCGACGACGATTCGCTGCGGATGCCTCCGGCCGAGTCGGACAAGACGCTGACGGCCGACGAGATTGCCCGCATCCGCCAGTGGATCGGGCAAGGCGCCCAGTGGCAGGAACACTGGTCGCTGGTCGCGCCGCGGCGTCCCGAACTGCCGGTGGTGCAAGACGCGGCCTGGCCCCGCAACCCGATCGATCGTTTCGTGAGGGCCCGCCAGGAAGCGCTCGGACTGCCGCACGCTCCCCAGGCCGATCCCTACACGCTGGTCCGCCGCGTGACCCTGGATTTGACTGGCCTGCCGCCGACGATCGCCGAAGTCGAGGCGTTCGTCAACGACAAATCGCCCGAAGCCTACGAACGGCTGGTCGACCGGCTGTTGCGCTCGCAGGCCTGCGGCCAGCACATGGCCCGCTTCTGGCTGGACGCCGCCCGCTACGGCGACACGCACGGCCTGCACCTGGACAATTACCGGGAAATGTGGCCCTATCGCGACTGGGTGGTGCAGGCCTTCAATGACAATCTGCCCTACGATCAGTTCGTCATCCAGCAGTTGGCGGGCGATCTGCTTCCCAATCCGACGCTCGATCAACTGGTGGCCACCGGCTTCAACCGCGCTCACGTCACGACCAACGAGGGCGGATCGATCGCCGAGGAGGTTTACGTCCGCAACGTCGTCGATTGCACGGTCACGTTCGGCACCGTGTTCATGGGCCTGACGCTGGATTGTACCCGTTGCCACGACCACAAGTTCGATCCGCTCACGATGCAGGACTTCTACTCGCTGTTCGCCTTCTTCAACAGCATGGATGGCAGCCCGCTGGACGGTAACCGCAAGGATCCCGCTCCGGTGATCAAGGTGCCGACGGACCAGCAACAGCAGCAACTGGCGGACTACGACCGGCAGCTTGCGGCCGCCGAGCAGAGACTGGCCGGGCCTTGGCCCGAGGTGGATCAGCAGCAGGCCGAGTGGGAGCGTCAACTGGCTGCGGCTGGCGAGCCGGCGGCAGACCCCGCCGCCGGCGCGCTGACGTTGAGCGACTGGCACTCCGTGGGACCGTTCAATGACACACAGCGTTATTTGTTCGCCCGCAAGCACGGCCCGGAGGACAAGCCGATCAAGCTGGACCAGTCGTTCGAACTGGCCGACGGCGCCAAGGTGGCCTGGGTGCGGCATCCGGAGTGGAAGGACGGCGTGGTGCATCAGGGGCTGCCGGGCGACGAAGCGGCCAATTTCCTATATCGCACACTGACCGTGGCCGAGCCGCGCAAGGTCGCCATCTCGCTGGGCAGCGACGACGCGCTGAAAGTTTATCTGAACGGCAAGCAGGTCCTGGCCAAGGACATCGCGCGAGCGGCCGCGGCCGATCAGGAAACGCTGGAGCTGGAGCTGAAAGCGGGCGAAAACCAACTGCTGCTGAAGGTGATGAACTACGGCGGAGCGTCGGGATTCTACTTCGCGGTCAAGTCGGGCGGGACGGTGATCCCGGCCGAAATTCTGACGCTAGCCCGCAAACCGGCTGAGGAACGTTCGGCGGCCGAACAGCAATCGCTGCGCGACTACTACCGCAACAAGGTGTCCAGCGCCGCGGAGCTGGAAGCGGCCCGCTCGGAACTGGCCAAACTGCGCGAAGCACGGGCCGCCGTGGACCGCGAGATCCCCACCACGCTGATCTTCCGCGACACGAAGGACCCGAAGCCGGCCCATTGTCTGAAGCGGGGTGAATACGATCAGCCCGGCGATCAGGTCGAGAGGCGCACGCCGCTGGCCCTGCCACCGCTGGCCGACGATCTGCCGCGCAACCGCCTGGGGCTCGCCCAGTGGCTCGTTTCGCCTCAGCATCCGCTGACGGCCCGCGTGGCGGTGAACCGCTTCTGGCTGCAGCTGTTCGGCACGGGGCTGGTGAAGACGGCCGAGGACTTCGGCTCACAGGGTGAACCGCCCAGCCATCCGTTGCTGCTGGACTGGCTGGCCCTGCAATTCGTCGAGGACGGCTGGGACATCAAGGCCACCATGAAGCGGATGGTGATGTCGGCCACCTACCGGCAGTCGTCGCGAGTGGTGCCGGACGTGCATCGCCGCGATCCGGCCAACCGGCTGCTGACTCGCGGACCGCGGTTCCGGCTGGATGCCGAGATGCTCCGCGACCAGGCCCTGCATGTCAGCGGTCTGTTGTCCGAGCAGATGGGAGGACCGAGCGTCAAGCCGCCGCAGCCGGACGGGTTGTGGTTCGCGGTGGGCTACAGCGGTTCGAACACCGTGCGTTTCAAGGCCGACGCCGGGCACGACAAGGTGCATCGGCGGACGCTGTACACGTTCATCAAGCGGACCGCTCCGCCGCCGCAGATGAGCATCGTGGACGCGCCGTCGCGCGAAGCGTGCGTGGTGCGCCGCGAGCGGACGAACACGCCGCTGCAGGCGCTGCTGTTGCTGAACGATCCGCAGTATGTCGAGGCGGCTCGCGGGCTGGCGCAGCGAGCGCTCCGCGAGGGCGGTGCCGACGCGGCGTCGCGAGCTGCCTACATGTTCCGGCTGTGTACCGCTCGCCCGCCCGCGGACGAGGAACTGCAGGACCTGGTGGCGGGCTTTCAAGAGGAGCTGGCCCACTATCAGCAGCATCCCGCGGAGGCGGCCCGACTGGTTCAGGTGGGCGAGGCACCCGCGCCTTCGCCGGATGAGGTGATCGAAGTGGCCGCCTGGACCGCGCTGGCCAACATGCTGCTCAATCTGGACGAGGTGGTGACGAAGAATTGATGTTTGGCGCCGTACGGACCACGTACAGGGGGCTTCCCGATGCAACCGTTCGAACAGTACTTGCGGCTGATGACGCGCCGGCACTTCTTCGGCCGCGCCGGGTTGGGGCTGGGCACCGCCGCACTCGCCTCGCTGCTGCCCGAACGCCAGGCGGCGGCAACCGGCGGTCTGCCGGGACTGCCGCATTTTGAACCGCGGGCCAAGCGGGCCATCTATCTGTTCATGGCCGGCGCGCCCAGCCAGATGGACCTGCTGGACTATAAGCCTCGCATGGACGAACTGTTCGACCAGGACTTGCCCGATTCGATCCGCCAGGGCCAGCGGCTGACCACGATGACCTCCGGCCAGTCCCGCTTCCCCGTCGCTCCGTCCAAGTTCAAGTTCACTCAGCACGGGCAGCAAGGAACCTGGGTCAGCGAACTGCTGCCGCACACGGCCAAGATGGTCGACGACCTGGCGATCGTCCGCTCGGTCTACACCGAGGCGATCAACCACGACCCGGCGATCACCTACATCTGCACGGGACACCAGTTGCCGGGCCGAGCGAGCCTGGGCGCGTGGCTCAGCTATGGCCTCGGATCGCTCAACGACGACCTGCCCGCTTTCGTCGTGATGACGCCGTCCTGGACCGGCCGCAAGGAGGCCCAGGCCCTGTATAACCGGCTGTGGGGAGCCGGCTTCCTGCCCAGCCGCCACCAGGGCGTCGCGCTGCGTTCGCAAGGCGATCCGGTGCTGTTCCTGTCCAATCCGCCGGGCGTGGACCAGGAGGGGCGGCGGCGAGCGCTCGACCGCCTGGCACGGTTCAACCAGCGAACCTACGAGCGGTTTGCCGATCCCGAAACGCAGACCCGGATCGAGCAGCACGAGATGGCCTTCCGCATGCAGTCGTCCGTGCCGGAGTTGACCGATATTTCGGGCGAGCCGCAGCATGTACTCGACATGTACGGCCCCGACGTGCAGAAACCGGGCACGTTTGCCGCCAGTTGCCTGCTGGCGCGGCGAATGGCCGAACGGAACGTGCGCTTCGTGCAGATCTTTCACCGCGGCTGGGACCAGCACGCCAACATCGCGGGCGACCTGCCCAACCAGGCGCGGGACGTGGACCAGCCGGCCTGGGCCCTGATCCAGGATCTCAAGCAGCGCGGGCTGCTGGACGAGACGCTGGTGGTCTGGGGCGGCGAGTTCGGGCGGACGATCTACTGCCAGGGAAAACTGACTCGCGAGAACTATGGCCGCGACCATCACCCCCGCTGCTTCACGATCTGGCTGGCGGGCGGCGGCATCAAGCCGGGAATCGTGCATGGCGAGACGGACGACTTCAGCTACAACATTGTCCGCGACCCGGTGCACATTCACGACCTGAACGCCACGATCCTGCACTGCCTGGGGATCAACCACCGGCGGCTGTCGTTCAAGTTCCAGGGGCTCGACATGCGGCTGACCGGCGTCGAGGACCACCAGCCCGTCCGCGCGCTGCTGGACGCATAGTCGCCTTTCGCTCCGCGAAAGTAGCGGAATCCTCGCTTCTCGCTCAGCGAAAACAGCGGTGGGAGCCGATCCTTGCCGCAACCACACGACGGCCGATCGCCGGGATTCCGGCCAAATGCAGCTTCCCGCTACTTTCGCGGAGCGAAAGGCGACTATCCTTTCGCTCCGCGAAAGTAGCGGAATCCTCGCTTCTCACTCGGCGAAAACAGCGGTGGGAGCCAATCCTTGCCGCAACCACAGGACGGCCGACCGCCGGGATTCCGGCCAAATGCAGCTTCCCGCTGCTTTCGCGGAGTGAAAGGCGACTATCCTATCGCTCCGCGAAAGCGGCGGGGCGCAATCCCGGCAACCGCCTGTGTTACGCACGGCCACTCCCGCCACCCTTCACGGCTCCAGCACCCGCAGTTCCACCTTGCGAAAGTCCACCGGGTGACTTTCCGATTGCAGCGAGATCGAACCGCCGCTGAGCTGCCTTTCGCCGCCCGCCTGTTCGATCAATTTGCGGGCGTCGGCATCGCCCGGGTCGAGCTGCGGCCGCTGGTATTCCAGCACCACCTGGTCGCCGATCCGATGCCGGATCACCTGGTTGCCGCGGACCTCGATTTCGACGGTCACCCACTGGTCGCCATGATAGGTGTCCGACTTGGAGTTGGTGCAGTGGCGGGTCACAAGCTGGCCATCCATTTCCACGTGCGTGCCGGGTGTGCAGAGATTGGCCGTGGTTCGGGTGCCGCTGCCGGAACCGCCGAGCAGTTGGACTTCGATGGACACGGGGAACTTTTGGTCCTTGGCCATGCTTTGCGGGGACTGCCCGTGCAGCATCAGGCCGCTGTTGCGGACGGCCCAGCCGGGTCCGCCCGGCACCTGCTCGCCCACAAACCGGTACTCCACGCGGAGCAGGTAATGTGAGTAGTTCTGGCGATAGAAGAGATGGCCGAACTTCTCGCCGAACTCCTGGTACTGGTCGTATCGGACCTTGAGCAGTCCGTCTTCCACTCGGAAGGTGTCGCCGAAGTTGTCGCCCGCTTCGTGGCCCGTGATCTTGGCGGTCCAGCCGTCCAGGTTCTGGCCGTTGAACAGCGGAATCCAGCCGTCCTGGCCGGCGGGTGGTGCAGCCGGCTCGGCGGCCAGTACGGCGGCGGGAGCGGCGAGTGACAGGAGGAGCAGCGCGGAGCATGCGAGCGGACCATTGAGCGTCATGGCATGAGGTTCCGTAGCGGGAGGGAGCGAGGCAACGCATGATCGGCCACACCGCCGTGAGATTGCGTCGCATTGGCCGCTTCCCATTGTGACGGGCCGAGCGGCCGAAATCCAGGCATGCTCGCCGATAGTCGCCTTTCGCTCCGCGAAAGTTGCGGAATCCTCGCTTGTCGCTCGGCGAAAACAGCGGCGGGTTGCAATCCTTGCCGCGAACAGAGCACGGCCGACCGCCGGGATTCCGGCCAAACGCAGCTTCCCGCTACTTTCGCGGAGCGAAAGGCGACGATCCTTTCGCTCCGCGAAAGTTGCGGAATCCTCGCTTGTCGCTCGGCGAAAACAGCGGCGGGTTGCAATCCTTGCCGCGAACAGAGCACAGCCGACCGCCGGGATTCCGGCCAAACGCAGCTTCCCGCTACTTTCGCGGAGCGAAAGGCGACGATCTTTTTCGCTCCGCGAACGTAGCGCGCCGAGTGTGTACATCTGTCCGCTTGGACGCGATCTGACCAACCGATCGATTAGGCTGGATGCCCAGTCGGACAACTCGCGTATCGGTCAGGCCATGGGGAGCACGACGTATGAAGAACGATCCACCGCTGGTCCGCCAGTGGCTGTTGATCAAGATCCTGGCCGCTCGGCGGCAGGGGGCGACGGTGGGTGAGCTGACCGGGGAGATGCGGGTCAGCATGAAGACGATTCGCCGGGACCTGGTCGCGCTGCGAAACGCCGGCTTTCCGCTGGAGGAGCAGGCGGGCGAGTATGGGCGGAAGTCGTGGAGCCTGGACGCTCAATGGCCTCGGACCGATCTGAGCTTCACGTTCGACGAGGCGCTGGCGTTGTACCTGGGGCAGCGGTTTCTGGAGCCACTGGCGGGCACCCTGTTCTGGCAGTCGGCGCAGTCGGCGCTGCGCAAAATCCGCGCCTCGCTGGACGCTCGCACGCTGAAGTACCTGGATCGGATGAGCGGCACGTTCCACCGGACGCTGGACGGAGCGGGCAATTACGCCGACAAGTCCGAGATTCTGGACCAACTGCTGATCGGGATCGAGGACCGCAAGGTGACGTTCATCACCTACCAGTCGCAGCAGGCGACCGAGCCGGTGACGTACGACATCTATCCGTACGGCGTGGTCTGGCATCGGGGTTCGCTGTACCTGGTTGGCCATGCGCCGCGGCACGGCGAGATCCGGCACTGGAAGGTGGACCGGATCGAGTCGGCGGAAGTTTCGAGTTTTCCCTTCGAGCGGCCGGAGGGTTTCGACCTGGCGGCGCATTTCGAAGGTTCGTTCGCCGTATTTCGGGGGCAGGCGGCAGTGCAAGTCAAAGTGCAGTTCACGCGGCAGGTGGCCCGTTATATCCAGGAGTCGCGGTGGCATGTGAGCCAACGGCTCACGCCCCAGCGCGACGGCGGCCTGCTGGCCGAATTCAATCTGTCGGCGACCGAGGAGATCAAGAGCTGGATCTTGAGCTTTGGCCGGCACGCCGAGGTGCTGGAGCCGCAGTCGCTGCGGGACGAGATCAACGGCGAGCTGCGGGCGCTGCTGGACCGCTACGCCGCTCCGCCGGAACCGCCGCAGCCCGCGGCCGGGCGCAGCTCCCGGCCCAATTCCCACGCGTCGCGGCGGCGGAAGACCAATTGATCTGGCAGCGAACGGGCATTTCCGGTATCGCTGGCCGCAAGAAAACTCAAGTTGTCCCGCCGCCGGCGTCCGATAAAGACAAGGATGCGTTCCGCTCGGACGCTCGCCACGGTTTACCGCACCCGAAATCAAGGAGGAGATCGGTGGGTACCATGACGACCTCCGCCGCCGTGCTGCTGGCGGCCATGTGCTTGAACCCGGTGGAAGACGTCGCCCGTGACCAGGTGGACCTGATCGAGGTGAACCACTTCTACGACGAGAAGGGGCGGCTGGTCTTCGACCAGGTGATCTTCTACGACTGGGAACCGGTCCGCGGCCGGTACGACGTGCGGGCCTGGCGGCTGCTGAAGAAGCCGACCCAGGTCCCTCATCGCGACTGGAACACGCGCAAGTTCGTGGCGGTCTGGCACGACGGCGAAACACTGCGGCAAGTCGAGGCGGAAACGATCCGCGAGTCCTGGACCCAGTACGATCCGGAATTGATCGAGCGGGAGTATCTGCCTCGCGAGCAGCGGCGGGACCTGCACAAGATGGTCCTGCAGGCCAAGAAGTAGAAACCTTGACACTCGGCCGCATTCCTGCGACGATCCGCGACCGCTTTGGGATCGGGGTACAGCACATGAGAATCGTTTACACCGGGCGAGGTTGCCTGGTTTTGACGCTGGTGGCCGCCAGTTTCCTCGGCTGCCGCTCGCCCTCGTACGCCGATCGGGGTGCCGCCCTGGGAGGTATCACGGGCGCGATCGCGGGCGCGGCGATCGGCGAGCATAACGGCAACGCGGCGGCCGGCGCGATTCTGGGAACGGCCGTCGGCGCTCTGACCGGCGCGGCGATTGGCGACGCCGTCGACGAAGATCTGGCCCGCTCGCAAGCCGTCGTCCAGGAACGACTCGGCCGACAGATTTCCGGGGCCGTAACCAAACAAGACGTGGTGGCCATGGTCCAGGCCGGCGTCGGCGACGAAGTCATCCTGACGCACATTCGCGCCAACGGGGTCGCTCAACGACTCGACACCCGCGACGTCATCGAACTGTCGAAGCAAGGCGTCAGCGAGCCGGTGATCGTCGCCCTGCAGCAGACGCCCGTGCCCGCCGCGCAACCGGTCGTTTACTCCGCGGCCGCTCCTCCGCCCGTGATCGTGGAAGAACACTATTATGGGCCGGGCCCCTACGTGCGTCCCTGGCACTACCGGCGACATCACTACTGCCCGCCTCCGCGCGTCAGTCCGGGAGTTCGCGTCGGCTTCACGTTCCGCTAGTCTGGGACCATTGACCTCTGGGGTCGATTCGGCAGGATGGGGAAAGTACCGTCTGTTCGCCGCAGGCGCAGCACAACACGTCTGGTTGAGAACCGACGGAAGCCCATGCTACGTGCGGCACGCCAAGAGTCACGGGCTGGAAGCCCATGCTACGTGCGGCACGCCAAGAGTCACGGGCTGGAAGCCCATGCTACGTGCGGCATGCCAAGAGTCACGGGCTGGAAGCCCATGCTACGTGCGGCACGCCCCCCCTTGGTCGGCGCGGCGTGCAACGAGTACGATGCGCAGCCGGGGGGAAGGCGACATCGAGGCGTCATCGGGTGTGAACCCGCGCTTGACGGCCGAGCCGCGCCTGTCCCGCGTCCGCTTGGTCCCTCTTGTGCGGGAAGGCAGTTCGACTGATGTCATCTGGCAAGCCGGAATCGGACACGACGCGCGGACCGGACGCGGACCCGGCAAAGCTGGCCGACGAAGTGGGGCAGGCTTACACGCCGTCAGGGTCGCCAGGTCGTGCTGGTGGGTCGATCGGGCCGCTGATCGGCGGCGTGCTGCTTGTCGGCTGGATTGTCGCTCTGGCCTTGGGCATCGTGATTCTGCGTTGGCAGGCCGCCGACATGGACTTCGCCATCATCAACGTGGTGACGCTGGTCCTGGGATTCGTGCTGGCCTGCTCGATCCTGGCCGGCTTTTGCTTGCTGGCTCCACTGCCCTGGCATGTCCGGATCGCGCCGCCGCTGCTGGCCGTGTTGGCGATCGCCATGGCGGTGGCCATGCTGAAAATTGAGGGGACCAACGGCGAGCTGGTGCCGGAGTTCCGCTTCCGCTGGTCGCCGCCTCCGGATCGGACAGTCGGCGACGCCGTGGCCGATGCAACGACCGAGGCAGTCGACCTGACGACGACCACGCCAGAGGATTTTCCCCAGTTTCTCGGTCCGGAGCGAAGCGTCTGGTTGCCGGGGCCGCGGCTGGCGAGCGACTGGTCGGCCATGCCGCCGCGCGAGATCTGGCGGCGACCGATCGGCGCGGGCTGGTCGGCGTTCGCGGCGGTCAACGGCTACGCCGTGACGATGGAGCAGCGCGGTGACGACGAGCTGGTGACCTGCTATCGGATCGACACCGGGGAACTCTGCTGGGTCCACGCGCGGCCGGCCCGTCACGAAACGGTGCTGGGCGGCGTCGGACCGCGCAGCACGCCGACGATCGACCAGGGAAATGTGTACGCGCTGGGGGCCACCGGCATCCTCCGCTGCCTGGAGGGGGCCAGTGGCGAGTTGCGGTGGAGCGTGGACATCCTGGAGCGTTATGGATCGACGCCCCAGCGGGAGAGCCAGGTGCTGTCCTGGGGCCGTTCGAATTCTCCGCTGGTGGTCGATCAATTGGTGGTGGTGCCGGCGGGAGGACCGCCGGGAGGTCCGTTCAAGTCGCTGCTGGCACTGGACAAGCAGACGGGTACCGTGGTCTGGGAAGCGGGCGACTCGCAGATCAGCTACAGTTCGCCGACGCTGGGCATGCTGGCTGGTCGCAGGCAGATCCTGAGCGTCAACGAGGACAACATCACGGGCCACGATCCGCAAGACGGCCGCGTCCTGTGGCGGCAGCACTGGCCCGGCAACAGCACGTCCAACGCCAGCTCGTCGCAGGTCCACGCGCTGGCCGGCGACCGCTTGCTGATCAGCAAGGGCTACGGCGAGGGCGGGGCCCTGTTCGAATTGCAGGCCGGCGATGCGGGGCTGGCGACGCGGGAGCTGTGGTGGGAAAAATCGCTGTTAAAGACGAAGTTTGCCCAGGTGTGCGTCATTGCGGGGCACGCCTACGGGTTGTCGGATGGTATCCTGGAATGCGTGAACCTGGACCGGGGCACCAGGGCCTGGAAGTCGGGCCGCTATGGCCACGGCCAGATCCTGGGAGTGGGCGACCGGCTGCTGGTGCTCAGCGAACGAGGCGACCTGGTGTTGGTGCAGGCCACGCCGGACGCTCACCGGGAACTGGGACGCGTCCCGGGTGCATTGAACGGACAGACCTGGAATAATCTCTGCCTGTACGGCGACCGCCTGTTGATCCGTAACGCGCAGGAAGCCGCCTGCTACCAACTACCGATCGAAGCGAGCAACTGATGCAGCCCAAGCCACCGTCTGTTCCGCCGATTGCATGCGGCCACCTGGCCACTCGCCGCACATTTCTGGTCGCATCGACCGTGGGACTGGCCGGTTGGTCGTTTGGTTCGCGGCCGGCCGGCGCGGCTCCGGCGGCGGAACTGGCTGCTCGGCAGGTCCCCGCGGCGGGCCAGGTCCCTTCGACGGGCCAGATCCCCGCGGCGGGTCGGGCCAGAAGCACGATCCTGTTCTTCCTGTGCGGCGGCGCGTCGCACCTGGACATGTGGGATTTGAAGCCCGACGCGCCGGACGAGTACCGGGGACCGTTTCGGCCCATCGCCACCAGTGCGCCCGGTGTGCGGTTGAGCGAGCACTTGCCGTTGTTGGCGCGGCAAGCCCACCATCTGGCGCTGATCAATTCCGTGGGCGGCACGGTCAACACGAACGACCATCACGCGGGCTATTACTACAATTTGACGGGACACGAACCGGACACGACGTTCCGCACGCTGGGCAACAACCGCACGCCGATGCCGGACGACTGGCCGTTCATGGGATCGGTGGTCGCGGCCCGACGGCCAGCGCACGCCTACCTGCCCAATGCGATCACGCTGCCTCACAAGCCGAGCCGGGCACCTTACACTCGTCCGGGCCAGTTCGCCGCGCGGCTGGGGGTGGAACACGATCCGCTGTATGTGTTCGGGTCGCAGGAGAAGCCGCTGGAGTTTCAGGCGCCCGCGCTGTCGTTGCGCGGGGATGTCAACGTGCAGCGGCTGACCGCTCGCCACGAATTGCGGGGCGCGATCGACGAGGCGCGGCGCGAGCTGGACCGGTTCGCCGCCGTGCAAACCTGGTCGCGGCAGCAGGAGCGGGCCCTGTCTCTGCTGGCCTCGGCCCGCACGACGGAGGCGTTTGAGGTGGCCGCCGAGCCGGCGGCCGTGCGTGAGCGCTACGGGCAGACGGCCAACGGCATGAGCTTGCTGCTGGCCCGCCGGCTGGTCGAGGCCGGGGTGCCGTTCGTCACGGTGTTCTGGCTGGAGAATGACCAGATCAAGGGCAAGTGCAAAAGCGCCGGCGGCTGGGACACGCACGGCAACAACTTCAATTGCCTGAAGGACCACTTGCTGCCCGAATTCGACCGTGGATTCTCGGCCCTGGTGGAAGATCTGGCGGAGCGCGGGATGTTGGATCAGACGTTGTTGCTGGTCACCAGCGAGATGGGGCGTAAGCCGAGAATCGGCGACCCGCGCAGCGGCGGCATGTCGGGCCAGGGACGCGACCACTGGACGCACTGCTTGACCGACGTGCTGGCGGGCGGCGGCATCCGCGGCGGTCAAACCTATGGGGCCAGCGACCGGCTGGGCGAATACCCGGCCGACCTGCCCGTCACTCCGGCCGATGTCACTCGGACCGTCTACCAGGCGATGGGCATTGGCGACCTGACGCTGCGCGACGCCGAGGGTCGCGTGTTGAATCTGCTGGCCGAGGGCCGCCCCATCTCGGCCCTGTTCTAGGCTGTGTTCCAGGCCGATCGGGCCAGCCGGCCCAGGCCGCGCTAGCGCTTAAACAACGCGGCGGGTGTGGTATATTCGAACGTATCCCGCCAGGTCTTCTCAGGCGGCGCTGTTTCCATACTTCGGAGTCGCCAGATGTTGACACTCACCGGACGAGGCAAGGCGGTCACTTGCAACGGGATCACGCGCCGCGACTTCCTGCAGGTCGGCGCGCTGGGTGCCGTCGGGTTGACGTTGCCGCATTACCTGGCGGCGCGAGCCGCGGGGGCGGTCAAGCCAGAGCACGACGACCGGGCCTGCATCATGATTTTCAACCTGGGTGCGCCCAGCCAGCTTGACACATTCGACATGAAACCGGACGCTCCGGCCGAAATCCGCGGGCCGTTCCGGCCGTTGAGCACCCAGGTGCCGGGGATGCAGATCTCCGAGATTCTGCCGCAACATGCCCGCATCGCCGACAAGTTCTCGCTGGTTCGTTCGGTCCATCACGGCGGCGCGGCCGTGCACGACGCCGGCTGGCAGATGCTGCAGACCGGGCGGCTGTTCAGCGGCGGGGTCAACACGCCGCACGCCGGCTCGGTGGTCAGCTACCTCCGCGGGCGCAAGACCGACCTGCCGCCGTTTGCCGTCCTGCCGGAGCTGATGGGGCGGGGCGGCGGCAACCTGCCCAACGGCCAGGCCGGCGGGTTCCTGGGCAAGGCGCACGATCCGTTCGCCTTGAATGCCGATCCCTCGCAGGCGAACTTCCAGGTTCCTGACCTGCTGCCGCCGGCGGAAATCGGCGAGGTGCGTTTGGACCGCCGCCGCAAGATCCGCGATCTGGTCGAGCGGGTCAGTCAGCAGTTCGAAGCCACCGAGAACGCCGCGCTGCTGGACAGCAACTTCGAGTCGGCCTTTCGGTTGATGACCAGCGTGCAGGCCCGCGAGGCGTTTGATCTGGCCAAGGAGCCGGCGGCGGTCCGCGAGCGATACGGGATGAACCGCTTCGGGCAGTGCTGCCTGCTGGCTCGCCGGCTGATCGAGAATGGCGTGCGGTTCGTCACCATCAACACGTTCCTCACCGTGTTTGACGAAATCACCTGGGACATCCACGGCTCGAAACCGTTTACGTCGATTGAGGGCATGCGGGACATCGTGTGCCCGATGTACGACCAGGCTTACAGCGCGCTGGTCGAGGACCTGGACCAGCGCGGCATGCTGGATGCGACCCTGGTCTGCAACCTGGCCGAATTCGGTCGCACGCCGCGAGTGAATCCGGCCGGAGGCCGCGACCATTGGCCGCAGTGCTTCACGGTCGGCTTCGCTGGCGGCGGTGTCCAGGGCGGACGCGTCGTGGGAGCCAGCGATCCGATCGGCGCCGTGCCGGCGGAGCGTCCGGTGGAGCCGGCGGACGTAGCGGCCACGATTTTTCATAGCCTGGGCTTTGACCTGGAAACCCGCCTGCCGGGTCCCGCTGGTCGCCCCTTCCCGCTGGTCGACTACGGGCATCGCGAAATTCACGAACTGTTTTGACACTCGCTGGCGCCCCCGCCGGAATGAACACCATGCGCAGATTCCCTCCGCCGATCGGCGGCTCCCTGATGTTGTGCGGTCCGCTCCTGCTGCTACTCTGCGGCCTGGTTCCGGCGGCGCAGCCTCCCGAAACCCCGGCACAGCAGCCGGCCGAGACGCCGGCACAACAGCCGGCCGAAACGCCGCTGGCCGGCAGCGGCCAGGACCAGCCGGCGGCGAGCAGCTTTCGCAATCACGTGCTGCCGGTGTTTTCCAAGCTGGGTTGTAATTCGGGCGCGTGCCACGGAGCGCTGGCGGGCAAGGGCGGCTTCCGCCTGTCGCTGCGGGGCTACGATCCAGCGGCCGACCATTTCAACATCGTCAAGCAGGACCGCGGCCGGCGGGTGGAGCTGGCGGACCCGGGTCGGAGCCTGGTGCTGGCCAAGCCATCGGGCGCGATTCCGCACAAGGGCGGAGTGCGGTTCGAACCGGATTCGGTCGAGTACCGGATCGTGGCCGATTGGATCGCGGCGGGGGCCCTGCCGCCCGCCGAGGAGGATCCGCGGGTCGAACGGTTGAAGATCCTGCCCGCCGAGTCGTTGCACAAGCTGGGCGAGCAGCAGCAGATTCAGGTGCTGGCCTGTTACAGCGACGGGCACGAGGAGGATGTGACCCGCTGGGTGAAATGGTCATCCGCGAACGAAGCCGTCTGCCGGGTAGACGAGCAGGGGCTGGTGACGACGATCGGGCCGGGCGAGGGCGCGGTGGTGGCCTGGTATGCCAGCCAGATCGCCATCGCCCGCGTCACCGTTCCGTTCGACCAGCCGGCCGGAGCGGCAGGCGGGCCGGAGGATCAACGGCCGCCGCGGAACTTCATCGATGAGCAGATCGATCGCCAACTGGCCCGCTTGAACCTGCCCGCCTCGCCGGCCTGCAGCGATGCGGAATTCATCCGGCGGGTCCACGTCGATACGCTCGGCCGGCTGCCCAGCCCGGAGGAAGTGCGGCAGTTTCTGCAAGATCCGGCGGCCGACAAGCGGAACCGCGTCATCGGGCAGTTGCTGGAGCGGCCGGAGTTCGTCGACTACTGGACTTACCAGTGGTGCGACATCCTGATGCTCAACGGCAACTTGCTCCGGCCGGCCGCGGTCAAGACGTATTACGAGTGGGTGCGCGGGCACGTGGCGGCCAACACGCCGTGGGACCAGTTCGTGCGCGAGATCCTGACTGCCACGGGCGACAGCACCGATAACGGGGCCACCAATTTCTATGCCCTGCACCAGTCGCCCGAGGACATGGTCGAAAACGCAAGCCAGGCGTTCCTGGGTCTTTCGATCGGCTGCGCCAAGTGCCACAATCATCCTTTGGAGAAGTGGACCAACGACCAGTATTACGCCGCGGCCAACATGTTTGCCCGCGTCAAGGCCAAGGGCTGGGGCGGCGAGCCTCGATCGGGCGACGGCCTGCGGACGCTGTACGTGTCGGCGACCGGCGAGCTGGTCCAGCCGCGGACCGGCAAGCCGCAGCCACCGGCGCCGCTGGAAGGCCAGCCGCTGGAATTTGACGACCCGCGGGACCGCCGCGTGCAGTTCGCCGCCTGGCTGACCGCCGCCGACAACCCCTATTTCGCTCGGGCCATCACCAATCGCGTCTGGGCGAATTTCTTCGGCACCGGACTGGTCGAGAATATCGACGACCTGCGGGATTCCAACCCCGCCAGCAACGAACCCTTGCTGGCGGCGGCCGCCGCGTACGTGGTCGAGCACCATTTTGACCTGAAACCGCTGATGCGGGCCATCCTGGAGTCCAACGCCTGGCAACGGACCAGCCAGCCCTTGCCGGGGAACCGCCAGGAACAGCGGTTCTACTCGCGCTACTACCCCCGGCGCATGATGGCCGAAGTGCTGCACGACGCGATCGCGCAGGTGACCGAGGTCCCGACGCGGTTCGAATGGGTGGCGTTTCCCGGCGCGGACCGCCAGAAGACCGACTTCTACCCCGAAGGCACGCGGGCCATCCAACTGTACGATTCGGCGGTCGAAAACTACTTTCTGCAGACCTTCGGACGCAACCAGCGGCGGATTGTCTGCGAGTGCGAGCGGTCGGACGAACCAACCATGGTGCAGGTCTTGCACATCGCCAACGGCAAGACGATCAACGAGAAGCTGAAGGCCGCCGGCAACCGCGTGGACAAACTGCTTGGCCTGCGGCGGCAGGGGATGGCCGACGAGTCGCTGTTGGATGAAGTCTACCTGGCGTGCCTGGCGCGGTTTCCGTCGCCCGACGAGCGGCGGCAGTTGGCGGAACTGCTGCCGGCGGTCGGCGCCGACGATGAGCGGCAGGCTCTGGAGGACGTCTTCTGGGGCCTGATGAGCAGCCGCGAGTTCCTGTTCAATCACTGAGAACGCTCCGCCATCCCCTTTGACCAATCATCGGCCACCAATCATCGGCCATTACCCAACGGATCAATCCATGCGTTGCCTGCTGACGTGCCTGGGCACTTTGAGTTTGCTGGCCTTGCCGGCGGTGGCCGATGAGACGCCGCCCGACTACACCACGCAGGTGGCTCCGATTCTGAAGAAATATTGCGCCGGGTGCCACAACGATACGGATCGCGAAGGCGACTTTTCCCTGGAGACCTACGCGGCCCTGCAGAAGGGCACACCCAAGGCGCCCGCTTTCCTGCCGGGTGACGCGGAGTCGAGTCGCCTGGTCCGGCTGGTGACCGGCGCCGCCGAGCCGCGGATGCCACCGGAAGACGAGCCGCGGCCGACCGACGCGGAGGTGGAGTTGCTCAAGGCCTGGATCACGGCCGGCGGCAAGGGGCCCGCGGGGGCCGAACCGAGTCGTCTGGCGCTGATCGTGCCCCGGCTGGAGTCGCGCGCGGCCAAGCGGCCGGTGACCGCTTTGGACACGTCGCGGGATGGGCGCTGGCTGGCCCTCGCCCGTTACGGCCAGGTCGCCCTGCACGCGCTGCAGGACGATGGTTCCACCGTCGCCGCCGCGCCGACACTCTCGCTCACCGATCTGCCGGGCAAAGTCACCTCGCTGCACTTCACGCCCGACGGCAGCCAACTGATCGTCGCTACAGGTGTGGCCGGGCTGGGCGGCGTGGCCGAGATCCGCAATTTGCCTGACGGGACGCTCGCCCGGCGCTTCGAAGCTCATCGGGACATTCTCTATGACGCCGAGCTTTCTCCGGATGGCGGCACGCTGGCCACTTGCGGCTACGACAAACAGATTCGCTTGTGGGATGCCCGAACCGGCGAGCAGCTCCGGTTGCTCGAGGGGCACAACGGAGCGGTGTACGACGTGGCGTTCAGTCCCGATGGAAAGTACCTGGTCAGCGCCAGCGCCGACGACACCTGCAAGGTCTGGCGCGTCGCGGACGGCCTGCGGCTTGATACGCTGTTCCAGCCGCTGAAGGAGGTTTACTGCTGCCAGTTCACGCCTGACGGGAGGCACGTGGTGGCCGGCGGCGCCGACAATACGCTGCGCGTCTGGAGGTTTGTCTCCCGCGACAAGCCGCGAGTCAACCCGCTGGTTCTGGCTCGGTTCGCCCATGAAGGTCCGCTGGTCCGCCTGGCATTCACCCAGGACGGTTCGCGGCTGGTCACGCTGGCCGAGGATCGGACGATCAAGGTCTGGGACACGCGGGACTACACCGAGCTGAAACTGTGGGACCAGCAGCCGGAAGTCGGCCTGGCCCTGACCGTCGCCGACTCGCTGGGCGCGTTGTTCGTCGGCCGAGCGGACGGGAGCTGGGACCGGTATCCGTTGCCGGATCTGGCGCCGGGTGCCCGGCAGCCGGTGGGGCCGCCAGCGGGCGAGGCGGTCGTCATGAGCGCCGCCGCCGAGCTGGCGGAAGTGGCCGAGCGCGAACCGAACCAGACGCCGGGCGACGCACTGCGAGTGACGCTGCCTGTTCGGGTTCGCGGCACGATTCAGGGCCAGGCGGACGGCGGCCCCGACTACGACCTGGTGCGCTTTGCTGCCCGGGCCGGCGAGCAATGGGTCATCGACGTCGATGCGGCTCGTTCCAAGTCCCGCCTGGACTCGTTGATCGAAGTGCTGGACGCCGATGGCCAGCGGATCCCGCGCCTGCTGCTGCAGGCTGTGCGAGATTCCTACTTCACATTCCGCGGCAAGGACGACGTGTCGGTGGACGACTTCCGCGTCTTCAACTGGGAGGACATGGGGCTGAATGAATATCTGTACGCCAACGGGGAAATCGTCAAGTTGTGGCTGCATCCGCGGGGGCCCGATTCGGGTTTCATGGTCTATCCAGGGCAAGGCAAGCGGTGGGGTTACTTCGACACCACGCCGCTGGCGCACGCGCTGGGCGAGCCGTGCTATGTGGTCGAACCGCATCCGCCGGGCACTCAGTTGATTCCCAACGGGTTGCCCGTGTTTCCGCTGTACTATGAAAACGACGACGACAGCCGCCGTGAACTGGGCAAGGATTCGCGGCTGACGTTCACGGTGCCGAGTGACGGCGAGTACCTGGTGAAGATCAAGGATGTGCGCGACTTCGAAGGCGCCGATTTCACCTACCAACTGGCGATCCGGCCGAGACGGCCCGATTTCCAGGTCACGCTGCACGGCGCCAACCCGACCGTGGCGCCGGGCACGTCCCGCGAGTTTCGTGTGACCGCGCGGCGGCTGGATGACTTCGAGGGCCCGATCCAGGTGGCCATCGACGGGCTGCCAGCGGGGTTCTCCGTCAGTTCGCCCGTTGTGATCGAACCTGGACAGATTGAGGCCCTGGGGGTGATCACGGCGGCCGCCGACGCCGCGCCGCCCGCGCCCGAAGTGGCGAAGGCCAGCCGAGTGGTTGCCTCGGCGGTGATTGGCGATCAGGAAGTGGCCCGCACCATCAACAACCTGGGCGAGATCAAACTGGGCGGCAAGCCCAAGTTGCAGGTCGCCGTGTTGCCGGCCGAGGGCGGAGCTGCGCCGCTCCAGTCCGCGACCGAGGGCCCGCTGGAGTTCGCAGTGCGGCCGGGCGAAACGATCATGCTGAAAGTCCGCGTGCAACGTGACGGGTTCGACGGGCCGGTGCCTTTTGGCAAGGAGGGAGCTGGCCGCAACCTGCCGTTCGGAGTGTACGTGGATAACCTGGGGCTGAATGGCTTGCTGGTGCTGGGTCAGCAGGAGGAGCGGACGTTTTTTATCACGGCCGATCGGACCGCCCAGCCGCAAAGCCGCCTGTTCCACTTGAACACGTCGGCCGAAGGTGGCGTGGCCAGCGCGCCGGTGCTGCTGCACATACGCCCGTAGCGCGAATCACTCCTGGCTCAGGTACTTGCGAATCGCCTCGACACCTTCCTCCGGGATGCTCTTCGGCACGGTGATCACCACGCGAGCCAGGTGGTCTCCCTTGCCGTCCCGCGCTTGCACGCCCAAGCCGCGGATCCGCAGGACCTGGTCGGAAGACGTGCCTGGCGGAACGGTGACCACCGCGGTGCCCTTGAGCGTCGGGACTTCGACCCGGCCGCCCAGCAGGGCCGTGACCACGGGCACTTGGACGTCGCTGCGGATGTGCCGGCCGTCGCGGTGCAGCGTGGGATGGGGCTGCAACTGGATTTCAAACAGCAAGTCGCCGCGGGGCCCGCCGTCGCGCCCCGCTTCGCCCTGGCCCGCCAACCGCAGCACCTGGCCGTCTTCCACTCCCGCGGGAATCGTGACGACAATGTGGGATTCGTGGGCGACCTGGCCCTGGCCCTGACAGGCGGGACAAGGCGGTTGTGGTCGCTTTCCGCTGCCGTGGCAGGTGGGGCAGACCGAACTGACCGAGAAGAAGCCGCCTTGCCGAGTGCCTTGCTGGGTGGCGTGTCCGCTGCCGTGGCACGTCGGGCACGCCTCGGCGTCCGCTCCGCCGGCGTTTCCCGTTCCGTGACACGCTCCGCACGGGGCGGCCACCGGGACGCGCAGTTCGTGTCGGCCACCCAACGCGGCCTCCTCGAACGTCACCGGCAAACGGAACTGCAGGTCGCGTCCCGGCCGGGGGCCCCGCCGCTCGCGGTGGAACCGTTGTCCGAACAGGTCGCCGAACACGTCGCCGAAGCGGGAGAAAATCTCCTCGTTGCTTTCGAATCCGCGAAATCCGGCCCCCTCCACTCCCGACATGCCCCCGCGGTCATACAGCTCGCGCTTCTGGGGATCCGAGAGAATGTCGTACGCCTCGGAGACGCGCTTGAACTGCTGCGAGGCCTCCGGATTATCCGGGTTCTTGTCCGGGTGATACTTCAGCGCCAACTTGCGGTATGCGCTTTGAATCTCCTTGGCGGTGGCGTCGCGGCTGACGCCCAGCGCTGCGTAAGGATCGAAATCAATCACGGCCGAAACTTCCTGGTGGGCATGGGCGACAGGGGCCTGCGATTGGGGTGTCAGCTCGCGGATCGCGAAGCGGACGACTTGGAGACGATGATGGTCAGCACTCCGGCGTCGTAGCAGACCTGCATCGTCGAGACATCCACCTTCTGAGGAAGCCGGATCTGCCGCTCGAAGGCGCCGTAACGCGATTCGCAGACCCGCCCTTCCGCTCGCCGCGGATCATACGGCCGCTCGCGTTCGCCGCGGACCACCAGCACGTCCTCCTGCACGTCCAGGTCGATATCTTCCTCCAGCAGGCCCGGCAGCGAGAGATAAACCCGGTAGTCCTGCTGCGTCTCGACCAGATCGACCGGCGGCAGGAAGGCCAACTGCCGGCGTTCGGGATGCGTATGCCTGAGCCTGGCCAGGAATTCATCCCACAGCCGGTCGGTCGTCTCGCGCAACCGCTGAAGTTCCTGCCAGGGATCCCAGGGCTGGATGTTCATCGTGCCGGATTCCTGAATGGTATCTCGTGTGGATGGCGGCCGTCGGCGCGGGGGACCTTTCAGGCCCATCCGCGCATCTCCACCGAACGGGCTCGCTGGTGTTTTTGCCGCGTTCCGTGTAGGCTGCAAGAGGCCTGGATGTCTCGATGCGATTCGAACGCTCAGCTTCCCCTGGTCTGGCGTCACCCATCTTATGCGGATCAGCCATCATGGAGGAAACACCCGGTACCCGGTCGGAAGCCCGGTTTCCCACCAAGTACGAATTGGCTCGCAACTGGTTGCCGCGTTACACGGGCATGCCGATCGACCAGTTCGGCGACTACATTCTGCTGACAAACTTCTCCTATTATATCGAACGATTCGCCCGGCAGTTCGACTGCCAGATTCACGGCCGCGACCGGCCGATGCAGGCGGCCACGAACCGGGACGGGCTGAGCATGATCAATTTCGGCCTGGGTTCGCCCAACGCGGCCACGATCATGGACCTGCTGACCGCTCGCCAGCCGCAGGGCGTGCTGTTCCTGGGCAAGTGTGGCGGGTTGAAGGAATCGTCGGAGATCGGGCATTTCATTTTGCCGATCGCGGCGATTCGCGGCGAGGGGACGTCGGCCGACTACTTTCCGCCCGAGGTGCCGGCGCTGCCGTCGTTCAAGCTGCACAAGTTCGTCTCGCAGAAGCTAACCCAGCACGGGCAGGAATACCGCACGGGCGTGGTCTACACCACCAATCGCCGCGTGTGGGAGCACGACGTGGAATTTCTGCATCGCTTGCAGTCGATGACCGTGATCGGGATCGACATGGAGACGGCGACCATCTTCATCGTGGGCCACCGCAACGAGATCTCGCGCGGCGCGCTGCTACTGGTGTCGGATGTCCCGGTGACGCCCGAAGGCGTCAAGAGCGAGGAACTGGACCAGCGCGTGACACGCGACTGGGCCGACCTGCACCTGCAGATCGGCATCGAAGCGATGACCGAGATCGGCGAGAAGGGCGAGCCGATCAAGCATTTTCAGTATTAGTCGCCACGCTACTTTCGCTCCGCGATGGTCGCCTTTCGCTCTGCGAAAGTAGCGCGCCTTGCGTACCCGGCCTGACCGCCAAAGGTTAATCCCGCCTCACGCTACTTTCGCGGAGCGAAAGGCGACTATGCTAGGGCACCTGCCCGAACACCACCTGGCCGGCGTTCAGTGTGGCCAGGACTTGCAGCGGGCCGTCGGCAGGCAGTTCGAACAGCAGCAGATCGGCCAGGTCGCCGACTTGTAGCCGAACGGGTGGCAGGCCGATCAATTCGGCCGGCCGCTGGCTGGCCATGGCGATGGCCGCTTCCAGGCTCACGCCGGCCATCCGCATCACGTTGCCGACGCCGACCGACAACGGCAGGCTTGCCCCGGCCAGGAGTTGCCGTTGTCCGGGAATTACCAGCCGGCCGTCGTCCAGCACCTCCACCGCGCCCAGGCTGGTCTGCTGGTAAAGTCCCGGTGGCATGCCGGCCATGCCCGTGATGTCGCTGACCAGCACGCAGCGCTGGGGCGTCTTGGCTCGCACAAACGACTTGACCACGGCTGCCGGCAGGTGATGGCCGTCGACGATCAGGCTGGCCACCAGCCGGTCCTCGGCCAGTTGATCCCAGATGTAATTCGGATGCCGCCGGATCTGGCCGTGAGCGCCATTGCCCAGGTGGGTACTCATGCGAGCGCCGGCGTCGACCGCCGCCTGAATCTGGTCGCTGGCAGCCGCCGTGTGCCCAATGGCCACCAGCACTCCCGTGTCGGCGACGCGGCGGACGAACTCAGCCGAGCCCTCGTATTCCGGGGACATCGTCAAGATGCGGATTCTTCCCTGAGCCGCTTGCTGCAGCTGCTGGAATTCATCCCAATCCGGCGGGCGGCAATGCTGGCGCGGATGAGCGCCGCGGGGCCCGTCTTCCACCGACAGGTAGGGACCTTCCAGGTGAATCCCGGCCACGCGGTCCGCGACCTCGTCCGACTGCCGGCAGGCCTCGGCAACCGTGGCCAGCGAGTGGGCCAGCAGTTCGAAGCTGTGCGTCGTGGCGGTCGGCAGGTATTTCGTCACGCCATCGCGATCCAACTGGCGGCTGATCTGCAATACATGTTCGGATGTCAGTTGCGGGTCGTTGAACTCGTGTCCGCCCAGCCCGTTGACCTGCAGGTCCACCAGACCGGGAGCGACCCAGGGAAGATGCGGTTCCTGGGCCGTCGCCGGCAGGCCTTCGAGGGCGGCGATCCGTGAGTTTTCGATCCGCAGTCGGACGGGCCGAGCGGTGGCGAAATGTCGGGCCAGGATGTCCATGCCGGCAGTCCCTTTGCGTATTGAAGGGTGATGTTCGATCCAGGGTCACAGGTAGGGGCTTGCCAGCCGCGCCACGCCGTTGCGGACCTGAATCAGCCAGGGCAGCCGATTCAGTTCGCGGCGAGTCACTTCGCGGGCGGCGGCCGCCTTCGACTCGGCCAGCTCGTGCAGATAGCCTCCCAGTTCCGCGTCGTAACACTCGACGTTGAACTCAAAATTCAGCCGCAGGCTGCGGGGGTCCCAATTCGTCGAGCCGATCAGCGACCAGATGCCGTCCACGACGAACAGCTTGGTATGATCGAAAGGCGGGGGCGAGAGGAAAATGCGGCAACCCTTGTCCACGAGGTCGCGGTACTGAGCGGCGGCGGCCCAGCCAACCACCGGGATGTTGTTCCGCTCCGGCAGCAGAATGCGGACGTCCACGCCGCGCATGGCGGCCGTATTCAGCGCCCGGATCAGCGCCGTGTCGGGCAGGAAGTAGGGCGTCACCACCCAGACCGTCCGGGTAGCCACCGACAGCGCGCCCATGATCAGGTCGGTCAGTTTCTCGAAGTCCTCGTCCGGCCCATCCGGAATCCCCTGCGCCCACACGGGCCCGGCGCGCTGGAGCGGCGGGAACCAGCGTTCGCCCTCCAACGCCTCGCCCGCGGCGAACTTCCAATCGATGGCGAACATGCGTTGCAGGTGAGCGACAATCGGGCCGTCCAGCCGGAAGTGCAGGCATTGTACGGGCGCTTTCGGTTCCAGCGCCAGCCAGTGGCCCTCGCGGATGTTCGTGCCGCCCGTGAAGCCAGTCTTGCCGTCGACGACCAGGATCTTGCGGTGGTTCCGCAAGTTGGCGTACATCACCATCCAGGGAATCCGCGTCGGCAGGAACGACGCGACCGGGACGCCCGCCGACCGCAAGCGGCGGATCATGTTCGGCCGGCTGTAGCGGGAGCCGACATCGTCGATCAGCACGCGGACTTCCACGCCCCGCTGCTGGGCCTGAAGCAATTCGTCGAGAAACATGTCGCCCACGCGGTCGCTGTCGAAGATGTAGCTCAGCAGCGACACGGATCGCTCGGCGCCGGCAATCGCCCTCAACATGGCGGGATAGGCCTGGTCGCCGTCAATCAGCGTTGCCACCCGGCTGCCCGGTGCGGCGACGCTGCCCGTCAGACAGCGGGCCACCTGAGCCAAACCGACGAACCGCGGGTACGCCTCGACAAAGTCCTGCTGGATCCGGCGGTCCATTTCCGCCAAGGCGGCGACCGACCGGGAACTGACCGACTTCTGTTCCAGCAGCGTGACGGCCCGCCGCTGGATCCGATTGATGCCGAAGCAGTAGTACAACATCCCGCCGATCAGCGGCACCAGCCAGACCAGGCCCGTCCAGCCGATCGCCGCTCGCACGTCCCGCTTCTCGCGGACGATATGCGCCGTGCAGTACAGAGCCACGCTGACATTCAGCGGGGCCAGGAACAAAGGCCACAGGATACCGATCCAGTCGGGCAACAGGTCCATCATGCGGCGCATCATCCGGCACGTCGATCAGGCTCGCGACCACAGCGCGGGCCTCTCGATCGTACTCGGTGGAAACGCCGGGCGAAACCGGGCCGCAGCGCGGGACGTCCATGTTGGACGTCAGCGTTGGACGTCGGTGCAGGCCGTCAGCGTTGGACGTCGTAGTACGAGGCATCCCAGGCGGACGAAAGGGGAGTCGCAGGGCCACCCCAGAGCCGCAGCGGATCGACGATCATGCTGGGACCATAAAAGCTGGTGAAGGGCGTCGGCATCACGGCCGGCCGCTGGCGGGAAAAGCCCATCCACTTGAGGGCCGCGATCCGGTCGCGGCGCTGTTGCGACCGCTCTTCGGCCTTGCGGCGCACGGCCTGCGCCGGATCGTCGTAGCGTCGCATCTCCTGCGTATAAAGCCACATGGTTTCGGTGGGCGTGGGCGTCACATCCGCCAGGGAGGGTTCGCCCAGGGGCGTATGCGGCGCGCGGGGCTGCTGAGCAACCGCCGCGCCGACCAGGACACACCAACATCCCAGAGCCAGTACGAGCCGCAACATGACGTTCTTCTCCTTGACGACGGGCGGGCCGCGGTATGCGGTGAAATCGGCCCCCGCCGCGGACGTCGGGATCCGCTGCCACTCTGGGTCGCCGGTCGGGGCAGCGGGCACGACGAGGGCCCTAGAAAAAAATTCGGCCCCTGGCGGTCGTCAAGATTAGCGCGATTGCAGGGGCCGCGCCGATTGTGCGGCCGGGACCTTCAAAGTGTAACGGTTAAAGCAAGTTTGCCAGCTTTGCGGCCGGTTTCCCGCGCGGACCGAACGACTCGTCCCCAGAACGAATCGACCCAGTCAGACTGCCGGAGCCGACCGGACAAACCCGTCGATCGACCGGCCTTCGCCCGGAACCACCACCACATACAGCAGCTCACCCGTCTGCCAGGCGGCGATCGTCCAGCCGGATGACACGCCGGCCGCCGACAACTGGCGGTAAGGCAAGGGAGCCAGGCCGGAGTCGCGCCGGGTACGAACCACAAACACCAGGCCTGGCACGCCGTCCCGCGAATGCAATTCGAAAACGACGGCCCGCGAATCGTCCAAGGCCGGCAGTTGCGACCAGCGCCCGGTGGCCCGGAACACGGCCGGGCTGAGCGGACGATCCTGCGGCGGGACCTCCTCACGCACGCTGCGCCACACAAAGTCGTCGGCGTAGGCCCGCTTGCTCCAACCCTGAGCCTGCTGCACCAGCGCCTCTTCGCTCAACGCACCCCCCGAGGCACCGAACCACCAGCCCGCGGCCAGCAACAGCCCGGCGGCAGTCGCCGCGCCGACCAGCGTCAGCCAGTGCCGCCGCGACCTGCCGCGCGTCTCAAGCGGCCTCGCGGCGGGTGTGGGATACCCGTGCGGACGATGTTCCTCCGGCCTGTCAAGCTCCCCGAGGTGATCGGCCTCCGGCTTGTCAAGCGTGAGTGCCTCTTGTGCCACGGCCGACCCCGCCACGGCCGCCAGCAACCGCTGCTCCAGCGACTCCGGAACGGGCACGTCAGACAGCGCTTCGCGGAACGCCTCGTCCAACCGCTGAGACCGGGCCAACAACTCGGCTGCCCGCGGATCCCGCTCCACCAGCTCCGCCAACGCCTGCAACTCGTCCTGCTGCAAGTCGTCGGAGTTGGCCCGGCAGACGTCGATCCACTGATACATGTCGCGCTGATTCATGACGTCACCTTGGGACCTTCTCCCGCCCGCTGACTCGATCTGCCACCCGCATCCAGCGCGCCCGATCCATTTTCCGGCCACGGCGCCGCACTGCCGGCCGGTTCGTCCAGCAGAACTCGCCGCAGCCGGCTCTTGGCGCGAGCCAGACGGCTCATCACCGTCCCAATCGGGACCTCCAGGGCCGCCGCGATCTGTTTGTAGCTGGCGTCCTCGAAATAAAACATCAACAACACCGCGCGGGAATCGTCCGGTAACTGGCGCAGCGCGTCGTCGAGCTGCTGGCGGTCGATCAGCGGTTCCTCGACCACGTCGTCGGGAATCTGGTCCACCTGCACGTCGGCCGCCGTCGCGGACTGGGGCCGCTGCTTGCGGCAGGCCTTGAGGAAACAGCTTCGCAAGACGGCGTACAGCCAGCCCAGCACCCGGTCGGGGTCGCGCACCTGGTGCAGTTTGCCCTGAGCGGTCAGGAACGCCTGTTGCGTCAGGTCCTCGGCGTCCGGCACATTCCCCGTCAGGCGGAAGGCGTACCGGTACAACGCCGCGTGGTGCTGGCGGATCAGCGTACCGATGTCCAACTCAGTCTGCGGGATGGCTGCCAACACGGGCTGTGGTCCTGACTGTTCGGGCTGCGATCCGGTGGGCTCCGGGGCACCAGAACGCTCGGGCGACTCTCGCTGATCCATGTTCCGCCTCGATGCGCCCCCATTGAGAACCCGCGACCCGGGCAGAATATTCCCCAAACACCCGAAAAAAATTCTACCATACCAGGGAATAAGGCGTGCGCTGGCGGGTTCTAACCGTGTGAGCCGACGTGAAAGTCGATCCAAATCCCGGCACTGCTCTCAGGCGCCGGTCAGGGTCTCCGTCTGGCGGTGGTCGCTGTGGCGGAGGTTGGAGAAGTATGGTGGAATTCTCTGGAAGGGGACGGAAGATGAAGAAACTGTTTGCTTTGCTGGTCGTGTTGGGTCTGGGCACCTATCTGGTGGGTTGCAGTGTCGAGTCGACGCCTCCGCCCAGCACCGAGCCGCCGGCTCCCGCCGTGGAAGAAGGTATGCCGGCGGAACCGGGAATGCCTGAGGAAGGCACCACTCCCGCCGAGCCGGGCACCACTCCAGCCGAACCGGGCGACACTCCCCCGGCTGACGCCCCGCCCGCCGAATCGCCCGCGCCCGAGGAAGGCGCCGCGGCCGGCACGGGCGACCTGAACGTGGAACTCGACCTGAACGTCGACAAGGCGGGTGGCGATGCGGCTCCGGCCGTGGACGCTCCCGCGGCTCCCGAAGGCAACTAATGCCAGTCCAACGCAGCGCGCAGTGAATGGCGACTATGGCAGGCGGCCGGGGGTAATTCCGGCCGCCTGTTTTTTTGCCGCTTACGGTGTACCGCCGGCGGCTTTCCAGTTCCGGCAAAGTAGCCATCACGCTCCGTGTGATGAGCCTCTTGGGCGCCGCCTCAAGCGAGAACGCGGTGGAACTAGCGTTTCTTCGGCCGGGGCACGCGCGAGCCGCTTCCTTTGCGCCGCTTGCCCGCCGCCGCCGACCGGGACGAGACCTCGCTGAGCTTCTGGCCAACGGCCGACTTGAGCTGTCCGATCCGGTCGCGGATCGCGGCCGCCTTCTCAAACTCCAGCGCCTCGGCCGCCGCCAGCATCTCCGCCTCCAACTCGTTGATGTACTCCTCGGTCACATACTGCGCCTCGTCCGTGCGTCCCACCGCGGCGTTCGCCTGGCGGTGAGCCTCCGCTTCGGCCTCGATCCCCGCCCGGATATTCTTGCGGATCGTTTCCGGAGTGATCCCGTGCCGCTGGTTGTATTGCTGCTGCATTTGCCGGCGGCGAGCGGTTTCGTCCATCGCCAGCCGCATCGAATCGGTCACCGTATCGGCATACAGAATGACCTTGGCGTTCACGTTGCGGGCCGCTCGTCCGATGGTCTGGGTCAGCGACGTTTCGCTGCGCAGAAAACCTTCCTTATCGGCGTCCAGGATCGCCACCAGCGACACCTCCGGCAGATCCAGCCCCTCGCGCAACAGGTTCACTCCGACCAGCGCCTCGAACCGGCCCTCCCGCAGCTCCCGCAGCAGCTCCACCCGTTCGAACGCATCCAGCTCGCTGTGCAACCACTTGCACTTCACCCGCTGCTCGTTCAGATAAGCCGACAGGTCCTCGGCCAGCCGCTTGGTGAGCGTGGTCACCAGCACGCGTTCGTTCACGGCCGCCCGAGCCCGGATCTGTTCCAGCAGGTGCGGCACCTGCCCGCGCGCGGGAACAACTTCGATCACCGGATCAAGCAATCCCGTGGGCCGCACGATCTGCTCGACCACCTCTCCGCCGCATTGCCGCAGCTCGTAATCGCTCGGCGTGGCCGACACGTACACCACGCGGCGGAACTTCTGCTCCCATTCCTCGAACTTCAGCGGCCGGTTGTCCAAGGCGCTGGGCAGGCGGAAGCCATGTTCGACCAGCGTCATCTTGCGGCTGCGGTCCCCGGCGTACATGGCCCGGATCTGGGGCACCGTGACGTGCGATTCGTCCACGAACACCAGGAAGTCGTCGGGGAAATAGTCGTACAGCGTTTCCGGCGGCTCGCCCTCCTCGCGCCCCGCCAGGTGCCGGCTGTAATTCTCGATGCCTGGACAGTGCCCGACCTCCTGCAGCATTTCCAGATCGAATCGCGTGCGAGCGCTCAGCCGCTGGGCCTCCAGCAGCTTGCCCTGCTCGCGAAACTTCTGCAACTGCTGATCCAGCTCGTCGCGGATCAGGCTTACCGCTTGCGCGACCCGTTCCTCGGGCAGCACGAAGTGCTTGGCCGGATAGACGTAGATCCGGTCCTGCGTGGCAATCGTCTCGCCGCTGACGGGATTGATCAGCGACAACTGGTCCAGCTCGTCGCCCCACAGCTCAATCCGGTAGGCGAACTCCTCGTACGACGGCCAGATCTCGACACAATCCCCGCGCACGCGAAACTTGCCCCGCTGGAAGCTGACGTCGTTCCGCTCGTACAGGATGTCGACCAGCTTCATCAGCATCTCATCGCGGTCGACGATCTGGCCCCTCCGCAGAGCGACCATCATCCGCTGGTAGTCCTTGGGCGAGCCCAAACCATAGATGCACGACACGCTGGCCACGATGATCACGTCGGGCCGGCTGACCAGGGCGCTGGTCGAAGCCAGCCGCAGGCGGTCGATCTCGTCATTGATCGAGGCGTCTTTCTCGATGTAGATGTCGCGCTGCGGGATATAGGCTTCCGGCTGGTAGTAGTCGTAGTAGCTGACGAAGTAGTGCACCGCGTTGCGCGGAAAAAACTCCTTGAATTCGCCGTACAGTTGGGCCGCCAGCGTCTTGTTATGCGAGATGACCAGCGTCGGCTTCTGCACCCGCTGAATGACGTTCGCCATGGTGAACGTCTTGCCCGAGCCGGTCACGCCCATCAGCACCTGGTGCTTGCGGCCCTGCGCCAGGCCGTCGCACAGGGCATCGATCGCCCGCGGCTGGTCCCCGGCCGGTTGAAATGGCGCCTGCAGGTCAAAGTCCACGTGGGCTGGTTTCCTCATGTTTCGCCGCGGCCGCGGCCGGAACTGGACGGTCGGACGGGGACGGATCGGAAGCGGTTGCCGAAGCCGGGGCTGGAGCTGGGGCCGGCTCGCGCGGCGACGGGTCGAGCGGCGCCAGGTACGGCATCAACTGAGCCAGAGTCCGCGGCCCGATGCCGTGCACGCGCTGCAGCTCGTCCAGCTCGCGGAACGGTCCGTGCCGCAGCCGGTATTGCATAATACGTTCCGCCAGCGTTTCTCCAATCCCAGGCAACAACGCCAATTCGGGCGGCGAAGCCCGATTGAGATCCACCTGAAACCGGATCTCCACCGGCGGCGCCCGATCCACGTCCACCAGCCGCCCGCTCAGTCCGCCTCGAACGGCCCACACGCCCGCCGCGCCCAAGCTGGCCAGCAGCAGCAAGCCGGCCAGTGCAAGCTGATCTCCAGGACGCAATGGGCAGACACCCGACCGCACCGGTATCCGGATCCTCGCTGACCCACCCATGGTTTCCTGGCCTCCCGGCACGATACTGCAAGACTTTGGCCGCCACTCCAACATACAGCAAGGCGACCTGCCCAGTGAACCGGGGCGGCACCCGGTGCCGGGGGGCGGCCGGCGGAGTATCATGCAACAAGATCCGGCGGACTCATCGTGCCGGCCGGCCGAGGGTCGGACCGGCCGTTGACGCGCCAAGCAAGCGGGAGTCGATTCAGATGAGCAGCGAACACGATCCGACCAACCTGGCCAACCGGCGGAAGGAGTTCGCTCAGATTGAATGGGACGAGCGGCTGGAGGACGATTGCCGGCAACTCGTGCGGCTGGCGGTCCGCGAGGATCTGGATTGCTGGTACGACCTGACCACCCTGGCTCTGATCGACGAACGGCAAACGGGCCAGGCGGCGATTGCCGCTCGGCAACCGGGCGTGATGGCGGGCATCCGCGCCGTGGAGACCGCGCTGGACGAGATGGAAACGCGCCTCAAACTGGTGCCAGCGCTGGCGGACGGAACGCCGGTCAGCCGCGGCCAGGTGCTGGGCACCCTGTCTGGTTCGGCGCGCGATCTGCTGACCTGCGAAAGGCTGCTGCTGAACCTGATTGGCAGGCTGTCCGGCGTGGCCACGCTCACGCGGCGATATGTGGAAATGATCGGCGGGCGGGCCACGGCGGTCTACGATACCCGCAAGACCACACCGGGCTGGCGGCGGCTGGAAAAGTACGCCGTCCGCTGTGGTGGCGGCCGCAATCATCGCACGGGCTTGTTCGATGCCGTGCTGATCAAGGACAACCACCTGGCCCTGGCCGCCAGCGCCGAGCACCCGCTCTCGCCCGCGCAGGCCGTCCGGCAGGCCCGCCAGCAACTTCGCGGACTGCTTCCCAACGGCACCTCGCCGGAGTCGGTGATCGTCGAGATCGAAGTCGACACGCTCGAACAACTGGACCAGGTGCTGACCGAACGGCCCGACATCGTGCTGCTGGACAACATGCGACCCGAACAACTGCGCGAGGCGGTGCGCCGCCGCGACGCGGTGCAGTCCGCCACACAACTGGAAGCTTCCGGCGGAGTGAATCTCGACACGGTCGCCGAGATTGCCGACAGCGGCGTGGAGCGGATCAGCGTCGGTGCCCTGACCCATGCGGCCGTCTCGCTCGACGTGGGGCTCGACTGGTTCGCCTAGCGGCCGCCGGTGGCCGTCGAAGTGCCTTCATCAACGCCCAAGGAGCTTGCCGCCATGCGCAGCCGTCCCGCCACCACCCTACTGCCCTGCCGCCTTCGCTGCTTCGCCTTTGCCTGCGGGCTGGCCCGCTGTCTGGCGTGCTGTCTGGCCTGCTGGCTGGGGCCGTCGCCGCCAGCGCACGGGCAAGGCACGTCCGAAGACTACGAGCGGGCTGAGCGGCTGGAGCAACTCACTCGCAACAAGGTTTTCCGGGAGCAGGTCCAACCCAATTGGCTGCCGGGCAACTCGCGCTTCTGGTACCAGGTGTCCACGGGGCCGCAGCAGCATGAATTTGTGCTGGTGGATGCCGAGCGAGGGATGCGCCAGTTGGCGTTTGACCACGAGCGTCTGGCCGCCGCACTGGCTCAGGCCAGCGGCCGCCCGGCGCGTGGCGACCGTTTGCCGCTGAGCCGATTGGAGCCGGCGGCGGACGGGGGCAAACTGCGTTTCGACGCCTGGGGACGCCGCTGGGAGGTTTCGCTGGCCAGCTACGAACTGCAGCCACTGGACAAGCCGGTGGAGTCCGCGGCCGCGCCCGGCTCGGCGAACCTGCCAACCCTCACGGCGTTCGACTCGCCCCGTCCCAGTGGCAATGGCGGCGATGAAACCTGGGTCCAATTCGCCAATCAGTCGGACAGGCCGGTCCGGTTGTTCTGGATCGACGCCCAAGGCGAGCGGAAGCAATACGCCACGCTGGGGCCGAAGGAGCAGCACCGTCAGCACACTTACGCCGGACACGTCTGGCTGGTCTTGAGCGAGGACGGGACGCGAGGCACGTACTTCGAGGCCGCGGCGGCCGAGGCGACCGCGACCATCGACGCGGGCGCATTGAAACGGCTG
>JAGFJK010000488.1 GCA_024102795.1 Pirellulaceae bacterium
CTCGCGCCGAGGCCGCCGCTCGCGTTCGCGCTCGCCCGACCCGCCGCTGCTGGCCGCCACCTCATCCGGCAACCCCAGCTCCTCCAAGGCCCGCCGCCGGCTGAGCTTCACGCGACTGTGCTCGTCCACGTCGATCACCAGCACCTTCATCGAGTCGCCCACACTGCAGACGTCGCTGACGCTGTTGACGAACCCGCCGGACAGTTCGCTGATGTGGCACAGCCCGTCGCGGCCCGGCAGGATCTCCACAAACGCGCCGAAGTCCTTGATGCTGGTCACCCGGCCGTCGTAGATCTTGCCGATCTGCACGGTGGCCGTGCAGGCCTCGATCTGCGCCATCGCCGCCTCGGCCCATTCCTGGTTGCTGCTGGCGACCGTCACCGTGCCGTCGTCGTCCACTTCGATCACCGTGCCGGTGGTCTCCTGGATCATGCGGATGTTCTTGCCGCCAGGACCGATCAAGGCGCCGATCTTGTCGGGATCGATCGTGGTCCGCAGCAGCCGCGGAGCCCAGGCCGAGGTGTCCTTGCGCGGCTTGGGAATGGCCGTCAGCATCTTGCGGAGGATCTCGATCCGAGCTTCCCGCGACTGGGTCATCGTCGCTCGGATGATGTCGCTGCCGATCCCGCGGATTTTCAGGTCCAACTGGATGCCCGTGATCCCGTTCTGAGTCCCGGCGATTTTGAAGTCCATGTCGCCGTAGTGGTCCTCGTCGCCGATAATGTCGGTCAGCAACGTCCACTGGTCGCCTTCCTTGACCAGGCCGACCGAGATGCCGGCCACGGGGTTCGAGATCGGCACGCCGGCCGCCATCAGCCCCAGCGTCGCACCGCACACGCTGGCCATCGACGACGAACCGTTCGACTCCAGGATGTCCGAAACCACGCGGATCGTGTACGGAAACACGTCGGCCGGAGGCAACACCGGATTCACGCTCCGCTCGGCCAGCGAACCGTGCCCGATCTCGCGCCGGCCCGGACCGCGAATCGGCCGGCATTCGCCCACCGAGAACGGCGGGAAGTTATAGTCCAGCATGAACTTCTTGGAATACTCGTCGAACAGCCCGTCCACCCGCTGTTCGTCGCGGGCCGTGCCCAGCGTCACGGTGATCAGGGCCTGCGTTTCACCCCGCTGGAACACGGCCGAACCGTGCGTGCGGGGCAACACGTCCACGTAGCATTCGATGTTCCGCAGCGTGCGGCCATCGCGCCCGTCGGGCCGAGTGCCGGCCAGGATCAGGTCTCGCACCACGCACTCCTGCAGGTCGTGCCAGGCCGTGGCGAAGGCGGCCGGACAAACCGCGCCCTCGGCCGCCGGATCGGGAATCGTCTCGGCACGCGCCCGCTCCTTCAGCGCCGACACCGCCTCGGCCCGCGCCTGCTTGCCCTCGGTCTGGTTGGCCGCGCGAAGCTCGGCATAGTACCGCTCCTTCAGCCGGTCGAACAGCCCGCCGTCGCCGGGCGGAGTGAATTCGGCCTTCCGCACCTCGACCTGAGCGGCCAGGTCGCGCTGCAACTGGATCACCTGCCGGATCACGTCGTGAGCGTAATCGATGGCCGCGGCCATCTCGTCCTCGGGCACCTCGCGGGCAAAGCCCTCGATCATGCAGACCGCTTCCTCGCTGCCCGACACGATCAGGTCCAGGTCGCTGGTCTCCAGATCTTCCTGGCTGGGAAACGGCACCATCTGCCCCTCGACCCGGCCGACGCGGACCGAGGCGATCGGGCCTTCGAACGGCAGGGGAGAAATCAGCAGCGCGGCCGCCGTGCCGTTCATCGCCAGCACGTCGGCGTCGTTCTGCTTGTCGCTGGACAGCACCACGCTCTGGCACTGCACTTCGTCGTTGAACCCCTTGGGGAACAACGGGCGGATCGGCCGGTCGATCAGCCGCGAGGTGAGCGTTTCCTTGGTGGTGGGACGGCCTTCCCGCTTGATGAAGCCGCCGGGAAACTTGCCGGCCGCCGAGGTCCGCTCGCGATAGTCGCACGTCAGCGGGAAGAAGTCGATGCCGGGCCGCGGAGGACCGGAAGTCACCGCGTTCAGCACCAGGGTTTCGCCATACTGGGCGATCACGGTGCCAGCCGCTTGCTTGGCCAGCCAACCCGTTTCAAACGACAGAGTCCCTTTTCCGATCTGCTTTTCTACTCGTACCTTCACCTTGCTTGTCCTACTCTCTCTCTTGCGTCCCGTCCGGACCTGGAGCGCGTGCGGCCCCGTCCCGGATCGAATCCGGGTCCGAGGAACTGACTCCAGAGAGATTCCGCGAGATGGCGCGGGTCACAAGCACCCAACCCTCGGCCGCCGCCGGCCGAGCGGTTCACGATTACTTGCGGATGCCCAGCCGGCCGATGATGTCGAGGTACCGCTGGGGATTAATCCTGCGCAGGTAATCCAGCAAGCGGCGACGCCGACTGACCAGGGCCAGCAGACCACGCCGGCTGGCGTAGTCCTTCTTGTGCGTCCGCATGTGCTCGGTCAGGGCGTTAATCCGAGTGGTGAGAATGGCGATCTGCACTTCGGGCGAACCCGTGTCGGCATCGGCCAACTTGAAGTCTCGAATCAGTTCCTGCTTCCGGTCTTTCGTGATGGTCATTGGCTACCGTGATACCTCCGCCTCGGTCGCCGCCCACTGCCGCGGCCTCCGAGGTGCGATCAACTCTCCGTGAGTTACGCGTGGCGGGTCGGACAGAACTACTCCTACGTTACACACTGTCAACGACTTAAGCCCCCAGTCTAGCAATCGTTTTCCCTTTTGCAACCGCAAATTCGCCACCAGCCCCTGGCCGGGAAATGCCGGGGGGGGGGAAGTCATTCTGTTTTTCCTGTATACCCCAGAGTGCCTGGCTTTGTGGCCGGAAACCGAACGATCCGCCGGGCAAGCCGGCGGGATTCCAAGTGGGGCGGAAGCCCAAGTCAGATTAAAGGGGTGCTCGGCGAAGTGCATCCATGGAAAATCGCAACCTCAATAGACGTCGGCGTGAGAGAACTGACTTCGCCGCCAACCAAACTAGCCCGACGCGTCAGCGAGGGAGAACCGGTGAAAGATTCGCCACCTTTGCGCCCCCAGGATGCGAGCGGATAGACCGGCGATGAACTTTGTCGAACGCCAGCCAGCCCGGTACCAGATACCGTGCGGATTCTATCCGCTGGGGACGAGTGGTCGCAACCGTTTCCAGGGCCCGGCGGGACGTTCGAACCTGAGGGCCTACCAGACCCGCCGGGCCAGTTGTTGATTCGGCCGGCGCGCTTCAGCAGCACTCCGACACGGTTCATCCCCGTTCCGGGCGCGAAATCGGCGCCGGTTTCCTGGAAACTCACTCCGGAGTGCCGGGCGAACTCTCCGGCAGCCGGATGTCCCAGTACAAGGCCGCCAGCCGCATCAGCACGACCGACGTCAGGCCGATCACCACCGCCAGCAGCGGTTCGACCGCCAGCCAGTCCAGCAACAGATAGATCCAACAGCCCGCGAACGAACAGGTGGCATACAGCGGCGCCGAACGGAACAGGCTGGGCACCTCGTTGCAGGCCACGTCCCCAATCACCCCGCCAAACGTGCCCGTGATCGTGCCCAACAGCGCCGCCAGGAACCACGACGTCCCGGCCTCGAGCGCGATCTCCGTCCCCACCACACTGAACAACCCCAACCCCAGTGCGTCGGGCAGATAGAGGGCCTTCTCCAACGTCTGGGGAATCTTCCGCACCGCCGACGATGCCAGAGCCAGACCAAACACGATCAACGGATAATGATCATGCTTGATCCAGAACAGCGGGTACCGGTCCAGGAACAGGTCGCGCAGCGTCCCGCCTCCGAAGGCCGTCATGCAGGCCACCGAGAACACGCCCACCAGGTCCATCCCCTTGCGGCGCGCCAACAGAACCCCGAACGTCCCGCCGGCGATCACCGCCAGAAGCTCGATGTATTGAAGCACGCGCGGATTCTTTCTGAAGGACGCATCGCGGGCGGATGCGGCCGGGAGGTCTTGTGGCCGAGGGGACCGGAACCAGGTCCGTCGGTTCAGCCAGCCGCGGGACAATGTACCCCGAACCGGCTGGTGTTGGCATGCGGGGTTGGCATGCGGGGTTGGCATGCAGGGTTGGCATGCAGGGTTGGCAAGCCGGCCCGCCCCGGCTTAATCCGTGACCCGATCCTCCTCGTCGGCGTGATACAGATCGGCCCCCAGGTCGCCGATCAGCAGGTCCTCCACGCCGTCCAACTCCAGCGCTCCCAGACCCAGCGGCACCGCCGGGTTCCCGCTGACCCACTCGGCCAGGATCGCCCGCAGCGCCACGTCCTGCGTCGTATCCCGGACGTTGCCAGCCGTGCCGCCCACCAGCAGATCGTTGCCCGAGCCGCCGCGCAGATAGTCGGCGTCCAAGCCGCCCAGCAGCAGGTCTTGGTCGTGGCCCCCGAACAAATCGTCGCGCCCGGCGCCGCCCAGCAGGATGTCGTTGCCGTAGCTGCCGTTCAGGTTGTCGCGGCCCTCGGCTCCAATCAGCACGTCGTCGCCCAGCCCGCCGTCGGCAATGTCGTCGCCGCTGCCCGCGTGCAGGTAGTCGTTGCCACCCAGACCGTACAGCCGATCGGCGCCTCCGCCGCCGAACATCACATCGTGCCCATCCCGGCCGCTCAGGTAGTCGTCGCCGTCCCCCGGCGTTTCGATGGCGATCCCGTGCTCGTCCAGCGCATGGTTGTCCCCGAACAGCCGGTTGTCGCCCTCGCCTCCCAGCACCCGATCGTTGCCGGGACCGCCGACCAGGATATCGTCGCCGTTGGCGCCCGTCAGGTAATCGTTCCCCTCGCCGCCGTGGAACGTCACGGGAATCGGCCGGTTGTCGCTATCGACCACGTGGCTGGCCACACTCAGCACGTCGTCGCCCGCGCCGGCGTAGGTCACGATCCGCCGCAGGACCTGGCGTCCGCCGATCAGCCCGAAGGTCTGCGGGAACGCCGTCGAGGTGCGGCCGTCCAGATCGTCAACTCGCAGCTTCAGGCCGCCGTTGTTGGCCAGCGTATACGTGATCCGCTCGCGAGCGCCGGTCGTCCGCACGTACAGCTCGCCGACGTTCAGTTGGATGTCGTCGCCACCGGTGTCGTCCAGGCACAGGTCTTCCATGCCGCTGAAATGCAGCGGCCGATACTCGCTGGACTGGTTGATCGCGCCGGTCAGCGTGTCGATGATCAACAGCCCGCCGAGCACCGTCAGATCCAGGTTCAGCCTGTCCGTGTCGCCGTTGGGAGGCGTCGTCGGATTGCCGGAGCCGGTCGGACCCGCTTCGCCATTGACGATGATCGTCGTCGTCAGGCTCGGTTCCAGCTTGCCCCGCGGCTCCGTGTTGGGCAGCGGGTTGGCCGGCGCGGTCGGCTGATTGAACGTGTCGCTGCCCGCGTTGCCGTTGAGCGTGATGACCGACAGTCCGGTGACATAGCTCTCCAGTCGCAACTGGTCGTCCCCTGCCCCGCCATTGATCACGGCATCGATCAGGCTGCTGCCGCCAGCACTCATGTCGATCGCCAGCGTGTCGCCGGCCACGCCCAGGTCGACAGCCAGGTGTTCGAAGCCCGCGTAGTCCACTCCCGCGCCCGTGCCCAGGCCTAGCAAGCGGCTCTCGGTCAACTGGCCCACGCTGGCCTCGGTGTCTTGCGAATCGTCTACCAGCAACCGATCGGTGCCCGACCCGGCCAGCAGGCTGACCAGACCCTGGATGGCGTTCAGCGTGCCGCCGGCCGCGGGCGCCAGGCTGCCAAGGTGCAGCAGGTCGTCGCCCGCCTGGGATTCGATCGTCGTGGGGCCGCCGGTCGCTCGCACGCCCACCGTGTCGGCTCCGGCGCCGGTGAGAACCAGCGTCTGGCCGGCGTGCGTGCCATCGATGACAAAGCTGTTGCCTCCATCGCCCAGCGTGATGCTGAGTTGTTCGAGCGAATCGTAGGAGATGCCGCCGCCCAGGCCCAGCCCGGTCAGCGTGGTGGCGGACAGAGTGCCCGTGTTCGGCGCGGCGTCGCCCTGATCGTCCACGTGCAGCGTGTCGTCGCCCAGGTCGCCGTGAACCGTCAGCGTGGCGGCGATGCCATGCACGTTGCCGCCGCCGGCAGGCGCCAGGCTGCCGACATGAATCGCATCCGGGCCGTCGCCGCCGCGGACCGTGGTCGCCGCTCGGATCGCTCGCACGCTGATCGTGTCGGCGTCGCCGCCGCCGTCGACCGAGGTGGGACCAGCCGTGTCGAGCACCAGCAGACCGTCGTTGCCGCCGCCGGCGTTCACCTGCGTCGCGCCACCGTGCGTGGTGGCGATCGTGAACGTGTCGCCACCGCTGCCCAAGTCGATGCTGAACTGTTCGAAGCGGGCATAGTCGACGCCGGCCGATGTGCCGAGGCCTGACAAGTGCGTGCCGGTCAACTGTCCCTGGTTGTCGGACGTGTCGCCCGCGTCGTCCAAACGCAGGCTGTCCGTTCCCAAGTTGCCATCGATCACCAGCGTGCCGAGAATACCGTTCAAAGTGCCGCCGGCGGCGGGCGCGAGGCTGCCGACGTGAACTGTGTCGTCGCCCGCTTGCGCGTCGACACTCGTGGGTCCACCGATCGACTGGACCGCGACCAGGTCGTTACCCGTGCCGGCTTCGATCAGTGTCTGGCCAGCGTGCGTCGCCAGAACAGTCAGTTCGTTGCCGCCGCCGCCCAGCCGCAGTTCCAGCAGTTCGACATCCGCATAATCGACGCCCTGCCCCAGGCCCAGCCCGCCGATGTGGGTCGCCGTAAGCGAGCCGACGCCCGCCAGCGGATCGCCCGAATCGTCCAGGTGCAACCGATCGGTGCCCGGCCCGGCCAGCAGGCTGACCAGACCCTGGATGGCGTTCAGCGTGCCGCCTGCCGCGGGTGCCAGACTGCCAAGGTGCAGCAAGTCGTCGCCCGCCTGGGATTCGATCGTCGTGGGGCCGCCGGTCGCTCGCACGCCCACCGTGTCGGCTCCGGCGCCCGTGAGAACCAGCGTCTGGCCGGCGTGCGTGCCGTCGATGGTGAACGTGTTGCCGCCATCGCCCAGCGTAATGTTGAGTTGTTCGAGCGAATCGTAGGAGATGCCGCCGCCCAGGCCCAGCCCGGTCAGCGTCGTCGCGGACAGCGTGCCGGTGTTCGGCGCGGCGTCGCCCTGATCGTCCACGTGCAGCGTGTCGTCGCCCAGGTCGCCGTGAACCGTCAGCGGCGCGAGAATCGCATGCACGTTGCCGCCACCGGCAGGCGCCAGGCTGCCGACGTGAATCGCATCCGGGCCGTCGCCGCCGCGGACCGTGGTCGCCGCTCGGATCGCTCGCACGCTGATCGTGTCGGCGTCGCCGCCGCCGTCGATCGAAGTGGGACCAGCCGTGTCGAGCACCAGCAACGAGTCGTTGCCACCGCCGGTGTTCAAGTGCGTCGCGCCACCGTGCGTGGTGACGATCGTGAACGTGTCGCCACCGCTGCCCAAGTCGATGCTGATCTGTTCGAAGCGGGCATAGTCGACGCCGGCCGATGTGCCCAGGCCCGACAAGTGCGTGCCGGTCAACTGCCCCTGGTTGTCGGACGTGTCGCCCGCGTCGTCCAGCCGCAGGCTGTCCGTTCCCAGGTTGCCATCGATCACCAGCGTGCCGAGAATCCCGTTCAGCGTGCCGCCGGCGGTGGGCGCCAGGCTGCCGACATGAACCGTGTCGTCGCCCGCCTGCGCGTCGACGTTCGTGGGTCCGCCGATCGACCGCACGGCGACCAGGTCGTTACCCGCGCCCGCTTCGATCAGCGTCTGGCCAGCGTGCGTCCCCTCGACGATCAGTTCGTTGCCGCCGCCGCCCAACGATACCTGCAACTGTTGCAGGCTGCCGTAGGCGATCCCATCGGACATGCCCAGGCCGGTCAAGAGCGAAGCCGTGAGCGTTCCCGTGCGGCTGGATGAATCACCCGCATTGGAGACGTTCAGCACGTCGTTACCGCCCGCGGTGCCGGAGACCGACAGCAGCCCGGCGATGCCGCTCAGCGTTCCCAGGTTGGTCGGCGAGTCGGACGATACATTCACGGTATCATTGTCGCTGTCGCTTCCCAGATGGATCGAGGCGGTCGCCGAGATCGCTCGCACGTCAACCGTGTCGGCGCCCAACCTGGTCTCGATCGACAAATCTCCACCCGTGGAATGGATCCGTACGCGGTCATTCCCTTCGCCCGTATCAAGCTGGGTGGCGCCTGCGGGCGTGCCGTCCACCTGCACTTCGTCCGCCCCACCAAACGTGTTGACGTGCAGCATTTCGAACTGGTCGAACGCGGCCGGCGTTTGCCCGGTCACCGTCAAGCTGGCCGCCGTCAGCGTCAGCAAGTCGTCGGCATCGGTCGTGTTGACGGTCAGCAGGTCGCCCGAACCGTTGCCTCCGAGCACCTGCAGCGAACCGGCGGACAGCGGATAGTTTAAGGTAACCGTGTCGTCGTCGCCTTCGCCCCACAGCGCGACGTTTCCGCTCGGGCCGTTGCCGCTCAGCGACAGCCGGTCGTTGCCATCGCCGCCGGCCACCGTCGCATGCTCGATCCCGGACAACGCGATGGTTGTGCCGCCCGAGGCGATCTGCGAACCGCTCATCGCGATATCGTCATTGTCCGCGGTGCCGTGGACGGTTATCGAGTCCAGTGCGGAGTCACCGCCGTCGACTTGAATCAGGCTGCTCGCGCCGGTCGCCAGATGGACCACAATCTGGTCCGCGCCGTCGCCCAGGTTTACAACCAGCGCAGTGGGAAAGTCCGTCGCGGTGGGGGCCAACTGCACGGTGACCGTATCGTCGCCGCCCAGCGTCTCCACTTGCAGCGACTCGATCGAGCCATAGGCCGTTGCGGTCCCGCCTCGCGTCACCAGCGCCGCCGCCACGCTGAACTGGTCTCCCGACTCGGTTCCCGTCAACCGCAGTTGGTCGGCCCCCAGTCCGCCGTCGATCCGACCGCTGATGGTCAGGCCAGCGGGCAAGCGGAACGTATCCGATTGCGCGCCGCCGGTCAGATGTTCGAAGCTGGCAAAATCAATCAGTCCGCCGATCGACCCGGCGTTGTTCGCGGTGATGTTCCAGGCGTTCACGGCGTTCGGCCCGATCAGCGTATCGCTGGCCGCCGTTCCCACGAACTGTTCCACGCCCGAAAGTTGCCCGCCGATTTGCGAGCTGGTGGTATCGTCCAGCGCCACGGTGACCGGACCCGTAACGGAGGAGTAGTCGAGTGTGTCGATGCCGCCTTGCCCGCGCAGGTTGCCCTGAATCCGGGCGTTGCCGTCGGCCAGCACGAACCGGTCGGCAGCGCTGCCGCCGCTGAGATTCTCGATGGTCGAGAACAGGAACGGATGGTCGCCCGTCACGCTGCCCGCATTGCCACCAGTCAGCATCCACTGGTTGGCGGAGTTGGCTCCGATCACCAGGTCGTTGCCTTCATCGCCGCGGAAGTCCACCTTGCGCATGGTCGGCAGCACGCTGATGACCACGAACGTATCGTCGCCGCTCAGGGCGTTGATGGTCAGTTCCTGCACGTCGGCCACGTCCAACGGCGTGCCGTTGATCGTCAAGGTCGCTCCATCCAGCACGATATAATCGGGGTTCACCGTGCCAGGCAGCGTCAGGATGGGGTTCAAGTTGGCAAAGCCGAACTCCTCGATCGTTTCGTCATACAACACGCGTTTCGGTCCGACCGAGAAGACCTGGTTCACGGTGGGAATCACGCCGTCCGGCACCTTCAGCGAGTCGATGCCGCCCATGTCGCTCGGTTCCGGTCCGCTGTCGCTGATGCGAATCATGGCCGACGTCGTTCCCTCGCGCACCACGTATTCGTCGGAACCATTGCTGCCGTCCAGGAACAGATTGGCGGCGGCGGTGTCGACCACGGACAACCGATCGTCGCCGTCCTGTCCGCTGATGAGCAGCCGCTCGATGCCCGAGTATTGCAGGGACTTGGCGTCGAGCCGCACGGCATCGAGCGTGATGGAGAACATGTCATCGCTGTCGGTGCCAAGCACGGTCAACTGATCGCCGGAGCCCGAACTGTCGGCCACGGTCACGGCCGCGACGCTGCCCAGCGTCACCAGCAGTTGATCGGACGCGGCGCCGCCGTCCAGCGCCACCGTTCCGGTCCATCCGCGGACTTCGATCTGGTTGCTCTCGTCCCCGCCCACAAGTTCCGCGCGTTGCACGTTGGTCAGCTCGACGCGATCGTTGGGCGTCGCGGACAGCACGTCCGACTCCAGAATCCAATCGCCGTTTCCGGCGGTTGCCACGGTATTCACGCCGTCGCCGCCATCGAAGCGGAATCCGCCTTCAAGTTCGGTGTAGCCGGCTTCTGGCGGCACGGGATCGCCGTCGCCGGATGTGCCGAAGTCGCCGGTGGGCAGATACGACTGGCTGGCGGGAGGCTGGAGCGTTGTCGAGCGGGTGGTGAAGCGGTCGTCGCCGGCACCCGTCTGGATCGAGAAGTCGGCCAGACCCAAGGCGGTCAGACCCGGTTCGGCCAGAGTGATGTGGTCGTCGCTCGAACCGGTGGTGAGCGTCACTTCCCGAATGTCGAAGAAGTGCAGATCGGCCGTCGCCACTCCGCCGACGGTTCCGGTGATCGAGTTGGCGCTGGCGCCGTCGATCAGGGTCTGCTGCCGCTCCAGCACGGTCACGTTGACGGGCGGAGACATGTTGCGGATGTAGGCGTAACCCTTGCCCGCCGTGTCGATGGCCAGTCCAGGGCGGCCTTCGAGTTGCGGCGCGCCGACGATCGCCGTCTGGCCGTCGATGGCCACCGAGTAGCCGACCTGGTCGCCAGGCTGGGCGTCGCCGCCAGAGATCGCTTCGGAAACGGTTTCCAGCCGCAGGCGGCCGTCCTTCCAACCGAAGGCGTAGGCCGCTCCCTCGCTGTTGTCGCGACCATACGCTCCAATCACGGCTCGCTCGCCCGTCATCGCCACGGAGAAGCCAAAGCGATCGTTGGCCTGGCCGCCGCCGACGGTCAGCTTGTCGAGCTGCGACCAGTTGCCGCCGCTTCGCTCGAACACGTACGCGGCGCCGGACGAACTGGCAACGCCGGGCGCTCCGATCAGGGCGTATGGTCCGACCAGATCCAGCGAGCGGCCGAACAGATCGTGATCCGCTCCGTCCGCGGCGGTCAGCGGAGCGCCTTGCTGCACCCAGTCCGCGCCGTTGTCGGCGAACACGTACACGGCGCCGTCCTGCGAATCGGCCCGCGGCGCTCCGACCAGCGCGGTGCCGCCGTCGATGGCCACGGCAGCGCCGAAATCATCCGAGCCGTTCAGGCGTGTGGCGAGCGTCCAGCCGCTGCCACCGAGTTCGTAGATCGCCGCCGAGTTGCTCGCGCCCACGATCAGCGAGCTGACGCCCAGGTCGAGTGCCCGTCCAAATCCCGACATCGAACCGCGGTCGAGCGCTTGGACTTCGCTCCAGGCCGTACCGAGCCGCTGGAACACGTAGGCCGCGCCCAGACCCGAATCGACTCCCGGCGCGCCGACGACAATCGTGTTACCGTTGATCGCGACGGTCTGGCCGAAGTGGCTGTCGACCTGAATCCCCTCGGCCTGCAGCGTTGCTTGCAGGACCCAGTCGTCGGTGCCCGGCACCATCGTGTAGACGAAGGCCGCGCCGCGCCCGTCGAAGTCGCGAGCCCCGATCACGGCCGTCTGGCCATCAATCGCCACGCTGGTGCCGACCTTGGCCGTGGGGACAATCGCGGGCGTGACCGTGTCGTGGGCCGCCAGGGCGGTCCAGGCCGGGCCCCGGCCGCGGAAGTTGAACAGCGTTTCCTTGAGGTTGGCATCCGTGGGCTTGCGGGCGAGCACATAATGCCGGTCGCTGACAATCGACGCGCCGACGCCAAAGCCCTGGTTGTCGGTGGGATCGTCCACCATCACGCTGGGCCCGCTGTTGGGTTGAAACAGGATGTAGGGCCGCAGTTCCAATCCGGTGAATACGAAGGAATCGTCGAACAGGTAGGCCGCTCCCGTCCGTCCGAACTCGTCGCGCCCGCCGAGCAGCACCTGGTTGCCCGCCGCGTCCATGGTGCCCGTTTCGCCGAACCGCCCGCCCGCCTGCAGGCTGGGCGAGGCAACGCGAGTGGAGGTCCAACCGAACTGCTGCGTGTCGGGACGGAACGAATACACGACGCCCGCCTCGGCGCCGCCCGCCAGCGAGATAACTGTCGGTTCGCTATCCAACTCCTGAACGTACAGGCCGTCGCCGGAGAAGTTGGCAACCGCGACGAAGCCCAGCCCGGAGATGGCCTGGGCAATCGCCTGGAAGCTGACCGTGCCGCGCACCCGCACCACCACGTCTCCGCCGCCGTCGAACGAGGCCGTGACACTATCCTGAGCGATCGAGTTATCCTCGACCATCGACATCCGCACCACGCGGTCGGCAAACACCACGGTATTCTGCCCAGCGGAGACACGGATCGTTCCCGACGTCGCGTCGCGCCCATTGCTCAGCACGTCGCTCCGCAGCCTGTCGTCGCCCGGTTCCAGCGCCTGGACGCCCGTGCTGGTCGCCGAGGCGTGCTCCAGCGCATCGATCAACTCGGCGATCCGCACCCCATTGCCCGTCGCGAAGTCGACCGTGACGGTCACCCGGAAATCCACCAGTGGGTTCGACAGCACGGCGCCTTCCGGTCCACCCGCCGCGTCGATCAGCGTCAGCTCGAACCCGCCCGTGAACGAGCCGTGCGTTACCTGCACTTCGTCGCCCGATTCCAGTTGGAAGACGCGTTCCGTCATCGGCACCGAGTACATGCCCGCGCCACCGGCCGAGAACCCGCTGTTGCCGCTCGACTCGGCGCGAAACATCTGGGAAATGAATGCGTCCCCGTTGATCAGCCGGACGATGTCGGCGGTCGTACTGCTGCCCAGGTCCAGGCGGACCCGCAAGCCCAGCGGGAAGCCGCCATAGCTGACGCCCTCCTGTGGATCGTCGATCAGTTCCAGATCCACATCGAAGTCTCCGTCCGTGACTGCGTGCAGCCGGATGGAATCGCCCGATGGCAAGTTGAAGCTGCCGCTGGGCCGCACGCTGCGAGTGACATCATCCCCCAGGCTCAACAGCCTGGTTCCCGTCGATGCTGCCTCGAACAACGACCCCAACTGACTGTGGATCGCCTGGGCCAGCGCGGTACTGTTGGTCGTGGCGAAGTCCGCGCGCACCGTGATGATCCTGGCAAAGCTGTCGTACGAGGCGCTGGTGGACGTATCCGGCTCGTCGATCAACCGCAAGTCGATGCCGTTGCCGGCGGTTCCTGTGAGACCTCCCACTTCCTTGGCCGTCAGCGTCAGCGTGTCGCCGGACGCCAGGTGCACGATGCCGGAAGCCTGAGCCCTGTCGTGCTCCAGTGTCCAGCTCGGTTCGATATACTCGCCCGGCGAGCCGATCAGCACCCAGTTGGCATCGACGGCGTCGATCGCACTTCCAAAATCGCTCCCGCCACCACCGAACAACGCCGCGCTCGGCCGCAAGGGAGCTTCCTCGTACACAACCTGCCCCGTCGCCGAGACAACCTGCGCTCGCCAGCCGGCGTGCGTGGCCTGGTTCAGGTCGTAGACCGTCGAGAAGCCGCCCGTGCCAGGCCCGCCCACGAACACCTGGTTGCCAACGATCTCCAGTTCCGCGCCCCAGCGGCCGTTGTCCAGGAACGGATACAGCTTGCGATCCAGTTCCGTGTACGGCAGCGTGCTCATCACGACAAAGCGATCGATCTCGTCCCGCTCCTGCTCGCCAAAGATCACCGGGAAGCGCTGGATGCCGGCGCCCATGTTGAAGGACGGCAACGTGCCGGGATACCCGCTGGGATCGTTATTCCCTCCCTCGTAACCGGCATAGGTCCCGGTGGCGACCACGCCGCCTTGAGCGTTGTAGTAGCCCGAGTACATGAACCAGGCGTCACCTTCACCGCCACAGCAGTCCAGGACCAGGGCCTGCACATTGGGCGACGTGACCTGAAAATACTGCTCGTCCTCCCACGAGTTGTTCTGCGGGCGGAAGTGTTCGCCCAGGCCGAAGCTGGCCAGGATCCGGTTCGGGTCGTCGTGCCGCAGGTTGGCCAGGTTTCCCGCGTTCTGGGACGGTTCGATCACGGTGCCCACCATGATGTGTTCGAACGTGTCCGAACTGTTCTGGCGGCTCAGCGTGAACGTGCGCGGCGTGGTCGCGTCGTTGCGGAGGAACTGGGCCGACAACGTGGCGGGGATGTCGGTATTGGTCTGCGCGGGCCTTTCCAGGTCGAAGTCCAGGACCAGGGCCATCGTCTTGGGACCGAGCGTGATTTGATTCGAGATACCGGGCCGAACCGTGTGGAAGCCGACGCCCAGCGACTGTCCCTGGTAAGTGACTCCGCTGCGGACTTCGTTGGTCGACGTGACTTCCGGCATGCCGCCGCCCGGCATCAGGATGCGGTCGCGTTGCCACGCACCGTTGACCAGCGAGAAGGCGTGCACGACGCCCGGTGCGCCCAGGTCGAGCCGATAGTTGGGATCGGCCTGCTGCACGGAGTAGTACTTGAGCCGCGCGGCGTCTGCGCCGACGACCAGCCGATTGCCTTCGATGGCCACCGAGGAACCGAAGCGGCCGTCGCCGTAGGCCGAACCATTCACGGTGCTGGTCAACTGCCAGGTTTCGCCGCTCCGTCCGAAAACGTAGGCCTTGTTGGCGGACGGCGCGCCGACGGCCAGCAGCGTGCCACTGAGGTCCATGTCCCAGCCGAAACTGGTGTCGCCCGTCAGCGTCTGAACCGGCCGCCAGTACAACCCCTCGTTGATATAGACGTAAATCGAATTGGCTCCCGGCGCCGCCACCAGCAGCATTCGCGACGCGGGGTCGTACAGGGTCTTGGTGCCGAAGCCATCCACGTCGTTGACGATCGTTTCCGCTCGGACGTTCTCCTTCGCCGGTTCGGGAACCAGGTTGTCGGTCGTGAATCCGCGGAAAGCGCCCACGTCGGCGCGGATGATCTGATTCAAGGCGTTCGTATCGTTGTAGCCGGGGATGCCCGCCACGACGCGATTGCCCGACACGGCGACGCTCGCGCCGAACCGATCCGCCAACGGCGCGTCGGGATCGGAACCGGCTGGGCGAGCGGCCTGCAAGCGTCCGGAGCCTTGCGGACCCGTCGAGCGCATCCAGGTGGTTCCGTGCCCGACGCCCGTGTCGGCGAATTCGTAGAACACATACGCGGCACCGACGTCCAAGTCGCCGCCATCGAAACCGGGAGCACCGACGACGACGAACGAGCCGTCCAGGGCCACGGCCGCACCGAACTGGTCGCCGGCCTTGCCTTGCACCGTCGAATCGACTTCGGGCAAGCCGCCGTCGGCCGTGAGTCGAGCGGTTCGAGCCCACTGGTTGCCGTCGCGGTCGAACACGAAGACTCGGCCTTGCTGAGCTCGATCGCCAGCCACGCCATCCCAGCTCGGCGCGCCGGCCACGATCCGCGAGCTGGTCATGGCCAGCGTGGTGCCGAACGCTTCGCCCGGATCCGGATTAGACGGTCCGAGCACCGTCTGCTGGTTCCAGACGCCGCCGGAAAGTTCGAACACCATCACGCCGCCCGTGTCGGTGCCGAACATGTCGGCCTGCGGCATGCCAACCGCCAGCCGGTCGCCCGCTAGCGCCACGGCTCGACCAAAGTCCGTGTTGGCTCCCGCACTGCCCGCCGTCAGCGCCTGGGCCTGGGTCCAGACGTTGCCGTTCAGGACGAACACAAAGGCCGTGTCGTACGAGGGGTTGAAGACGTTGTCGCCCGGCGCGCCAATCACGGCCACGTTGTCGTCCAGGGCCACCGAGCGGCCGAAGTTGGCAGCCGAACCGCGGTCGTTCGAGCGGAGCTTGGCGCGCTGCCGCCAGGTCGTCCCCTCGCGTTCAAACACATAGGCCGCTCCCGTACCACCGTTGTCTTCGGGAGCACCCACCAGCAGCCGGTTGCCGTCCAGGGCCAGCGCGGCGCCAAATCCCTGCCCGCCGATGCCTCGATCTGCGGGAGCCAGTTTCGCCTGCTCCACCCAGTGGTCCGACATCCATTCGTAGATATAGACGACGCCGTAGTTGGCCCCCCGCAACTGCGCGCCGACGGCCAGCGTGTTGCCGCTGATCGCCATTACGCCGCCCAGTTGGTTCGGTTCGCTGGCCTCCTGAATCCGCAGTTCGTCGGCCTGCGTCCAACTGATCACTCCGTCGACCGTCACGACGTGCAGCACCAGGTGGTCCAGATTCAAGTCGGCCACGCGCACGCTGTCGATTTCCAGTTCGGCGGCCGAATGGGGCGTGAGAACCTCGAAGTCGCGCAGGCCGTGCACCACCAGCGGTTCGACGCCCATGAAGTCAAACTGGTTGCCCGCCACGGCCAGCGAGCCGGCGCCGGGCGCGGAACTGCTCGGCCGATACTCGCCGCCGCTCGCCACGCCGTCGCCGGCCAGGCGGAACATGTCGCCGTCCACGTGCGAACCGCCGTCGAAGCTCAGAGACACGCTGCTCGTGGGCACGCCGACGAACACCTGGGCCGCCGTGTCGGCCGCCAGGCTGCCGGCGCGGTACGTCTCGGCGTTCGTCGAGAAGCTGAGCGCCAGACCTCGCCCCGTATCGAACAGCCACTTGTCGCCGGGCAGCGCATCCGGGTTGATGCTCTGCCAGGCGGTCGTCATCGCGCTGCCATCCAGCATCAGGACCGGGACCGCGTCGCCATCGGCATCGACCAGCCGGAACTGCCACTGGCCGTTACTCTGGCGAGTCTCGACATAGTAGTCGGCCGCCGCCAGTGCCGAGAAACCCGCGACTACGGTCGCGTCGGCGGAGGTGGCCTTCAGCAGCATCGACTTCAAGTCGCCCCGGTCGGTCAGCGAGGCGTAGAAGTCCACAAAGACCAGATCGTCGCCCGCGTCGCCGTGCAGCGTGAAGCGGTGCCCTTGCGTGTCCACGCCGTTCTCGACATTGAACGTATCGTCGCCAGCGCCCGCTTGAACCGTCACGTCGTAGGCGTACTGGCCGCTGACTAGTTGGATCACGTCGTTGCCCGATCCGAGCGTCACTTCGACTTCCTCGGCCGCGCGAGCACTGACGTTCAGCGGCGCCAGGGAACCGGACTGGGCCAGCACGATGGTCGCGTATGGCGTGCTTTGCGGGTCCTCGCCAAAGACGCGTTGGAACCGGCTGACATACGCGGGCGAAGCGGTCGGCGGATCGGTTGGCGGGCTGGCGGGAAACAGTTCGGCGAACTGCCGCTGGGCGAACGCCAGGTCGGTGGCCACGGTGCTGGCCGAGTCGAGGAAGTGAATCGCATCGTGGCCCGCTTGACCGTTGAACAGGACCGGAATCCCCTTGATGCTATCGGGCTCGGGCGCGTCGATGTCGATCGCGAAGCCTGCCAGTGTGAAACCGCCGCTCACGGGCTGGCCCACGTTCACCACGTCGTCGCCGGCCCCGCCGTTGATCGAGAACGTCGAGGCCTTGCCGCCCGCCGGACTCTGCTCGCGATGCGTGCCGTGCAGGTGCACCGTATCGGCCGCGCTGCCGGCGCTCAGCACCACGGTTTCCAGCGAGCGGTACTGGACCGGGGCGATTCCGGCG
>JAGFJK010000494.1 GCA_024102795.1 Pirellulaceae bacterium
GGATTTCGCAGCCCTGGCTCCCGCGGCCGTCGATCCCCAGGCCGTCGTGCGGCAGACGGCCCAGTCCGCCGGCTGGCAGGTCCAGGAAACAGGGGACAAGTGGGACGTGGTCGTGCCGATCAGCAGCTTGCGCAAGCAGACGGTTCACGTCGACTTCTCCGCCCAGGACGAGGAAGGCAACAAGGTCGTCTCGTACACCTCGACCTGCGGTCCCGCAACCGAAAAGAACGCGGTCGCGTTGCTCAAGTACAACCTGAAAATGGTCCACGGAGCGTTCGCCATTCAAGGCAGCCAGGCCGGCGAACTGGTGGTGATCCGAGCCAACCAACTGGCCGGCACACTTGACCCGCTCGAAGTGACCCGCGTCATCACGGCCGTGGCCTGGCAGGCCGACAAGGTCGAACAGCAGTTGATGGGAGGCGACTCGTACTGAGAGCAGCAGGTTTTCTTGGAAAGACAGGAAGATCGCTGCCGGCGGGAGACCGGCCCGCTGAGAGTTGACTGCTGCGGATGGCGGATTGCAAATTGCAAATTGCAAATTGACAAGCGACGACTGACAACTGACAACTACTCGTTCGCCGATAGGCGCCGCGCGAGAAACGCGCGGACCTGACCGGCGTGAGGGGCGATGAGCAGCGTGGCGGCCTGGTCGCCCGCGGGCCGCAGACTCTGCCGAACGCTTGGCGGGTCCAGCTTCAAGCCGCGTTTCTTGACTTCCAGTTGCCCGATCCGCCTGTGGCGCAGCGCCGAACGGATGCGTTTCAAGTCGAACGGCCAGTCCTCCAGCACTTCAAAGCACGCCAGCGCCGGATCGTCCACCGCTCGCGGACTGACCAGGTAGGCGACATCAGCCGCCAGTGCGTTCAGGCCGTATTCGGCCGCCAGTTCCGCAACCAGACCGGCCGCCAGCACCGCGTTGTGAGGTTCACAGAGGTAAAGTGGCGGTCCAGTGGCCAGGGGCAGCGCGAGTGGTCGATCGCCGCTGACGAGTGTTCTGGAGCGGTCGCTGCTGGCCAGCACCGTGGCCACCCGCCGGCCTGGATGGCGCGCCAAGGATCCCCACCAGCAGACCTGCTGCCGGCACTCGCCGCGGCTGCCGATCCACTCGCGTTCCGCGCCCGCCTGCCATGTCGGGGGAACCACGGCGGCCGGGGCCAGCTTCACGACCGAGTGTGGATTCTGTTGGAGCCAGCCTTCGATCGTCAGCAGATCGGGCAGGTACGCGATGGGGTCCAACACACGGTGACCGGACGGCCGCCGATCGGGATCGACGTGCCAGGCACCCAGCTCGGCCAGCGGACAGTCTTCGGCGGCGGCGGTTCGGACTTCGAACGACGAGCAGCCCGCGGCGCGGCAATTCGCGTCGGCCAACAGGGCCACGATCGGGTCGCGGTCGTAGGCCACCACGGGGCCGCGCCGGGCCAAAGCCATCAAGTCGCCCCCCAGACCGCAGCAGAGGTCCGCCGCCGGCAGGCCCGGAGGCCAGCGGCCAGCTTTGTACAGGGCGACTTCGGTGCCGGTCGCTTGCTGCAGTCCCTTGTCGGTGAAAAACAGTTGTTCGGCCAGCGGATATTTCGTTCGAGCTCGCCGGCGAAGGGCCGCCTGTTCCAGCACCAGGTGGCAACGCGCAGGGCCGAGCGCTTGACGCAGCTTGCGGACGTGGGCCACCATCGGCCCGCTGCCTTCGGCGGCCAGTTGCAGCCAGGGGCGAGCCGCCTCGCCCACCAGCCACTGGTAGTCGCTCAACGTCAGTTGCGTTGAGCCGGTGGTCGTTGTCGTGGGTGCCATCGGTTCTGGTTGCCTGTCTAACAAGCGCAACGACGCGGCTTGCAATTCGCGGACCGTACCTTGATCATAAGCGCATGACCGCGTCCATCGAAGCCCTGGGAATCTATCTGCACCTGGTGCGAGCCAGCGGGCATCGCCGCCGGCCGCACGTCCGCGACCGGTTGCTGGTGATCGCGGCCGATTTAGCTCAGCAACAGCAGTTGCCGCGAGTGGCCGCGCTCTGCCGGCGATTGATTCTGGATCATAACGCGCATCACTTGATCGGGCATTGGCCGACGGTCGCCGACGCCCGCCAGCAAGCGGCTTTTCAGAACTTGCTGAGGCAGATCCAGCGACGCTATCCGCTGGAACGAGCCGAACAGTTGCTGTCGCTGCTGGCGATTGAGCGGGGACGGGAACGCGAAGCGTATTTCAGCGACGAGGAGTACGCGGCAGCCCTGCTGGGCTACAGCCTGGAGAGGCTGGAAGAGGAATTTGGCCCCGCCGGTTGAGTTTGCGGCCCGGCAAGGTTTCGTTGCAGCAAGCCGCCGCGCGGAACCGATGACCGTCGATAGCGTACCGGTCTACCTGGGCCTGGTTGAGGGACGTCCGCCATGTCGATGAAGCGGCTGCTGCTGGTGCCCGTGCTGGTTTCGGCAACTGCCGGCCCGTACCTCTGGATGGATGACGGCTGGAAACAATGGGCGTCCGAACAGGCTCAAGGCGCATTCGGCTCGTCCCAGGCAGATACCTGGGACCCGCTGGTCGCCCTGCCGTCGCCCGGCGGCGGCTTTCCACCGCCCGGCATCGCCGCCGGGGATGCGAGCGTGCCGATCACGATTACCGACCTGCGGGAAGCGCTGCGGTTCAACGTGACGCCAGCCTGGGTCCTGCAACGCTGGCCGCGAGTCTCCACGGTTCGAGCGGCCGACGATCTGAGCGGCCTCCGCGTCCCGCTGGTCACCGGCACGCGGGTGGATGACCTGAGCGGTTCGCTGACCTACTACTTCAATCGCGATCAACAAGTCCAGCGGCTCAGCTTTCACGGCTACACCGGAGACGCCACCCGTTTGATCCAACTGGGTAGCCAGCACTTGAATCTGCAGCCCGAACCGTCGGCCGGCGGCATGATGTACGTGCAGCGCTGGAACGGCCAGCCCACCAGCGTCCTGCGCATCAGCCACAGCCCGCTGGTCCAGGCCCACAATCCGCATTCCCGCCTGGTCGTGCAACTGGAAGTGAATCGGCCCGGGGCCTACTTTCAGCTCAGCCCCGAATTCCAGCAACTGCTACAATACGACTCGCACACCGGTCGCTGGTAGGCCGCAGCACTGCCGTTCGCGGCGTTTGCAGGCGAGCCTGCGGGATTTGCAATCGCCAGCTTGGACCCGTTAGTGAAAAACCGAATGATCCGCCGGGCAAGCCGGCGGGATTCAAAGGAGCGCGGGGAGCGCGGCTAGCACTGTAGCCAAAAAGCTTGTTCTGTTCTCCTGTCACGTAATTGAATGACGAATCCCCACGAACAACTGACAACTGACAACTGACTACCGCCCGGCCGGCAACCGCCGTTCCAACTCCGCCAGCCGTTCTTCCAGCCGGGTGATATGCCGCCGCAGCGCTTCGACTTCGGCCCGCAATTGATCGACTTCGGAACGCGGCGAAGCGGGGCCCGCCGGGCCACCCGCTTCGCCCTCCTGCGGCCGGATCAGGCCTCCCAGCGCCTGTTCGAGACGACCCAGCAGGGGACGGTCGGCCAGACCGCCGCCCAACCTCAACGCCGGCTCCTCAGCCGGATCCAGACGAGGCAGACCGGGTGGCGACAAGTTGGCTACCGGAGCCAGGTCGACCCGCTTGCGGACCAGACGGTCAGCCTGGTAGTACGCCACCTCGACCGAGGAAGCGGGGTCAAACTGCCCGACCAGCTCGGCCAGTTCCGCGGGAGAATCGACTCGCCGTCCGTCGACTGCCACGATCACGGCGCCCAGCGGCAGGCCGGCGCGATCCGCCGGCGAACCGGCACGGATGCTGGTGATCAGGGCTCCGCGAGCGACGTTCAGACCGTAGCGCTGCCGAGCGGCATCGGAGACCTCGACAACCGTCACGCCCAGGCTGGGCCGAGCAGCGAGCGGAGCGCCCAGTTCGGCTTCCAGATCGCCCGCCGGCGGCTGAGCCGGGTCCACAGGCGGCCGGGCAACTGGCGCCGGGTCAACTGGCGGGGGGCCAACTGGCGGCGGGGCGGCAGGTGCCGGCAA
>JAGFJK010000498.1 GCA_024102795.1 Pirellulaceae bacterium
CCCAACAAGCGCTTCACGGCCACGAATCCTGATGGCCCAGTACCCGGTCTGGGTCGGTACCGCCAGTCCAGGCGACGACGAAGCGGTCGGTGGCGAGTTGCTTTCCAGATCGCCCGAGGCCTACGACCGCACCACCTCGTATTGCGGCCGTTCGGGCCAGCGGAGGCCACACGGGCCAAATGACTGCTTGGTGTCAGTCACCGTGAGTACGTCCGCCACCGGCCAGCGTCGGCATACGCTGCAGAACAGCCAATCGACCGATCACTTCGCTCTGTCACGGGGTGGCGATGCAACCAGCACTGGACGCAACCGAGATCCGTTTCCAGCAGGCTCTTTTGCATGGCGCCTCCGCCACCCGCCGGACCGCGCTCTCGCGCTTGTCAAGCGACATCCAGAACTGACCCCCTGACGACATTGAGTTCTGACCCCCGGTTGATGATCAGTTCGTTGTCGTGTCGGTCTTCGCGCTGGCCTGGTTAACCAGGCCAGCGCGGCGCTTGGCCCGCAGCCGGTAGCTGTCGCCGCGGATCGTGATGACGTGGCTGTGGTGCAGCAGCCGGTCCAGGATCGCTGTGGCCACCACCGCGTCACCGAACACGCCGCCCCACTCGGCCACCGAGCGGTTGCTGGTCACCAGCATCGAGCCGCGCTCGTAGCGCCGGCTGACGAGCTGGAAGAACAGGTGCGCTGCGTTGGCCTCGAACGGCAGGTAACCCAGTTCGTCCACGATCAGCAGCTTGGGCTTGGTGAAGTGGATCAGCTTGTCCTCCAGCCGCCCCTCGGCATGTGCCCGGGTCAGCTGCGTCACCAGGCTGGTCGCCGGCACGAACAGCGTGCTGTAGCCGCGCACGATGGCTTCCCGGCCCAGCGCCACGGCCAGGTGCGTCTTGCCCACCCCTGGCGGCCCCAGCAGCAGCACGCTATCGCCGTTGGCCACCCAGCGCGAGGTCGCCAGTTCGCGGATCTGCTTGGGGTCCACCGACGGCTGCGCGTCGTACTCGAAGCCCTCCAGCGTCCTGACGCAGGGGAACTTGGCGATCGACATGCCCATCTGGATGCGACGCTCGTCCTTGCGCGCCACCTCCGCCGTGCACAGCATCGTCAGCGCCTCGCGCAGGTTCAGCTCGGCCCGACCGGCCTGGTCCAGCAGCGTGTCGAGCTGGTCCCGGATGGCGGTGAGCTTCAGCCGGGTGAGCATCGGCTCCAAGGTGTCCAGATCCTCGAGCGGCTTGGTCTTCTTGGTCGTTGCCATCACCAGCCTCCTCCCAGCGCTTGCTCGTACTGCTCCAGCGGGCGCAGCAGTTCAGCCGGGATCGCCGGTGGCGAGGGTGGCGTCCTGGGCAGCCAACTCACTCCCACCGCGTTCGCGCCGACGATGCCCGTCAGGTGCCGCCGGTCGATCACGGTCGTCCGCCGCAGCGGGCTCTGCGCGTGGCAGGCCACCTCATGGCCGGCGTACAGCACCCGCACCTGCCGCTCGGCCACAACGACGGTGACCGTCTCCCCGATCAGCCGCCAGGGCACGCTGTAGCGGTTGGTGTCCAGCTCGATGCAGGCGTCGGTGTGCACGCGCCGGGTCAGCTCGCGCACTTGCAGGAACGGCGCCTTGGCCGGCAGCGGCTTGAGCGCAGCCGCTTCCCTGTCGAAGCGCACGATGGGCGGCTCCCCCGTGGTGCCGTGCACCCGGGTGTCTGCGATCTCGCGCATCCAGCGCGCAACGTGCCCTTGCAGCGCCTCGATGCTGTCGAAGCCATGGCCGGCGAT
>JAGFJK010000500.1 GCA_024102795.1 Pirellulaceae bacterium
GCGACTGACCCGCTGCTGACGCTGCTTTTGCGGAGCATAGTCGCCTTTCGCTCCGCGAAAGTAGCGGGCGTCTTGCTCACGCGCTGGATTCGCGCGACTGACCCGCTGCTGACGCTGCTTTTGCGGAGCATAGTCGCCTTTCGCTCCGCGAAAGTAGCGGGCGTCTTGCTCACGCGCTGGATTCGCGCGACTGACCCGCTGCTGACGCTGCTTTTGCAGAGTGAAAGGCGCGGATTCCGCTACTTTCGCGGAGCGAAAGGCGACTATGGCGGAGCGAAAGGCGACTCTGGCGGAGTGAAAGGCGAGGATACCCAGCGGTTCTCACGGGCGCTGCACAGCAAGGCTTCGATAACCTGCATGTTCTGGACGGCGTCTTCGATCGGTGTGGGCACCGGGCCGCCGCTGAGCACGGCCTGCGAGAACAGATCGCCCTGGATTGTGTACTGGTTGCAGATCGGCAGTTGAATCTCCTCGACCGTGCCTTGCCGCTGGTGCCACATCCGGCAGGGTCGGTCGGGCGGCGCGTTGAACGGGATCTCGATTTCCACTCGCCCCTGGTCTCCGAAGATCTGGACCCGCTGGAACGGAGCCAGTTGCGTGGAGCAGGTGAACGTCGCGATACCGGATTCGAACTCCAGGATGGCCGAGGCCAGCCGGTCGGTGCCGAACTCCGGGTCGATCTCCACCCAGCCCAGCACTCGCCGCGGCTCGGCCGCGAAAATGAACCGCGACAGCGAGATCGGATAGCAGCCGATGTCCATCAAGCCCCCGCCCCCGATCGCGGCCTGGTTGCGGATATCCTGCGGATTGACATTGTGGTATGAGAAGAACGACTGGATGGTCCGCAAGCGGCCTAACTGCCCCTGCCGAACCAGTTCGCGGGCCTTCTGCCACTGCGGGTGGTGGCGGTACATGAAGGCTTCCATCACCTTCAGATGGGGATACTGCCGAGCGGCATCGACCAACCGCTGACCCTCCTGGCTGGTCAGGCCGATCGGCTTTTCGCACAGCACGTGCTTGCCGGCCTGGAGCGCCTGCAACGAAACGGGCACGTGCAGGTGGTTGGGCAGCGGGTTGTAGACGGCATCGATGTCGGGGTCCGCCAGCAGTTCCTCGTAACTGCCGTAGACCTTGGGGATGCCGAGTTGCCGGGCGGCCGCCTGGGCCGACTCCAGGTTCCGCGACGCGATGGCCGCAATGTCGCACAGGGAGCCTTGCTGCATCGCCGGGATGACCTTTTGAGTGCCGATCCTGGCGGTGCTGATGATGCCCCAACGAACTTTCGACATGCGTTGGCTCTCTGTGTGGAACTGTTTCTGTTGGAAGGGGCTGAGACGGGGGTCCTCTGACATGCCGGAGGCCCGTCGCCAGCGGGAGACTCAGACGCGATTTGCTTATGTGCCCCTGTTACGAGCGGAGCACGAGCACGGGGCAGTGCGACAGGCGGACGACCCGTTCGGCGACCGAACCGATCAGCAATCGCGAAATCCCGGTGCGGCCGCGCGAAGGCAGCACGATCAGTTCCGCCTGCTGCTGCCGGGCGAATTCCGCGATTCCGTGGCCCGGATCGCCAAACAGGATGTGGGTCGAGACCTGCGGGTGCCCCCGCCGCTGTAACTGCTCGTGCAGGGTCTTCAGCGCATGTCGAGCCCGGCTTTCGTTATCCACCGTGTCCCACAGTTCGCCGGGTTCCACGGGGGACAGTTCCTGCAGCACGTGGACCACTTGCAGATGTTCGGGCTTCTCGACCAGGTGCGTCGCCACGTCCAGCGCCTGGAACGACTCGTCCGAGAAGTCGATCGGCACGACCACGCAGCGCTTCGGTAACCAGCTCATGGCGACACCTCGCTGGTCAGGTGTCCCGCGGGCAGCGCGCGAGCGCCGAGCCGGATGCTGGCGGGAGGCTCGGCCTGAGCCATCCGCACGCTCCGCACGTACCGGTGGCAGTTGACGCACTTGAGCGTCACGTCGACGTAGGCCAGCGCCGCGCCGTCCAGGTTCTTGGCCAGCGCCGCCTTGGTCAGCGCGTCGGCGCTGCGGCGGAACTCGCCGCTGTGCTGCGCGTACTCCGGCGTCTGCAGCACGTTCCACGCTGCCGCCTGGCTCAGCAGACTCATCTCCTGAGAGTGCTTGGCGATCATGCCGAAGTCCTCGACGGTCAAGCCTTCCAGGACCTTTTGCGAGTGCAGCAGCTTGGCTCGCATGAAGGTGTCCACGTTGTCGCGCGGCTGGGTGCGCCCGGGCCCCCAGAGCGATCCGACCAGAACCAGGGCCAGCAGGCCCAAGAGCACGCGTTTCATGGCAGCAATCCTTGTCGGCAGAAGGTCCAGCTCAGAGGTCGTTCCACGCTTGTTTGTTTCCGGTGCCGGCGGCCGGGGATGCCTGGCTACGGGGTGTCTTCAGTCCCCGCTTTCCCGCCGGGCTGCTTGTAAGTCAGCACCGGGCAGGGTGCCCGGCGAACCACCGCCTCGGCCACGCTGCCCATCAGCAGCCGCGAGATTCCGGTCCGGCCGTGCGTTCCCATGATGATCAGGTCCACGCCTTCCGACTCGGCCAGTTTGGCCACCGCCGTGCTCGGATCGCCCGTGATCAAGCGGTGTTCGTAAGGCACGTTGGGATCGGTCGGCTTGACTTGTTCCAGCATTCTCTTGAGATCCTCGGTCGCCGGTTCGGGGATGCCGTAATACATCTCTCCCCCGCCGTAGGCCACCGGAGGTTCCTCCACGTGCACGATGATCAGGCTGGCTCCGCTGTCGCGAGCCAGCGAGGTGGCAAAGTGCAGGGCCGCGTCACCGCTGTGGGAGAAATCGGTGGGAAACAGGATTTTGCGGATGTTCATGCTTGCTCCCTTCGACACCAGACAAAACGTGTGTGATTGGACCGGCACGTTCCGCTCCAGCGGGAATCAGCGTGCAACTGCCGCGCCGAACCCCTGCCAGAACGCCGCCGCCGGGGGCGGCCACGCCGACACTCCCCATTTTGCGCTACGGACCACACATATCGCTATACTGCGGGTGTGCGTATTGGCGCGCAGGCGATCTTATCGCACGCTTCAGGTGTGACAAACGCGGGACATGGTGGGCGGTTTTTGCAGGGTGGCCCGCGACTTGGGCAAGGCCCCCCCGCGGCATGAGCTTTGCTTTCGTCCTGGCCGGGGGACCCTGACAATGCAACCGATTGATCTCTTGCTGGTCGATGACGACAGCGACTTTCGCGGCTTGTTGGCCCGCAATTTCACTCGCCGCGGCTGCCGGATCGCCGAGGCGAGCAATGGCGAGGAGGCGTTGGAGCTGGCCGGAAGGCGGGACTTCGACGTGGCGATTCTGGACATGGTGTTGCCGGGCATCTCAGGGCTCGAGCTGCTGGAACGGTTCCGCGCCGGGCACATCGAGTGCGAGGTGATCCTGTTGACGGGCCGGGCCACGGTGGAGACGGCCGTGCAGGCGATGAAGCTGGGGGCCTTCGACTTCCTGACCAAGCCATTTCCGCTGAAAGAGCTGGAGGTGCAGGTCGAGAAGGCGTGCGAGCAGCGGCAACTGCGCAAGGAGAACCTGCAGTTGCGAGCGCTGCTGAAGCGGAGCGAACCGCGGTCGGAGATGGTGGGTCAGTCGGCCGCCATGCATGAGGTGTTCCGGTTGATCGAGCGGGCGGGTCCCAGCGACAAGGCGATCCTGATTCAGGGCGAGAGCGGCACGGGCAAGGAACTGGTGGCGCGGGCCCTGCACGTGAACAGCCCGCGCCGCGAGTGCCCGCTGGTGGTGGTCAACTGCGCGGCGCTGCCGGAAGCGTTGCTGGAGAGCGAGTTGTTCGGGCACGAGAAGGGGGCCTTTACCGGGGCCATTTCCGCCAAACCCGGCTTGTTCGAAGTGGCGGACGGGGGCACACTGTTTATTGACGAGATCGGCGAGATGCCGGGTTCGTTGCAGGCGAAACTGCTGCGGGTACTGGAAGACGGTTCCATGCGCCGGGTGGGGTCGATCAAGGAGCGGCGGGTCAATGTCCGGCTGCTGGCGGCGACCAATCGCAACCTGGGCGAGGAAGTCCGCCAGGGGCGTTTCCGCGAGGACTTGTATTACCGCATCAACGTGATGTCGCTGGAACTGCCCCCGATCCGCAAGCGCACCGGAGACATTCCGTTGCTGGTGGCTCATTTTCTGGGGCCCCATTGGGAGATCGAGGAAGTGGCGATGGAGGCCATCGAGAAGTACGACTGGCCGGGCAACGTGCGGCAGTTGAGCAACGCCATCGAGCGGGCGAAAATCATGGCGGACGGGCATACGGTCCGCCTGATCGACTTGCCGCATGAGGTGTCGCAGTGCGGCGCCGGGCAGCCGCCGGGCCGGATGGTGGATACCGACGACCTGTCGGCCATTCAGCGGGCGAAGATCATCGATGTGCTGCGCCGCGAGGCGGGCAACAAGGCGCGTGCCGCCAGGGCGCTGGGCATCGATCGCCGCAAGCTCTACCGGCTGCTGGAGAAGTACGAGATCCAGCCGGCCGACTTGGCCCACCCCATGTCACGTTGAACGGCGGAACGGAGCGATGCCCACCAACCCGCTGTTCGAGAAGTACCTCGACCTGCAGAAGTACGTCGGCTGGAGCAGCGAGGACGAAGGGCGCGTGCGGAGCATCGCACCGCTGGTGAGCGCTCATTTTCCCCGCCTGGTGGACGAGTTCTACGCCCGCATCCAGCTTCATCCGCGGGTGGCCCGCGTGTTGCGCGGAGGGGCTCCCGAAGTCCAGCGTCTCAAGGCGTCGCTGAACGGCTGGCTGCGGGAGCTGCTGCACGGTCCCTACGACGAGTCGTATGTGACGCGCCGCTGGCAAGTCGGCCTGCGGCACGCGGCCATCGGCCTGGAGCAGGTGTATACGAATGCCGCCATGTCATGTCTGCGCAGCGGGTTGAGCGAGGCGCTGCGGGCCGAGTGGCGGGGGACGGACCAGGAACTGCTGGCCCTGCTGCAATCCCTGCACCGGATCATCGACCTGGACCTGGCGGTGATTGAGGAGGCGTACGAGAACGAGCGGTTCGAGCGCCAGCAGCGGGCCGAACGTTCGAAAATGGAAGCCGCGCTGCACCAGGAGAAGCAGTTCGCCGATCGGCTGATCGAGCGGGCGCAGGCCATCGTGCTGGTACTCGACGCGCGCGGCCGAGTGCTGCGTTTCAATCCCTACCTGGAACAACTGACCGGTTTCACGCTCCGCGAAGCGCTGGGCCAGGACTGGTTCGCCATGTTTGTGCCCGCCAGCCACCAGCAGCGGTGCCGCGAGCTGCTGCTCGATGCCTTGCGGGAACTCGAAATCAGCGGCGCGACCACTCCGATCGTCACCCGCGCGGGCCGGCAACGCAGCATCCGCTGGTCCTGCACGCTGCTCAAGGACGTCGACGGGCAGATCGTGGGCGTGTTGGCGGTCGGGCACGACATCACGGAACTGGAGGAGGCCCAGCAGCGGGCACTGCAAGCGGAGCGGCTGGCGGCGATCGGCCAGATGATCACCGGCCTGGCGCACGAGAGCCGCAACGCGCTGCAGCGGATCCAGGCCTGTGCCGAGATGCTGGAGCTGGAGGTCGAGCAGAACGCGGAGGCCCTGGACCTGGTCCGCCGCATCCAGGCAGCCCAGGACCACATGCACCGGCTGTACGAGGAAGTTCGCGGCTACGCCTCGCCGCTGCAACTGGTCTGCGAACCGATCCGGTTATCGGAAGCCTGGCGAGAGGCCTGGGACCTGCTGGCGGCCCAGCGGCAGGGCCGGCATGCCAGGCTGCGGGAGGAGTTCGACGAACGGGAGGTGGAGATCAAGGGCGATCGCTTCCGGCTGGTCCAGGTATTCCGTAACTTGCTGGAGAACTCGCTGGCCGCATGTGCCGATCCGGTCGAAGTTCTGATCCGCTGCCGCGAGGGGCAACTGGGCGAGCAGTCGGCGGTCGAGATCCTGATTCACGACAATGGACCGGGGCTGGACGAACAACAGCGGGAACGCATCTTTCAACCGTTCTATACCACCAAGACCAAGGGAACCGGGTTGGGCATGTCGATCGCCCAGCGGATTGTCGAGGCTCACCAGGGGCGGATTCAGGTGGATTCGCCGGAGTACCCTGGGACCGCGATCCGCATGACGTTCCCGCGCTGATGGCCTGACGTGCACGACTGGCACCTGCTACCGCTCGACCACCTGCTGGAGCAGCTCCAAGCGCGTCCGGACGAGGGGCTGTCGACCGACGACGCCCGCCAGCGCCTCGTCCGGCATGGTCCCAACGAGCTGACTCAGCGCGGGTTGAAAAGCATCTGGCGCATCCTCTGGGAGCAGGTCAGCGCGACGCTGATCGTGGTGTTGATTGTGGCCGCCGCGATCTCCGCCGTCCTGGGCGACACCAAGGAAGCCGCCGCGATCCTGGTGATTGTCGTGTTGAACGCCGCGCTGGGCCTGCAGCAGGAATACCGGGCGGAACGGGCGATGGCCGCCCTGCGGCGGTTGGCCGTGCCGCGGGTCAAGGTGCGCCGGGACGGGCGACTGGTCGAACTGTCGGCCCGCGAACTGGTGCCAGGTGACTTGGTGCTGCTGGAGTCCGGCAGCGCGGTCCCGGCGGATGGTCGAGTGGTCGATGCCAGCAACCTCCGCGTGCTCGAAGCCACGCTCACGGGCGAGTCGGAGCCAGTCGACAAGCGAGCTGATTTTCAGCCCGCTCCGGGCACCGAGGTGCCGTTGGGTGACCGCCAGAACATGGTCTTTCTGGGGACCAGCGTCACCTATGGCCGGGGCGCGGTCGTGGTCTGCGACACCGGCATGCAGACGGAGCTGGGTCGGATCGCCGGCATGATTCAGGATGTGCGGTCGGAGCCGACGCCCCTGCAGCGGCGGCTCGACCGGCTGGGCAAGTCACTGGCGCTGATCGCGCTGCTGATCGTGGCGGTGGTGTTCGGCCTGGGGCTGCTGCTGGGCGAGGACTTGAAGGAGATGTTCCTGACGGCCGTCAGCATGGCGGTGGCGGCCGTGCCCGAAGGGTTGCCCGCCGTGGTGACGATCGCCCTGGCTCTGGGAGCGCAGCGGATGCTCCGCCGCCGGGCGCTGATCCGGCAACTGCCCGCCGTCGAAACGCTGGGCTCCGTCACCGTCATCTGTTCCGACAAGACGGGAACGCTAACGCTGAACAAGATGACGGTCACGGTCCTGAACGTGGCTGGCCGGAAGCTGGAAATCAGCGAGCCGCTGGTTTCCGGGCGGCCGCAACTGGACGCCGGCGGCGAACTGGTCGCCGATCGCGAACTGGTTCGGGCGATTGAATCCGACCATTCGCTGCGGATGCTGCTGGCCGGCGGCGCCTTGTGTAACGATGCCACGCTGCAAACCGGCACGCTGCAAACTGACGCGGGCCGGCAGCGGATCCGGACCGTGGGCGACCCGACCGAAGCCGCGCTGGTGGTCGCGGCCGCCCGGCTGGGGCTCGACAAACGCCAACTGGAGCGCGAGCTGCCGCGGGTCGCCGAATTGCCGTTCGACTCGGACCGCAAGCGGATGACGACCGTTCACGATTGCCCGCCGGAACATTGGCTGGCCCAGTTGCTGGCGCGTGGTTTGGAAAGCGGGCTGGCGCGTGGATCGGAAAGCGCGCTGGAGCCCCCGTCCGCCGGCCTGCCGGTGCAGCCTGGACGCGTGGCGTTTACCAAGGGTGCTGTCGATGGTTTGCTGCAGCTCTCCAGCCACGTCTGGACCGACGATCACGCGCAACCGCTGGACGATGGCTGGCGGCAGCGCATCCGGCAGGCCCACGACGAGCTGGCCGGCCGGGGCGTGCGCGTGCTCGGCGTGGCCATCCGCCCGCCCGCATCGCTGGCGGCGGAGACGGAGCCGAGCGGGTGGGAACGGGAGTTGATCTTCGTGGGTCTGGCCGGGATGATCGACCCGCCACGCCCGGAAGCGGCCGAAGCCGTGGTCGTCTGCCGTCAGGCGGGCATTCGGCCGATCATGATCACGGGCGACCATCCGCTGACCGCACAGCATATCGCCCGGCAGTTGCGGATCGTGGAACCGGACCAGCCGGTGGTGACGGGCGTCGAACTGGAGCGGATGACGGACGAGCAGTTGGACGCGGCGGCGGGGCGGGTGTCGGTGTTCGCCCGTGTCTCGCCAGCTCACAAGCTGCGGCTGGTCCGCCGGCTGCAGCATCAGGGCCAGGTGGTCGCCATGACGGGCGACGGCGTGAACGACGCTCCGGCCCTGAAGCAGGCGGATATCGGCGTGGCGATGGGCATCACGGGCACGGACGTCGCCAAGGAAGCCTCGGACGCGGTTCTGCAGGACGACAACTTCGCCACGATCGTGGCCGCAGTGCAGGAAGGCCGCATCATCTATGACAACATCCGCAAGTTCATCCGCTACACGATGACCAGCAACACGGGCGAGATGCTGGTCATGCTGCTGGCTCCGCTGCTGGCGATGAAACTGCCGTTGCTGCCGCTGCAGATCCTGTGGGTCAACCTGGTCACCGACGGGCTGCCGGGTCTGGCCCTGGGTCTGGAGCCGGGCGAGCGGGACACGATGCGACGGCCGCCGCACCCGCCCGGCGAGCATCCGTTGGCCCGCGGCATGGCCGTGGACATCCTCTGGATCGGTACGGCGATGGGGCTGGTCTCGTTGCTGGCCGCCTGGCTGTACTGGCCCAGGGGAACGGGTGAACCCACCGAGACGCAGTTGCAGTATTGGCGGACGATCGTGTTCACCGTGCTGACGTTGTCGCAGATGGGCAATGCCCTGGCGATCCGCTCTTCGCGCGACTCGCTTTGGCGGATCGGCCTGCTGAGTAACAAGTACCTGCTGGGAGCGGTGCTCCTGACGCTGGGCCTGCAGTTGGCCATCATCTACACGCCGCTGAACGTGGTCTTCGATACGCAACCGCTGCGGGGGTGGGATCTGCTATTCTGTCTGGCTCTGAGCACCGTGGTGTTTTGGCTGGTTGAAGCTCAGAAGCTGTTGCTACGCTGGCGGCGGCCGCGTGCCGCGGACAGGGTGGCGGCGGGAATGGACCAGTCCGGCTCCAAGGTTTCTCGATGAACTTCCTGACGCTGCTGCTGTTCGTGCTCGGCCTGGCGATCCTGATCGGCGGCGCCGAGATGCTGGTGCGCGGCGCGGCGCGGCTGGCCGAGGCGGCCGGCATTCCGCCGCTGGTCGTGGGGCTGACGGTCGTGGCCTACGGCACCAGCGCGCCGGAACTGGCCGTGTCGATGCGGGCCGCGTTCGAGAATCCACCGCAGCCCGACCTGGCGGTGGGCAACGTCGTGGGCAGCAACATCGCCAACATTCTGCTGGTGCTGGGCCTCTCGGCGACGATTTCGCCGTTGCTGGTCTCGCGGCAGGTGATCCGGGTGTCGGTCCCGCTGATGATCGGCATCTCGCTGCTGTTGAGCGTCGTGGGCTGGAACGAAGCGGTCGGCAGGGGCGAGGGGTGGCTGCTGGTGGCTGGAGCGGTGGCGTACACCTGTTTCGAAGTCGTTCGCGGCAGGCGGAGCTTGCCCCCGGCGACCGATGCCGACGGGGGGCGGCGACCGGCGGGCTCAAGACGGCAGCAAATCCGCGACACGCTGATCTGCCTGGTGCTGATGGTGGTCGGACTGGGCCTGCTGGTGCAAGGCGCCCACTGGCTGGTTCAAGGCGCCTCGACGTTCGCCCGCTGGCTGGGAGTTCCCGAATTGGTGATCGGTTTGACCGTGGTGGCCGTCGGCACGTCGTTGCCGGAGATCGCCACGTCGGTCGTGGCGGCGGTGCGCGGTCAGCGGGCGATCGCGGTCGGCAACGTCGTCGGCAGCAACATCTTCAACATCCTGCTGGTGCTGGGCTTGTCCGCCGCCGTCGCTCCCGAGGGGTTGACCGTGAGCCCCATGGTCCGGGCCGTCGACATCCCGGTGATGATTGGCACCGCCATCATCTGCCTGCCGATTTTCTATACGGGCCATACGATCGCCCGCTGGGAAGGTTTGTTGCTGCTGAGCTATTATGGCTGCTACACGCTGTACTTGATTCTTTACTATACCGAGCATCCCGCGCTGGTCGGTTTCAGCCGCTGGATGCTGCTGGTGATCCTGCCTCTGAGCGGGTTGCTGTTGCTGCTGACGGTCATCTTCGCTCGCCTGCGCCCGATAAAGACGGGGCTGGAGGATCCCTGACGGCAGATCGTCGCCATTGGCTCCGCCATAGTCGCCTTTCGCTCCGCGAAAGTAGCGCCATAGTCGCCACTGGCTCCGCGAAAGTAGCGCCATAGTCGCCTTTCGCTCCGCGAAAGTAGCGGACAGTTCGCATCAGGTATCATCCACGGTAGTCGCCTTGCACGTCGCGCCGAATCACCTCCGTCGCTACAGCCAATTCCGGAGCATTCAAGCCATGGGCCGGGAACGCATCGTGTGTGCTTGCGGCGGGCCGCTCAGCCGGCCGCTGCCACCTGTCTGCCCGCATTGCGGCGCCGTGATCACGGGCGAGCGCCGGCGAGCGGTTCCGGCCGTGGCCGGCCTGTTGCTGGTGCTGGCCATGTTCGGGCTGCTGCTGCTGTTTGCCTGGTGGATGCTGAGTTGAGGTTGTGGCTTGGATGCCACGGGCGTCGGCCAGGCGCGAGTTGAACTCGCATCCGCAGTGCAAGTGATTCCGAGAGTGAAGCTGTAACCGGCTCCCGGATGAAGCTGAGTCGCCCCTGGCGCGAGCGATCGTGCCAGGGGTGTTTTTGTTTTCCGGCCGACGTTGTCGACCGTCGGAAAAGAAGGCGAGGCACGGGATTTGCTCCCTTGAACATTGGGAATCAGTTCGAGCTTCCACAAGGGGCGAGACGAAGGAGCAGGCCATGTCGATTCCTAATGAAGTCATTGAAGCGCTCCGGCAGCACGTCGTCTGGCATGCGGCGAACCAGGTGATCCAGGGCGCGCATTACCTCAAGGGCGGATTCGGCAACTTCTTCGACCTGCAGAGCAATCTCATGACGACCGGCGTGCTGCCTCAGCGCACCGGTTCCGTTCATATGAACGGCAATCGCCTGGTCAACCAGCACCAGGTGCCGATGTGCTTCGCGGCGGAATCCGATGTGCCCACGCTGGGGCACCGGGCCTGCGGCGGCCGCTGCGAAAACCTGGCCGTGAGCGGTTTGCCACACGCGGACTCGCCGAGCGCCCGGGGCCGCGTCGACGTGATCCAATTCGCGGATAGCTGCCGTTCTCCCACCCGGTTCTTGTGGCCGCGGCCGCGGGACGAATTCGATAGCGGCGAGGTGGTGCACGGCGAGTGCTGCCTCGGCAAACGGCACTTTGACTGTGAGGGGTTCGTGTGCTGGTGCTTCTGGATGGCGTTGGGCAGCCCCACTGCCGGACTCCAGGTGGGGATCCCTTCCTGGCGACGGCAGGCCCGCACGATTCCCTTGTCGCAAGCCATTCCGGGGGACGTTCTTTACGGCTACCGGATCGCACATGACCGCCACATTGGCATTTGCGTGGGACAGGGAGAAGTCGTGCACGCCGGCGGCTGGAATATTGGTGTCGTGCAGGAGCCGATCTGCGCTCGGCAATGGGAAGACGCCGGCCGGACAACAACCTTCCTCCGCGCTGCGGGGCGGCTGATTACGCCTGAACAGAGGGAAGCGCTGGAAAGTGCCTTGCCTGTCGCCGGCAGCTAGCGTCCACCCGGCGCGAGCCCCGTCTGCCGCAAGTCGTCACCACCTTGCAGTTGCTCGATCCACTGCGAGATCAGGTGGACCGCTTCCGCGTCGACCAGATTGGAGGCCACATGCGGCATCCGGCCCAGGCCCAGCCGCCGCATCCGAAACAGAACCATGCTCTGATCCGGCCGCCCGGCGACCAGCAGCCGCGGATCTGGTAAGTCGAAGCGGCCTTGCTGCGGGCCGACGCCGAGCGTACCGGTTTCGTCGAGCGGCAACGAGGCCAGCAACTGGAACTCGGCGTTGCCTCCGCCCCATTTGCGGTGGCAATGCGCGCAGTTGGCGTGCAGGTACGCCCGCGCTCGCAGATTCAACGGCTCGTCGGCGCTGCGGTAAGCCACGATCCTCGGCAGCTCATGCGGCGGCCTGGGCAGCTTGTCCCGGAACACGCCCAGATGATCCAGCGTGCTGAGCTGATTGGCCACCACGCCGCCGTAGTCGTGGTCCTTATTCATCTGCAGCGTGTTCACTCCCAGCACATACTTGGCCGACATCGTATGGCACAGCGTGCACTCGGCTCGACTGGGAAAGTGCCACGTCAATTCCCGCCGGCCGCCCGGCGCGGCGGGGTCGCGGACGGTGAACGTGCGATCCAGGGCGTCGGGGCCCAGCAATTCGGCGTCGGTCTGGTCTTCGTTCCAGACGTACGTGTAGCCCCGCCAGACCTGGTTGCCATATTCATCGTCGTTTCCAGGCATGCGTTCGTGATGCAGGATGCGAGTCTCCAGCCTCCGGCGGCTGGACGGATCGCCTTGCTGCAGATCCAGCGAGAATGTTTTGACCAGCACCGTGCCGTCGGGAAATCGCCAACCGGGTTGAGCGCCGGGCGCCGGTTGCGGGTAAGTGACCGTCTCGAACTCGATCCGCGACATCCCCGGCAAGGCGATGTAGCGCATCTTTTCGGCCCCGTCGGACCACAGCGGCGCATTGACGCTGTACGGGATCAATCCCGGAGCGGGCCGCAAATCGCGCGTGGATGCGAACAGCCCCGTTTCGCTCAGCTTGCGGGGAAACTCGGCCGCAGCCTCGCGCGGCGGAGCGGGCACGAGTCGATGCATCTGGCCGCCGGGAAAGTCCAGCAGCAACACTTCGCCCGATGGCAACTGCCCGAAAGCCACGATGCGCAACTGCGTGTCGGCCAGTTCCCGCTGGTCCTTGACCTGTCCCTCCTCGTATCGCAACCCCCAGACCCGCCCCGTGTCGTAGTCGCCGTAGATATAGTGGCCATTCAGCGGATGCGATCGCCCGACCTTGTAGATGTAGCCGCCGGTGATGGAGCGAAAAGCGTCATGGTTGTGCTCCACCAGCGGGTCCTGGAACGGAGTGGGGCCCTGGGGCCGATCGGGGCGGAACGGATGCTTCCCCTCCCGAACGCTCCAGCCGTAGTTGCCTCCCTTCTGAATCAGGTACAGCATCTCCCACAAGTCCTGGCCGACCTCTCCGCCCCAGAGCCGCCCGCTGTCGTCGAACGAGAATTTCCAGACTTGCCGGTGACCGTACGAGAAGATTTCGCCGCGGGCTCCGGGCCGGTTTACAAACGGATTGTCGTCGGGGATGGAGTAGGCCAGTTCACCGCGCGGATGGTCGACGTCGATACGCAGCAGCGAACCGAGCAGATCGCTCAGGTCCTGGCCGGTTTGCAACTGGTCGGCAATGCCGCTGCCATCGCCCACCGAGATGTACAGGTATCCGTCGGGACCAAACCGCAGGCAGCCGCCGCGATGCCCGTCGGACGGCCAGCCCAGGAGAACCGTTTCGGTAGCCGGATCGACCGACAATGGGTCGTCGTTGCGAACCCGGTATCGCAGCACCTGCATCGTTGCGATTTCCCCAGCCGCACCTGGGCGATCGGCGGCGACGAACACGTAACCATTCCGCTGGAAACGCGGGTGGAAGGCCGCTCCGTAGGTCGTGCGGCCGGTGTCCAGCAGCAACCGCTGATCCGCCTGGTCACCCGCAGTCTCGAACGTGTAGATCTTTCCCGGCCGCTCGACAACCGCCATTCGGGTCGAGCCGGGCACGGAGACCAGCTCCAGCGGCTCATAGAACTTCAGCCCGGGAAACGCCACGGCCGTGGTGTAAGGAAGCGGCGGATCCGGGGTGCCGCGAATCCGCGAGCCGGTCCAGGGGACGCGCTTCTCGATTCCGGATTTCGCCCGCGCAGCGCTGAGGTCGGTTTGCGCCTCCAGCGAGCTCGAGTCCCCAACCAGCCAAGCCACACCGAATGCCAGCAGCAGTGATCCGCGCACGGTCCCGGCTCCTCGAAGAAGACGATCACATGTCCGTCCACAATCTTGCTGCTTGCGGTGAGCGTATGCAATCCCCAGGCCGAGCAATTCGCGGTTCTTCGTTGTGGAGTGTGTCAGCCGCTGCGATGTACCCGAAGGCCGGGACGCGGGACCAGCGGCTGGAGCGGAACACGGTGAGCTGCCGGTCCGGCAGAGGGGGCGAGAGCCGGACAGGTGGGACCGCGGGCGTTGCGGTTGAAGTTCCGCGCCGAGTCGGAGCGCGCTCGCTGGACGTGCGATAGCATCGATCGGGATCACATCGATCGAGGCGAGCTACTGCTGGTAACTGGACATTTTCAGCTCGATCTCTTGCTGCCCGGCGCTAATTGTCGCTCGCAAGGGTGTACGCAAAGGGTCGCTGTACACCGCGGGAAATCGTGGACGCGGAAATTCGATGATTGTTCCATCAGGAGCGCGCGGCGCATCCGCCAGGCTCAAGTCCTCAACCACTACCCGATGATTGCCGACGACACCGCCCATGCCGCCTTTTTCACAGCGCAAGGTGAACCGACCGTCCCCGTCGCACTGGCCTGCCGAACGGACATTGGCGTGGTCACCGGACGATTCCAGCACGAACACCACCACCGCGTGGGGAACGGGTTGGCCGTCCATGGTGAGTGTGCCCCGAACCTCGCCAAGCGGAATACGCTCGCCGCACCCCGGCACTGCCAGCAGGACGCCACACAAGAGGGCACATCGAGCCAAGGGCTTCAAGATGCTTACTCCAAAGTGACGACTTGCGCGTCGTCGCGAACTGCCGCGGCCTGCAGCATTGGCATCGAAATAGTCTGGGCGATAAAGCGAACCGAGCCGTCCGCCAGCGCAAAGTTCGCGCCTCCTGGATGCTCGCTGCCGAACGCGCACATGCGACGATCGTTATAGTAACGATAGGAGTTGTAATCAGTGGCTGGTGGCACCATCGAGCCGCCGCTGGAGAACGGTGCGGGAACACGAAAGTTGATCGGCGCAAATGCGCTCAGCGTGACATCGCCGGCAGCCAGCCTTCCGCCCGAAGGCGCCCACCATCCGACAGTTCGCATGGGATTGATGAATTGGCCACCGGGCGCAGTCACATTCGCCGCGAATGAATCGTGGTTCGGATCGACGTGACTCCGTTCGCCGAACAGGAGCGTGTTGCTCAGTCCATCCGTAACATCCGCCATGCGCACCGGCTTGAGGGTGGGAGCCGTCTGTGACCCAGGACCGATGACGAAAAACAGGCCGTCGTTCGTCGCCAGTTGAGGATCATAGGATCGCGAGCCGCCGTTTCCTCCGTAGCTCGTCAGGCCGTACCAGCGGCCGCTGCCCGTATCGATTGGATTCGTTGGGATGACATCGGACGGGCACACCAGCGTTGCCAGCCTGGTCGCGGTGCGCGAGGCGCTTTCGCCAACGGTGTTGTTCAGCGGGTCGGCCTCATCCCACCCCTCGGCCAGGTTCTGCTGTTCCATGTAGGGCAGCAACTTCACGAACAGCGACACTCCACGGAACCTCGGCGCGGTCGCGAACGACAGTTGATAAACGCCGGCCGGGAAAGTGCCGTGGACGTCATGGAAGTTGTGCGACGCGAGCGCCAACTGGTGAAGGTTGTTCGTGCATTGGGCCCGCCTGCCAGCTTCGCGCGCCGCCTGGACGGCGGGCAGTAAGAGAGCCACCAGGATGCCAATAATGGCGATTACCACGAGTAACTCGATTAGCGTGAAAGCCTTGCGTCGTCGCACGTGAGCACCTCGGATTGCAGAACGCCAGTCAGGAGGAAATGATCTCGATCTGATCCGCCTCGTCGATTTCAATACGCCGTACGTTGTCGACCTCCTTGACGATGCCGCGCACTCGAATGAGCTTGCCGCGAAAATGCTCGGCCGGTTCGCCAATCCCCTTCGTACGCAGCGCCTCGGCGCCGCGACGCGTGATCACGGCCGCGAGATTCGTCTCGTCGTGGAAGTCCGTTTCGCTATCGAGGTAGATTTCCCCCCGCTTCTCCAGCCGGTCCTTTGCGGCGCGCACTTCCATCTGCACGACCACCCGCTCGCCAAGGCGCTGGCGAGCTTCCGTCGGTGGCAGCGGCTTCTCGTCGCACCGCGCATTGCTCGCGCCTGCTGCGAGTTCGATGGCCACAGTGAACAATGTGAACGCCAGAAACTTCGGCTTCATGGACGCTTCCCCTGCTCGTCACGCGGCTTGACATGATCCTGACATAGTGTGATACAATCGTAACGTTCCCCATCCGACGCCACAAGTGGGCCTCGCGGTGGACAGTTGCCGGCTTGCGGTCTGGAGGAAGAACATGAGGCTATTGCAGCGGAATCCCGCGGGGCGGGTTGGGCGCCAGGTGTTGTGCCTGGTCATTGCTTTGGGAACGTCGATGTCAGGTGCCGCTGCGCAGGAGCCGGCAGCCGAGTCGGATACGGTGCGGTGCGCGGTGATCGGCGGAATGGGCGACACGGGACTATTTGAGGAGGTTGCCCGGCGCTTCGAGAAGCAGTCGAAATATCGGGTCCGGATCGTCGCAGCGGGGCCCAAGAGGGAAATCGCCGAAGTGTTTCAGCGAGGCGAGGCGGACCTGATCACGATGCACGCCAGCGACACAATCATCAATCTGGTCGCCGACGGTTATGGAGTCGATCCCCAGCCCTGGGCAAGAAACGATTTGCTTCTGGTTGGTCCGCCGTCCGATCCGGCGAAGGTGCGTGGGGAAACCGACGCCGTCGTGGCGCTGCAAAAGATCGTCGCGGCGAAGTCGCAATTGCTCATGCACTCCAGTCTGGGCGCAAACGAGGTGTTGGCGGATCTCCTGGCCGCGGGTGAGATCACGCTGGATCCGGCGCGGGTTACCTCCCTGCCCTCGGACAGGCATCGGGAAATGCTGAAACGGGCGGCAGCCGAGCAGGCCTATACGGTCGTCGGACGGATTCCCTTCTTGAACGCGAAGATTCCGCGTCACGACATGGAGATCATGGTGCAGGGCGATCCCAGGCTGCGCCGTCCCTACGTCGTGGTCGTGGCCAGGGGCGACGAGTCCTCCACGCGAATACAAGCGGCGCGAGCCCTTCAGCAGTTCTTGCGCAATGCCGAAACGCAGGAGTGGTTACTTGCATTTGGACGTGGCAAGTACGACAGCCAGCCGCTCTTCTTCCCGGTCGTCGTCGACAAGGCGCGTGGGCACACGCCTCCGGACAAGTCGGCGGGGCCGGCCGCGAAATGAGTCGCACAATCTTTGATGCCGTGGGCCGTTCGGTTTCCAACTGCAGCGCCCGCCGCGTTCCCCTCCCACGCACACCAGACCGAAGTGCAACGGGAAGGTCGTGCTGGAACTCCTCAACGACAAAGTAGCCATCGCGCTCCGCGTGGCGTTTCCAAAAGTGGCTGGGCAGCCGGGAGAGCTTTCGGGCGGGATCTATTCCAAGCAGCGGGCTATTGACCTCTGGGGTCGATTTGGCGGGATGGGGGATTGTCGTGAACTGGGTTGAGTGCTTCTGGGCGGGGAGAATTGGGCCGCGACGGTGGCCGGCCGGTCCACCAAACAGGAAAATGTCTCTGCCAGGGGCGATGTTTCGCGGCGTTCGACCGATGACTTGGCTGCCCCCAAAAACCTGTTCACATGAACACAACCCTGCCGCGACGGCGGACCTCAGTTCGAAACTTTCCAGTCGGCTAACCGCTTCGTGCCCGGCGCCGATTTATACAAACCCCCGAAACGACGTCGGTTTCCAAATCGACCTCAGAGGTCATTCGCCCACCCCCTTGAAATCCCTCTGGCCCCCTCCCCGGCCGCCGGGGAGGGTTGGGGAGGGGCCTGCGTGGCTCGGGCGAACAACCATGTGCTCATCTCGCGCAAGGGACTGTAGCGCCAGCGGATTCGTAGTGATTCCGAATCCGAATCCGGGTCCGAGTGAATTTCTCCAGGTGGTAGTTGAGTGAATGTGGCAGTTGCGGGTTGAGTTTGGCGGGGCACAAAAGAGCCCCTCCCCAGCCCTCCCCGGAAGCCGGGGAGGGAGCCAGAAGTGATTTATGGGGTTTCCCAAGCCGGTTGATTACCGGGTCGAATGGTCGATCAAAATGTTTTGAACCTTGATGGCAAGGGACCTGAAAGGTGCACGATCTCATTCGAAGCGGGAAGAGCT
>JAGFJK010000514.1 GCA_024102795.1 Pirellulaceae bacterium
GCCGCAACGTCCAGGAACTGGTCCGCGACGTCGTTGACTGCGGCACCGAACAGCGACTCCGCCACCGAGAGCAGCGCGATGGTGCTGGCGATCCGCGAAACGTTCACCTGGCCGTCGCCCAGCCGCCTCAGCTCGGATCGCGCCTGGCGCAGCACGATGGCGCGATAGCGTTCCGTGATCTGCGGCAGAAATACCGGGGCGAGCAAACGGCGGCGCGTGACCCATTCCGGGCCGTCGCTCGTGAATAAGTTGTGGCCGATGATCCGGCTGAATGCCCGCTTTTGATTATCGGGCTTGTTGAGCCACTTGGCCTTCGCTACCAGCACCTCATGCGCCAGGTCCGGACTCGCGAACTGGAATACCGACTGTCCCAGCACGCGATACCAGACCATATCGCCGTACGCCTGGTGCAGGGCATGGGAAAACACTCGAAAGTCAGCCCGGATCGCGCGCAGGTGGTTGAGGCCACCCCAGCGTCCCATCGGGCCGGGAGGCGTGGCTTGGTTCATGGGCGTTCCTGCACCGGCGCCTCCGCGGCCATTAATCAACGTCGGCCCTTGCATCACGCCAGTTCGCGAATCAACTGACGGTGCTCCAGCAGGTAGCGGGGACGGCCCGTGAGGTCGAGGAATGTCTGGGAGCTATCGATACCCAGGTGCCGGTAGATCATGGCCAGCACGTTCTCGGGCCGGTAAGGGTTGTCGGCCGGGACCTCGCCCTTGTCGTTCGAGCTGCCGATGACCTGGCTGGACGAGTCGTGGTGCACCGAACGGATAATCGCCAACTTGTCCATGATCCGGGCTTGCTGGGCCATCAGCTCACTGAACTGAACGCCTGGCAAACTGGTAGCCACCACGCCCAGCCCCAGCGCTCCGACTTGGATGAAACTTCGCCGCGAAAGGCGGTCGCAGTACGAAAGCCGAGCACCTTGAATACGCAACATGGGGTCCCTCCAGCCGGACAGGTCAAGCCGTCGCATCAACAGCCGTTCATGGATGGGAGTGTACGAAGAGTGCCCCGCTCCGTCAACTTAACAGGGCGCGGCGGCCCTCGCACGTCCGTTGACGTCACGAGCGGGTCGCGGTCCGGGCGAACCGTGGGGCCTTTAGCCGCAAGAACCAGGACGGCTCAGCCTGAAGACCCTCTGGGCGCAACTTTCTCCCCTTCGTCGAACCGCCTGGTGCGGACCCGCATGCCAGGTGGTGTGGGGGCCGGGCGGGGAAACCCGCCCGGCTACCCGATTTCACCGCTTCCGGCCGCTGGTAACGTCTTCCAGCTTTACGCCCTGCCCTGCGCGAAGGCTTGCGCGCGCACCTTCGATGCGCTCCAAGAACCGAGCATCGTGTTCCAGTTGATATTCGAACCACTCGTCTTCGGAGGCAAAGCCCACGAGTACCCCGGCCGGGCGACCGTGGCGCGTAATAAGGATCTGCTCCTTCTCTGCCAAACGCAGATACTTCGATAGATCGTCTTTCAGCTCAGTCAGTGGGACTCGCTTCATCATGTTCACCGTATCTTTCCAGCCATCGATTTGCTTCTGAATTTGACACAATCGCCAGCACTTCCACCGCGTCGCTCGACACGTCGTAGAATACGCGAATGTCATCTCCCACGCGGAGCCGGAATTGCGGACGTGACAGTCCTCGCAGCCGCTTGACGCGGGCCGTGCTTGTCTTGGTCGGCTCATGCCGAAGGTGACGCTCCATCGCATCCTGCACTTGGGAGCGAGAACTTGCCTTAAGGCTATAGAGGTCTTCTACGGCTTGGGGTGCCAGAACAATCTCGTATCGCATTCTGGCTAGATTCTAGCCAGATCATGGGTTGACCGCAAGACGTCCTGCCAGACGGTCAGTTGATGTTCAGGTTGTCGCGGAACGCTACGTCGGCGAACGAATTGCGACCTATCCGGCGGCAGGATGCGGACGGATAGATCGGCGTCGATGGTGGCCTGTGCCTTGTGGCGGATCTTCATGTCGCCGACCATCCGCTGGATGACTGGGCACAGGCGTTACAACCGGAATCCTCGTTACCACCGGACCCCTGCCGAGCGGCCTGGGCGGTGGCCGAGCCAGCGCGGCTTGCGCGGATGGGGCGCGAATATCAAGCGGCGCGGAATCGCGCGGCGCAAGAAGAGAGCTGGCAAGGATGCCAACTCAAGGCCTTCGCAGGACGCGCGTCCGCGCTGCGATTAAGTTCAACGACCCGCATCACGGGGTGGCGGGAGTTGACGTTGGTTTCAAAGTCCGCTGACCACCGCCACTCCCGTGCATGCGATGGTGTACGCCCGGCATGGGCGTGATTTTTGTGGGGTGCAAGTCCCCTGTACGAGTCTGGAAACTGTCGGAGATCAGTATACCAAGTGAACCCCTCCGAGAGGCAAGTACAAGACGAGGGCAACCACGGCCGGGTGACCGGCGGTGCGAAGGAAGCCCGCGGATGGTTGGGTAAGCGCCGGGTCGGTCCACCCCCACCCGGATGCAGCCACGTCCAAGCTGCGAGGCTACGAGTAAGGCTTGCCTGAAAGGTCGGAACGCCGGGGAGCGATCCACGGCGGGCGAGACAGAACTCAGCAGAGGTCATCGTACTGACCCTCGAAAGCCAATCGAGACAGGAAG
>JAGFJK010000016.1 GCA_024102795.1 Pirellulaceae bacterium
CCCGCGCCGGCCGCTGCGCCCGCGCCGGCTGAGACGCCCGCTCCGGCGAAGCCTGCCGAGCCGAAGGAAGAGCCGAAGGAAGAGCCGAAGGAAGAGCCGAAGGAAGAGCCGAAGCAGGGTGAGGCCCAGCCAGAGCCTCCACAAGCGGCCAACGACGAGCAGCCGGGCGAGTGCCAGGAGGCCGCGCAGCCCGATCCCGCCGCCGCTCAACCTGCCGCCGCTCAACCTGCCGCCGCTCAGGAAGACGAACTACAGGCCGAACGCAAGGCCCAGCGCGAACGGATCGAGAAGGAGAATCAGCGCAAGCAGGACGAGTACGAAGAGAAGCTCAACCAGGCCCGGGCCAAGGTCAACGAGCTGAACGCGCGCTTCGCCGACTGGTACTACGTCGTGCCCGAGGAAACCTACAAGAAAGTGCGGCTTGGCCGAGCGCAGATCTTCACTCAGGGCGATGGCGAGCAGAAGCCGGGCTACGGCGTCGACGACTTCCGCCAGTTGGAACAGCAAGGCATCGAGGGACCCCCAGCCGCGCCGGATACCTCCGGCTTTCCTCCGGGACTGGGGTTGTAAAATCGGGTATGCCCGAAGTGTCCGTATTGAGCTTGCGCGAGTATGCCTGAAATCAGCCGCTTCTTCGGAATCTCGATCCGGATGTACTTCGACGACCATGCACCGCCACATTTCCACGCCATTTACTCCGGCTCGGAAGCCGAATTCGGGATTGCCCCACTAACCGTGCTGCGTGGCAAGTTTCCGCGACGTGCGTTAGGATTAGTACTTGAGTGGGCCGAACTACATCAAGACGAATTGCTAGCCAACTGGCGCCGCCTTCACAATGATGAAGCGCCACTTGTTATCGACCCTTTGAGGTAGGAGACAGTTGAATGTTCCCGCGAGTTGTTGCCGTGCGTCACGTTGGCGGTTTCGTGCTTGAAATCCGCTTCGCCAACGGCCTCACAGCGAATCTTGACTTTACGGCCAGGGTATCTGGCCGTGGCGGGGTGTTTGAACCGCTGCAGGATCTGAACTACTTCGGTCGCGTAAGTGTCGACCACGAAGCGGGGACAATCGTCTGGCCAAATGGTGTTGACTTCTGCCCCGATGTCTTATTCGCGGAAGCAACGGGAAAAGATATTGCCGACATGGGTAATGAACTCGAAGTCGCTTAACTCATGGCGTCCCGCTACCCGGCCGTTCCAGCGTGCCCAGTTCTCGGAGCAGTTCGAAGGTAAAGATGCCCGTGTCGTGCCCGTCGCTGAAGGCGATCGAGTAGGCGTAGTTGCCCACCGGCTTCATGCCGGTGATTTCCAGCGGCTGGTCCTCGCCAGGCCCCAGCACGGGCAGCAGGTTGGCCGCCGGGGCCTGGTCTGTCTGGCGGCGTTTCTCCCGGCAGGTGGCGCAGGGACAGTGGTCGCGCAGTTCGCGGTAGCCGTACGTTCTCCGCTGCCCGTCGCTCCAGCCAATCAGCAGCAGCCGCTCGTCCGGCAGTCTCTTGAGTTCGGTGGGATAGACTTGCATGGCGTTCAATCCAGTTCAAACCAGTTCGCGCAGAGCGGCCAGCAGCCGGTCGACTTCCCGCGGGGTGTTGTAGTGCACCAGCCCGACGCGGACCATGCCGTCCGGTTCGCGGCCCAGCGTTTCGGACAGTTGCAGTGCGTAGTAGTTGCCGTGCCAGGCGAAGATCCCGCGAGCGGCCAGGTGGCGGGCAACGTCGATGGCCGGCAGCGAGCGATGCGTAACCGATAGCGTCGGCAGCCGCTCCGCCAGCCGCCGCGGATCGGTGATCCCCCACACGCGCACCGCTGGCAGCTCGGCCAGTCCAGCCAGCAGCCGCTGGCAGAGCGTGCGTTCGTAGTCGCCGATCGCCTGGAACGCGGCTGTCAGTGCCGAGCGGCGGTCGGCGTGCGGGTCGCCGCCCGCCTCGCGCCCCAGCCAGGCCAGATAGTCGATCGCCGCCAGGACGCCGGCCAGGCATTCATGGTTCTGAGTGCCCGTCATCCATTTGCCGGGCAGCGTGTCGGGCGCCGGGCGGACCTTGTAGGCCGGCAGCGATTCCAGCAGCTCGCGGCGGCCCCACATCAGACCCATGTGCGGGCCAAAGAACTTGTAAGCGGAGCAGGCCAGCAGATCGCAATCCCAGGCCGCGACGTCCAGCAGCGCATGCGGCGCGTAGTGCACGGCGTCCAGGAATACCAGCGCTCCGTGCTGGTGAGCCCACTGGGTAATCTGCCGGACGGGATTGATCGTTCCCACGGCGTTGGACGCGCAGCCGACGGCCACCAGCCGGGTGCGCTGGCTGAGCTGGCCGCGAAGCTGATCCAGGTCCAGCGTGCAGTCTTCGCGGTGGATCTCGGCGTAGCGGACCGTGGCGCCCGCGTCGCGAGCGGCCAGCACCCAGGGCGTGACGTTGGCGTCGTGGTCCAACCGAGTGACCAGCACCTCGTCGCCCGCCCGCCAGGTTCGTCCCAGCGCTCGCGACATCGCCAGCGTGAGGCTGGTCATGTTGGCCCCGAAGAACACCGTGTCGGGGTCCTCGGCGCCCACCAGATCCGCCGCCGCGCGGTGGACCTGGTCCAACAGCGCGTCGCTCTCGACACTCGTGGCGAACACTCCGCCATGATTGGCGTTTTGGTGAGCCAGGTAGGAGCTGACGGCGTCGATGACCGCCCGCGGTACCTGCGTCCCGGCGGGACCATCCAGGAAAACGGCCGGCTCGCCGGCGACCGTGCGGCCCAGTGCGGGAAACTGGTTTCGGCAGTGGGCCACGAGTTCAGGCGTGAGACTCATCGTTCGTCCACAAAACGTTTCCCCTTGCCCTCGAAGCGGGGCAGGGAACCCAGGGGCACACACCGCACATCCACTCGCAACCCCAGCCGCAGCCGCAGCTCGCGAGCCACTCGTTCGGGCGCTTCCAGTCGATCTTCGATCTCCACCAGCAGGCTGTCCATCTCGTGCTGCTTGCTGGCCCGCATCCGATATTCGACGACTTCCGGAAACCCCCGCAGTATCTGTTCAACCGAACCGGGAAAGACGTTCACGCCGCGAATGATCAGCATATCGTCCACTCGGCCCAGCACGCCGCCTTCGAGCAGCACGAAGCGGTTCGTACCGTCCGTGTTCCAGGAGGGACGCACCAGGTCTCCGGTCCGATAACGGATCACCGGGCTGCCCGCCCTGCCCAGCGTGGTCAGGACCAGCTCCGACAACTCGCCCTCGCCCGCCGCGCCGCCCGACTCCAGCGAGAGGAATTCGGCGATGAACTCGCTCTCGATGATGTGCAACCCGCGTCCAGCCCGATCCGCGTAACCCCACGGACCCACTTCGGACGCTCCGGCATGGTCCACAACGCGGGCGTCCCAGGCCGCCTCGATCCGCTGCCGTACGGCCGGTAGCGACCCGCCTGGCTCGCCGGCCACCACGATCCGATCGATCGGCAGGCGGGCGACGTTCAACTGATTCTCCGCCGCCGCGTCCGCCAGGTGCAAAGCGTAGCTGGGCGTGCAGAACAGGCAGTTGGCCTGGCTGACTCGAATCAGATCCAACCGGGCCGCCGAGTTCATCCCGCCGCTGGGAATCACCAGCGCGCCGCGAGCGACCAGGGCATCGTGCGCGCTCCAGAAGCCGATGAACGGCCCGAAGGAAAACGCCAGCAGCGCCCGGTCCGCGGAGGTAATCTCCGCCGAGTCCAACACGTACTGCCACGTCTCGACCCACCACTGCCAGTCGTCCGCGGTGTCCAGCACGACCAACGGACGGCCCCGCGTGCCCGAGGTGCGATGAAAACGCACGTAACGTTCCAGCGGATACGTGAGGTTGGCGGCCAGGTCGCCTTCCGCCGCCGTGCCGACCAGCTCGTTTTTAAACGTGTACGGCAGCTCGGCCAATTCGTCCAGCGACTGCAGAGGCAACCTGGTTCCGGCCAGCTTCTCGGCATAGAACCGGTTGCCCGGCAGAATGACTTCCAGCAAATGGTTCAGCCGCAGAAGCTGGCATGCCGCCAGCTCGCTGGATGACAGATTTTCCGTTTGGCGACGGGCTTCGGCGTCGGGCAGCTTCATGCTGGCATCATACGGCTTGAAAGCTCGCGGCAAAAGTGCCGGGCCGGGGGAGTTGTCAGTTGTCAGGGGCCAGTTGTCAGGGGGCAGTTGCCAATTCCCAATTCCCAATTTGCAATTTGCAATTTGCAATCCTCCGTCCCCATGACCATGCTCCACCATTGGAGTGATCGTTCTCCGGCAAGAGTGTCCGTCTCGAATCCGGTCACCACCTTGGCGATGGGCTCGCCATGGACCATCATGGCACCTTGGCACCCTCGCCCCAGCAGGCCACAGGCCAACAACACCTGACCCCTGATAACTGACAACTGACCCCTGACAACTGCCTCGAAGGAGTCTTCTGGCCGCATGAACGATTCGCCTCGCACCGGCTCGCTGCTGGTTATCTTCCTGACGGTGTTCATCGACTTGTTGGGCTTCGGCATGGTGCTGCCTTTGTTGCCGATTTACGCCGACCAGTTTTCGGTTGACGAATCGGGGCTGCAACTGGGGTTGTTGATGGCCAGCTTTTCCGCGATGCAGTTCATCTTCGCGCCGTTGTGGGGCCGGCTGTCGGACCGGATCGGCCGCCGGCCCGTGTTGATGCTCGGCCTGGCGGGGTCCGCGACGTTTTATTTTCTGTTTGGCGTGGCGACGGTTTACCAGAGTCTGGCGGGGCTGTTCGCGGCGCGGATCGGGGCGGGGATTTGCGGGGCGACGATTTCCACGGCCCAAGCGTACATCGCCGACTCGACCAGTCTGGAAAAGCGTCCCAAGGGGATGGCTTTGATTGGCATGGCGTTCGGGCTGGGGTTCACGTTTGGTCCCTTGCTGGGATTTCTGGCCGTGCCGGGGCCCGGTTCGCCGCCGGGTCCTTGGCCGGGCTACGTGGCGGCCATCTTGTCCTTTTTGGCCCTGCTGCTGGCCGTGTTTCGTTTGCCCGAATCGCTGCGGCCCGACAGCGGCCAGGCCGGTCACAAGATCTTCGATTGGCCAGGGCTGCGGACGGCGTTGGCGATGCCGTCGGTGGGCCTGTTGCTGGCGGCGATTTTTGTCTGCATTTTCTCGTTCGCCAACTTCGAAACCACGTTGTCGTTGTTGATCAAGGGCAGCGAGGACGTGCCGGACAGCCCGTTCCGCTTCAGTTTTGGGCAGGTCTGCCTGACCTACGCCTACATCGGCTTCACGCTGGCGGTGGTCCAGGGCGGTATTGTGCGGCGGCTGGCCGGGCGCGTGAGTGAAGGGCGGCTGGCGGCGGTGGGCGCGGCGATCGAGGTGTTGGGTTTTGCCTTGGTGGCCGCGGCCGTGGCTCGCGCGTCGGGCGGTCTGTTGATGACCGGACTGGCCGTGGTCGTGGCCGGCTTCTCGTTCATGCAGCCGTCGCTCAACTCGCTGCTGTCGCGGCGCAGCGATCCCGCTCGGCAAGGCGTCGTGCTGGGAGTGGGCCAGAGCGTGAATTCGCTGGCCCGCATCCTGGGGTCCGGGTTGGGGATCCCCTTGTTGAAAGTGCAACTGGGACTGCCGTACCTGGTGGCGGTCGGACTGATGGCGGTGGGGCTGGCGCTGGTGATTCTGGCCGCGCGCGGCGGCCGGGACTACGTGGCCGACGCGCCCGCCTGAAGCGGCGATGGGGGCCTGAAGCGGCTACGGGGCCTGAAGCGGCGATGGGGCAGCCGGCGTCGCTGGCGGG
>JAGFJK010000063.1 GCA_024102795.1 Pirellulaceae bacterium
GCGACGTGCCCTGGATCCACCGCTGGTAACACTGGCATAGAGGAGAGGCACCGGTACTTCTTCCCTCAGACGACGCTCCATCAAATAGCGTGATTGAACCACCATCAATTAGCGTGCGTGCTCTCAAACTCATCGTTGATCGTGCGCCGCACTGCGCCGACGAGTGAGATGTCCCACTCCAAGTTTTTCCCTGCCAACTCTGACAGCAGGTTATGGATGGCACCGTCAACGTCCTCTTGGCGGGCGAGTTGATCGTCAGTCAACTTAGGCTCCTCGACTTCCTGTTCCTCTAACCATCCCATCTGCAATACTTCGTGGAGAGCTTTGGACTCTATGCCGTGATCCCGAAGGTCTTTGGCGAGGTGGCACACCAACTGATAATAGTGATCTGTATCCCAGCTAAGATTCTCGTTGTCTTGGCGTAACTGCTCGACGGTTTGTGACTCCAATTCCAGATGACGCTTCCATGATATGCGCTGGGGTGGCTTAACTTCTGTGGCGGCATTCGTGTGACTCTCATGCAGCCCATCGATTGCCGTGCCGCTGTCGGAGCCGTTGTTTTGCGTTGTCATTGTTCGATTCCCTTCTTTCAGTTTAATGGTCGTGGTGGCGGCTCACTGTGAGCAGCTTCCTCCTATCTGAGCTTCACTCCCAATCCAGTTCGACTGGCTGTGGGGCATGATGAAATCCTTGACCGCCACTGAGATTGGCTTGCCTTGCTGGTTGACACCGGCCAGTAGCCCAGTCCTCGGGTCGTACCTCTTTGGCGTGAAGATCACCTGCCGTCGAGTCTCATCGAGGAAGGTGAATTGCCTGTCGCTGGTTGTGGCCTTCTCGCTCATTGAATGTCGTCCTTGCCGAACGACACCTCGCCGTCATCGGAGACCGTGGCGAGCAGACCGTTTGCGTTGCGAAGCTGCCAGTTCTTCCCTCGCCGAATCGAGAGTGTCTCACTCGGCTGGCTCGGCAGTGAGCGTGTTTCCTTGATGGCGTCGAGATACTTCTCGACCGCATCTTCATAACTGAGTGTTGCGTCCATTGTGCGATTCCTCCGTGAAATAAATAGCGCTAAGACACGATAGCGCTGATCGCCTTATTCGTCAAATTGCGGTTATGAGGCGCTTCGAGCGGCAGTCCGTGGCACCAAGGAGTCGAGTGGCCGCAGGAGACCCATCTTTCGAGTCGAAAGATCGTCCCGAGCGCATTCACCTCTGCTCAGGAGTGTGGTGTGACAAGCGCATGAACCTTGATGGCCCGCAGAGATTCCTACTCCACCTCGACTGCGCCTCGGTGAGATGTGCTGACGACGCCCGCATGTTGTCACCATTTGCAGGGCGCACAATTTGAGCGCCAAAATGCGATCCTGAACCACGGCACGGTGGTCATGCTGCCGGTGGAAGATCGCTAATAAGCAACCGACGCACCTCGTCAGGCAGCAATGGAACGAGGCGCTCAGCGGCCTCAACTGGCACACCTTCCCAACCGGCCCATTCGCCCAACAGCACGCTGGCATTCACTTGGCGTTCCAAGTCATAGGCATCTTCGATGTGAATGCAGAGTTCGCTAATAGGCTCATCCTGACGCTCATCCTCCAGCCTGGAAAGGCGCTCGACTGCGAACTCGCAGTAGGCGGGATCGATGTCGATGCCGATGCCATCGACACCAAGGCGTGCCATCGCCTCGGTCGAACTGCCCGAGCCATTGAACGGATCGAGGACGACCAGGCTCTCGCTTATGCCGTGCAGCTTGATGCACCGCTCGGCAAGCTCGACAGGAAACGGGCACGGGTGAAAGCCTCTGTCACTGCGGTTCGTAATCGTCGGATGAGGAATGAACCACACGTCACCGCCGCAGCGCAGATCAGAAGTGGCTCCGTTCCTCCTGAGATTGCCCTTGTCAGCGTAGGGAACTCCGATGGCGAGCCGGTCGATCTCTCGGTTGCCAGTCTTCGTGAAATGGAACACGAACTCCCAAGTGTGATCCAGGTAGCGGTTACTCCCGTTGGGTGAGAACTGACCATGTGATAGCCCGTCAACCGTGATCGTCTTCACCCAGATGATGCGGTTCTGGAGAGAGAAGAAGCGACCGGCGATCTCGGCAATCTTCAAGGCTCTCCACGGGTTGCTATTCGGGGAATCGATGTTGAGGAAAAAGCTGCCATCGTCCTTGAGGACGCCGTGGATCGTCTCAAAGCACTCTGCGAGCCAAGCGAGGTATTCCGCCTCGGGGCGGTTGTCGTCGTAGCTGCCGTAATCCTTGCCGACGTTGTACGGGACCGAAGTGATGGCCACATCGACCGACTGCGATGCCAGCCGCTCACGCATGAGCCTCAGCGAGTCGCCGCACCAGACTTCAACATTGCCGATCTTCTGGGTAGCGGGCGCAGCGTCTTGATTTCGTGATGTGATCGCCGTGGCCTTCGCCTTTCGGCTTTCACGCTTCGCCGTGGCGATGTCGATGGTCTTGCCAGTGCAGTTGTCGGGAAGCGTGCCGATGATCTTCAGGGCGGCCTCAGCCTCCTGTGGCGTGTTGGCGATAATCTTCTTGTATCTCACGGGGCGCATCTTGCCGTCCCTTCCCCGAAGTTCGTCGAACTTGTCAATTTGACAAGTTGCCTCCAGCGTACTTCTTACATCGGCCACGGTATTCTTGGAGACACCGATGATTTGAGCCAGAAAGTTGTCAGCGATCTGCGGGTCACGAAGCAGGTATGCGTCGATGACGGAGCGCTTCTGCTGCCGGTTCAGTTGCCGACGACCACAGTTCAACCGCAGAACCAACTCCAGCTTGTCTGTTTCGCTCTCGAAGTGGCGAACCTCCCGAGGGCAGAAAATGCCCAGGTCATCACAGGCACGCATCCGATGGTAGCCGTCGATCACGTTGTCTTCCTGATCGACAATGATCGGAACATCAACGCCTCGCTCGGCGATGGACGATTTCAGTGCCTCGAACTCATCGGGCAGCAGAGGCGGAAGGAATTGATAGGTGGACGACATTGCATGGTCTCTCGTCAGTCTCATTCAACAACAGGGAATGCGTGGCGACCATTGTGCGCCACATCTGGTTGCGTGGCGGACAATGCCGCATCTTCCTGCTCGGGGAGCTTCCACATCCAAAAGCCGCCCGGACCAAAGCGGGTTCGCTCGGAGACGACTTCCAGAACCTCCTTCGCACGATCAAGCGTGCGGAGAGCAATTCCAACGTCGATGGCCCTCGCTTTGATTGCCCGCTGGGAAACTGGTCCTTTCTCAAGAAGTGAGGCCAGAAAACTCATCGCCTCAGCCAGTTTGCCCTCGTTCTTTGAGGGTGCTGAGAGGAGATCGTCAGCGGTGTATTCGCACTCACCTCGCCACTCGATGGTAACTGTTCCGTCCGAATCAACAGGCTCGAACAGCAGGCTCGGAGCGAGTGGCCCCAGATTGCTCTTGGTCTGGCAGAGAACCCGAAAGTTAGGCTCGTCGGGCGATTTGCCAATCAACAGTGCCGATCTGGTCGCCGCCACAATACCGATGCTGCCGCTGCCCCGGTAGAGGGAATGCTTCCCTCCACGCTTCGTAAGGTGACGAACCATCACCACGGCGCAGTTCGCCGTGTCTGCGATCTCCTTGAGCGGAGTCAATGCGCCCCTCACTTTCTGATCGCCGTTGGCGTCACAGCCCAAGAAGGCCATTAGCGGGTCGATCACCAGGAGTTTCGCCTGCGTCTTGGCAATCGCCACTTCGATTCTGTCAATGTCGTTGGGGAACAGGACCGAGCCTTTGATCGTTGCAATCTGGCTCAAGTCGGCCTTTGCGGCTGCGAGCCGTTGAACGATGGTCTTTTCGAGACTGTCCTCACCCAACAGAGCCAGCACACGCCCCTTGACGCCTGGCGGTCCATCTGGCATGTCTTTTCCGGTCGAGACCCGTGCTGCCAGGTCAAGCGTGAAGCTGCTCTTGTTCACGCTCGGATCGCCGTCGAGGATCGTCAGTTCACCGAGCGGGATTCGATCTGGCCAGAGCCATTCGACTTCTCGGGGCGGCACATCCGAGAGCGATAGCAGGCCGTTCTGTGTTTGCATGGGGGGCATCACGCTCCGTCTCGACCTAAGCTTTGCACTCGGTTCTTCTTCAATGTGTTCTGTCGGTCGATAAACTTTTCCAGAAGCGCTGGCACTTTGGCTTCCTGTTTTTCAAGCAGCGTGGTGAGATGCCTTTCAAGTGTTGCAAGATCGCCCTGAAATGAGAACAACCTCCTTCTCTCATACGGATCGATGTTCTTCAGCGTATACTCTTCTTCGATCCTCTTAACGAGTTTGTCGTGTGCCAACTCAATATCCGAATTCCATTCTCCAACTTCGTTCACGAAGATAATCCTCGTGTCAACGTCATCTGTGGTCGGGGTCTCGTCTTCATCATCCCATTGGAGAACTGAGCACAAGACCGCACCATACTGGAACGGTTCGTCCGACTCGTCGTGGCACGTCCCCAGAACCTCCATTCCGAGGAGATGACAGAAGGACTCTTCCGTTAGAATTCCTTCGGCCAGGTACGCAACTTCTTCCAACGTCAATCGCTCGATATTCATTAGTCATCCCTTTCTCTGTGATGAGTCTGTGAACGGTTGTGTCTCTTGCAGATCGCATTAGAAGCGTGTTCTTGGAGCCTTCTTCTACCGACTCTTGACGGCACGAATGAAGGAGGGCCGCATCTACAAGTTGGCTGTCAGTGACCAGTCGCCGGAGTTTGGCGAGTCTCAGGGGCGTGAGCTTCTTGCAGTAAAGCAGATGCAACGGCGGTCCAGAGGCGCTCCGTCGCCTCTGGACCGCTGCATCCCCATCTACTCGCTCTCGCTTGTGGCACCCAAGTCCTCAAGCAAGGACTTCAACTCCTCAAGCTGACTCTCGACGGACTCCACGTCTTCGAGAATGGTCTCGGCATCCTGCGGCCCCAACCGTGCCGACAGCCTGCTCAACTGCTCGACAACGCCAGCGATTTCGCCCTGCACACTGCCGAGCCTGCTCCTGAGCGGCTTGAGCGTCTCAAAAACCCCATCGCCGCTCACCACGTCGAACTTGTTCATGACTGATCTCCCATGTTCACGCACTTTCAGGAATTGAGCGGACGGCACAGTGCCGTCCCTTCAACAAAGAAAGCGGAACATCACGAGTAGCGCCGCTACACACCGAGTAGCGCCTTAGAGAGTGGCGGGAGAGAATCCGCCGAACCCGTGGACAGCAGGAGGGAGATCGACGAAAATCGAGGCGTTACGCCGCCAAGACGAGGTGGGCAACATGGGCGTCCCACTCGGCGACGGAGGCGAGAAAAAGTTCAACTGGGCCTCTGAACTCTCGGACTTCGTGTCGCAATACAAGGTCATTCCATTGTGCATCGCGTAAAGGTCGCGAATCACGATGCCCGCGTTACCCAGTTGTGAATCCAGTTGGGCAAGGGCCTCTGCCGTCGCGGGCTTTCCGAGGATGTGTCGGAGGCGTGCGGTGAGCCTAAGTTGCTCGGTGCGATCGCCAGCGCAGTAGCATCGAAAACTGGGCGATGTATGGCCGAGCGTTTCTCGGAGTTTATCAAACGACATGTGATACGGCCCTAGCAGCTAACGACCAGGCTCAGCAGCGGCGGGGGCCGAGTGAACTACGAATCCGGGAACGCCTACATGCCCCCGCTGTCCGTGGCAGCGCCTGGTTCGGCGTTCTCGTCTCAGCTCCTCAACCACAATACGACCCAACTGACCAGCCCTGCGAATCCGATCGCGACGGGCACGGAGCACATAACGAAGATGAAAGCCCGTCGCATCCTGCCGCGCCATTCCTTTCGTTCGGCAGCCCGGTTGGCTTCAACCACTTCCGGAGCCTTCACCCACTCCTCGACGAACGCCGCGAACGTGGGGTACTCCGGCTCAACCCGGTGCGTCTCGTGGCTCCGGCACAGGACGGGCAGCCCTGGGGTGACCGTGTCCAGCACATACGAGTCGCCAGCGGCGCTCTCCCCGATGCACAGGTAGTCGGCCCGCCACCCGTCCCGGTTGTACCCGCCGTCAGGTAGCGGGGCGAGCGTCCCCTCGATAATCATGCCGGGGTCGTCGTAGAACCAGTACACCCAATCCCGGCCGATTGGGCGGAAGGGGGGCGCCGCCGCCACTCGCCGGTACTCCGCCGGCAGGGCGAACCCCACGGCCGCCTCGATCTCGTCAAGCTGTGCCTCGGTCAACCCGTCCGCCCTCCGCCACCGAAAGCATTGCGATCTATCCAGCGGCAAGATGCGGACGGACAGATCGGCGTTTCTCGCCACGGTCAGGATGGACCATCGGCAGCCTCTCGAACATCCAGCTCCAGGAACAATTCCTCAGCCGCCGCGACGAGGGCATCTTCCGGAACATCACCCGACTCATCCTCGATGACGCGGCGAAGCAACTGCACCGTTGCCTCTTGCTTCTCGTCGTCCGTCAAGGCGTCGAACGTTCGCAGCAGGTCCTAAACCGCTTCCGTCATGTCATAGCTCCAGGTGTCTAAGGTGATACTCTTTATGCTACCGTCCGGATACGTAAGTCGGTAGGTCGTAATCTCGATGAACGCCTCAACCTCACGCGAATGACGGCTTGTTCGCTGATCGTTCCGAAACCATCGGCGCCGATCAATCCGTTAACAGCCTCGCCGCACCAGAAAGGCAAGCAGCAGCTCTTCGGTTGAGCCAAACGACCCCCGCACAAACCACCAGGAAAATGCCGAGGACCATCGCGAAAGGGACAAACTCTTCCACCGCGACCGGAGCGACGAGCACGATGGCGCCGAAGCCAAACGGCGCGCAATACCAAAGCGGTACCAGGCGAAGCAATCTCGCCTGCGCATGAAACGCCGCGCGCCAGAAGCCCACGTCGCTTGCCGGGTGAGACCGGAGGAGCCGATAGCTCAGCGCATGTGACCACACCACGCCAACAATGAAGCCGGTCGCGACGATAATGAGCAGGCATCCGTAATAGCTCGCCGATCCGACCGCGCTCCCGGACAACAATCTCGTGAAGACAACCAGGATGATCAAGGCGGCGACGCTCTCCTGGATCGCACGCTGGTTGGACCCTCGAATGAGATTCCGAATGAGTGATTCATTGGTCATCAGACACCTCCATTAAACGACTGGACGTGGATCGGGCAAGCTTGATCAGCGAACGAATTGCGATCCATCCGGCGGCAGGATGCGGACGGATCGACCGGCGTTGAACCTTGGCGCCAGCCCAGCGGCCCCGCGCCACGGACGATGTGAATTCTATCCGTTGGGGACGGGTGGTCGCAAGAGTTTTCGGGGCCGGTACCAGATGGGCGCGGCGGGTGAGTACAGGATGTCGCGCCAACTCCGGCGAGTTTCCGTCAGCAGCAATCTTCGGGGTGCCACGGGCTTGCCCGTGCTTCTTCGGCCGTCCCTTGCAGTGTGCAGCGGGGACAACGCCACCGCGCGGGTACGTGCTACCGCAGTACCACGCTGGCCTCCCCGCACTCAATCGATGGCTGCGCCCACTTAGGCCAGCAAAAAGCTCGAACAGCAATCCGGTCGCCAGGGCATCACACGTTTGGTCGCGTGAGTTACTCGCGGAAACGGTTGTCTCACTTCGGACTGCAAGGGACGGCCGAAAGAGCACGGGCAAGCCCGTGGCACCCACACCACCGTGTCGCTCCTTTGGCCACTGCCACCCGTCGGCGGCCAGGACACGCGGAGCGTGTGGGCGTAGAGAAAACGTAGCCCGGAAACGGCTTGCCGACAAAGCGGGCGAAACGCTGGACAACCGGAATCCTCGCTACCACCAGACCATTACCGAGCGGCCTGGGCAGTGGCCGAGCCAACGCGGCGCAGCGTGCACGGATGGAGCGTGAATCTCAAGTGGCGCGGAATCGCGCGGCACAAGAAGAGAGCTGGCAAGGATGCCAGCTCAAGGCCTTCGCAGAACGCGCGTCCGCGCTGCGATTAGGTTCAACGATTGGCATCACTGGGCGGCGGCCAGTGATCTTGGACCTCGCAACACGCACGAAACGCCGCTCCAGTGCAGGCCTTAGTTTTCGTCGGTGGGATTCGTGTCTCGCTGCCCAACTCGCGACGTCCAGACGGTCGGATCCCGGTGACCGTGAAAGACGGCGATGACATCCACTCGGTCCTCCTCGAAGACGTAGCAGACGACGTACGGGAAGCGTTTAACGAGCGTCTGCCGCACGTTGGGCGAGCCGTCGGTCCAGTTCCGCCTTCTGTTTGTCCGTAAGCTCAAACCCGGCTTCGTCTTCGACGATGCTGTCCCAGATCTGCTCGACCAAGGCCAAGCGATCGGCAACCGGCATTTCGCGAATCTGCGCCGGCAATGTTGAACGAGTCATCTGCGAAACCTCGCGAACCAAATCGGTATCGGGAGTCGAACCATGCCTACCTGAAGCGTAGCCGAATCCAGCACCAACGCCCAGTACCCCCCGCCGGGGACGCAAGCGCGGACAATAACGAAAAACGAATTGCGATCTATCCGGCGGCAGGATGCGGACGGATAGATCGGCGTTGAACTTTGTCGCCCGCCCACCGGCCCCGCGCCACGGACTATGCGAATTCTATCCGCTGGGGTCTGGTGGTCGCAAGGGATTTCGCGGCCGGTACCAGATGGGAGCGGCGGGCGAATGCAGGATGTCGCGCCAACTCCGCCGTGCTTCCGTCAGCAGCAGTCTACGGGGGTGCCACGGGCTTGCCCGTGCTTCTTCGGCCGTCCCTTGCCGTGCGCAGCGGGGACAACGCCACCGCGCGGGTGCGTGCTGCCGCAGTACCACGCTGGCTTCCCCGCACGCATTTGATGGCTGCGCCCATTTGCAAAAGCAACAATTTCGATCAGTAAAACAGCCGCCGGGGCAGCACACGTGGGGTCGCGTGAGTCACTCGCGGAAACGGTATCCTCGCTTCGGACTGCAAGGGACGGCCGGAAGAGCACGGGCAAGCCCGTGGCACCCACACCACCGTGTCGCTCCTTTGGCCACTGCCACCCGTCAGCGGCCAGGGAACATTGAATTCGCGGTTAGGAGCTGGATCGACCGATACTGGGCGTCCACGCCCAGTTGAAGTGGGCCGGCCGGTTCAGGTTCCATTCCCAGTCTGGGGCCGCGGCAACGTCGGCGCGGGCACCAGCACCACGCGAAATCCGATCCCGCGGAAGCTGCCGGTGGGCTGGAAAGCGTAGCGGTGCGAAGCCCGGCAGGAGAGCGCCGGATTGTGATAGCCGCCGCCGCGAACCACTCGTAAGTCGCCCGTCCGCGGGCCGTCCGGGTTGATCGCCTGGCCGCGGGACGGAGCGTCGACGGAACGAGCGGACCACCAGTCCTGGACCCATTCCCAAACGTTGCCCCGCAGGTCGTACAGCCCCAGCGGATTGGCAGCCAGCTCGCCGACCACATGCGTCCGGTCGTCCGAGTTCCGCTCGAACCAGCCGTGCCGCGGTAAGTTCTGCTCCGAGTCATCCGGCCCAGATCCCAGTGGCGATCCAGCTCGGCAGGCAAACTCCCACTCCGCTTCTGTGGGCAGGCGATAGCCGGTCCCGTCCAGCATGGTCACCGCGCCGCTGGCGTGCGAATACCACGGTTGTAAACCCTCTTCCTCGCTGAGCCGCTGGCAGAACTCGGCCGCTGCCAGCCAGGTGATCGACTCCACGGGGTGGCTGGAGTTGCTCAGCCCGCTGACCGCGGCTTGCCCCTCGCCGTTGGGAGCGTAATAGGAAGGATTCTTTCCCATCAGCGCGGCGTACTGGCCCTGGGTAACCTCGCGCGTGCCGATGTAAATCGGTTGCGACAGCAGTACCTGTCGCGGAGGCCTCTCGCTTTGGATGCAGTTTCGCAAGTGGGCGTTGTCCGGGGACACGGCTGCCAGGTGCGCCGCGATTTCGGCGTTCGAGCCGCCCATGGTGAATTCGCCCGGCGGGAGCAAGACGAACTTCATGCCGAGCGAGTTCTCGTACTCCACGGGAACACGCAAGTAGTCGGCCCACGCCTGCTGATGCTGCCGCGCTTGTGCGGGCTCGAACGGCACACGGGCTGGCGGGGGAGCGTCGGGCGGCCAGGTGGCGAGACGTTGTTCGAGCTGCTGAAGCTGGTCGTGCAACTCGCCGTCGGCCGGCGAGGCGGCCAGGGCCCAGGCAGATCGTCGGAGGGCCAGCTCCCACCATCGCCGGGCGGCCAGGTGATCTCCGTGCGCGTCCGCGATCCGCCCCCGCAAGTCGCCGGCGGCGCCCAGGTGCTCGTCATAAATGGACGCGCCGTACGACTCGCGCGACAGGGCACTGAGCAACGCAACGGCCGATTCCGCATCGGCCTCGGCGTCGGCCAGGCGCGCGCCCGCCAGGTGAACCTCGCCGCGCTGTGTGAGCACTTCGGCCAGCTTGCGTTGATTGGCGGCCGTCGAACCGTACTCGGTCGACAGCGCGCGCAGCAGGCCAGCAGCTTCGTCCAGGAGGCGTAGCAGTTCGGCGTCGTCACTTTGCAGCAGTCCCTCCAGCAGCGATGTTTCGAGCAGCGCGGCGGCCAGCACAAAGCGGGCGTTGGGGTCCTGCGGGTCGTCCGCCAGCAGCGAACGGGCAAGCGTCAGAGTCTGCCGATTGGCGTTTCGGGCGGCGTCGAACTGCTGCGCATCGCGCGCGATGCGGCTGGTTGTGTTCCAGGCGAAGACGGCCAGAACGCGGCCCGAACTCCGCGGCGGCTCGGCGTACAGACTCAACGTCTGTGCGCCCGCTTCCGCCAGGCTCAAACCTTCGTTCCACTGCCCTTCCTGGGCCAGCACCTCGCCCAGCTCAACGGCCGCTCGAGCTTCGGCCAGGCGTGGCCCGACGCCGTGCGGGGACTGCGTGCGCGCTTGGCGAGCCGTTTCGTACGCCTGGCGATAGCCGGGAATCGCCGCCGCCGGCCCCCGCACGCGCTGCAAGGCGTTGGCCTGGTCGAGCTGGCAATCGACGAGGCGAACCAGATATGCGTCGCGTTCGGGAAATTCGGCGACCAGCGCCGCCTGCAGTTTCAGCGAATCGTCATACAACGGCAACGCGGCCTCAAAGCGGTTCATCATCCGGTACAAGTTGGCCGCGCGGCGCAAGGCCAGGGCCGCATCGTTGCGCAGCGCGGGATCGTCGGGTTTTCGGGCCAGCAGTTGCCGGTAACCATGAACGGCCTGCTCGACCATCTCGACCCGCAGATGTTCGAAACCTGGCACCCTGGCCCACTGATCGTCGCCGATCTGGATCAGAAAGCGTTCGATGACCTGCCGCGTCCGCGCGGCGTTCTCCTCGGCAGCCCGCTCGGCCTCGGCAGCTCGCCGCGCTTCCTGCGACGCCAGCACGGCCTGCCAGGCGGTGCCCATCGAGCCCGCCAGCAAGGCGACTGAAACGACCGTCGCCGCGGCCAGCACCAGTTTGTTGCGGCGGCAAAACTTCCGCAGCCGATAGCTGGCCGAGGGCGGGCTGGCCAGGACCGGTTCGTTGGCCAGGAAACGCTCAATATCGAACGCCAGCGCGCTGGCCGTTTCGTAACGCCGGTTCCGCTCCTTTTCCAGCGCCTTCATCACGATCCAATCCAGCTCGCCGGCCACCACCGACGTCAAGCGCCGCGGTTCCAGCGTGCGCCGCGCGGCAATCGCCGGCAGATCGACCGAAGTCAGCAACTTCGTGCTCGGCTTGGGCGGTTCCACCTCGCGGATCAACCGCAGCATCTCCGCGAACCCGACCGATCGGAGCTGTGCCGCGTTCAGCGGCGGGCTGCCCGTCAACAACTGGTAGAGCAGGACGCCCAGCGAGTAGATGTCGGCGCGCGTGTCGATGTCCAGGTTGTTCAGTTCCGCCTGCTCGGGCGCCATGTATTCCAGCGTTCCCACGATGCTGCCCACCTCGGTGAACATCGTGCGTTCGGTCAGCTTCTGGTGCATCGCCTTGGCAACTCCAAAGTCGATCACCTTGGGCACCGGACGGTTGTCGTACAGCGCGACGATCACGTTGGATGGTTTCAGGTCGCGGTGGATGATGCCCTTCTGGTGGGCATGCTGTACGGCCTGGCACACCGGCAGGAACAGTTCCAGACGCTGGATGACGGACAGCCGTTCCCGGTCGCAATAGTCGGTGATGGCCACGCCCTTGACCAGCTCCATCACGAAATAAGGCCGGCCGCTGTCGGTGGTGCCGGCGTCCAGCACCTTGGCGATGTGGGGGTGGTCCATCAGCGCCAAGGCTTGCCGCTCCTGTTCGAACCGGGCGATCACGCGAGCGGAATCCATCCCGGCCTTGATGACCTTCAAGGCCACGCGGCGCTTCACCGGCCGATCCTGCTCGGCCAGGTACACCGATCCCATGCCACCCTCGCCCAGTTGCTGCAGCAGCTTGTAGGGACCGATCCGTGAACTGTGTTCCTGGCCGGATGCAGGCGGCTGTTCCAGCGTGGGCGCCAGCTCCGGTTGGTTCGCCGCGACCGCCCGCGACGGGAGGTCAGCGGCTGCCAGTTCCGTGTCCGAGCCGTCCTCCAGTGCCGCCGCTTCCGACGCAAAGGCCGATGCCTGGAGTGCCGCCAGCCGCAATTCGACTTGCTGGCGGAACTCCGGATCGTCGCCGCAAGCGCCGTCCAGGTAGGCGGCGCGCTCCGCGGGCTGCCGCCGGGCAAGTGCGGTCTGCACGACGCGTTCCACGCGCGAAGGGTCGCTCATCGGATATCTGATTTCGAAGGTCGCCGCATTCTCCCGCTACCACAAGCCCATTGTTCCACGCCCGGCGGGGCTTGTCATCTGGACGGTAAGCGCCCGCAGGCGGAATGGTCCGCATGCGCGGGAATTCCGGCCAGGCGCCGGCCAGGGAACGCCGTCGCCGACTGGTCGCTTGCTTGATTCGGCTATTGTAGAATCCTCACGTTGGCCACAACTTTCCAAGCTGGCCCCGCAATTCTCTCTGAAACGAAATTTCACGCCATGGAATACCTGGGCTGGCTGTTGCTGGGCCTTGTGGCCGGCGCCGGAGCGGCCGTGGTCGTCGTGAAGCGGATGGGCAGCGGCAGCTCGCCGCCGAAGGATGCCGTATCGACGCTGTTGAAACGGCACTTCCATCCCCTGCCGCTCGACAATCTCACGATCGCGCAACGGCAGTTCCCGTTCCGGGTCCGAGCCGACCTGCAGCGGGCGCTCGATCGTCTGTTTGGCGAACAGACCCAGGTGGTGCACTTCTGCGGCGTGCGCCGCGAGTACGCTCACGAGGGCCTGGTGCTTTCGGACTGCATCCTGGAGAGCCAGCATAACCCGGCCGTCTCGACGCCGCCCGAATACGAGGAGCTGGACATTGGCGAAGAGCAGCCGCTGCGGGTGCTCAAGAGTGGGCTGTGGCTGCTGGAGCAGGACGGCGTCCGGTTCGCGGTACTGCTGTCCCCGGCCGGGTCCTATGGCCGCATAACCGGTATGCAGTTTCAGATTGGAACCCCCAACTCACCCGCGGGCACGCAGATCGCCCAGGGTTTCTTTCACCACGTGGAAACGGCGGTGCAGCAAGCGGAGTCGTATCGGGGGAAGATTCTGTCGCTGGAGGAGGTCGAGCATTCCTATTCCGGGGAATCCAGCGGGATCAAGGTTCACAAGCTGCGGCTGGTGGAGCGGGAACAGGTGATTCTGCCGCAGGCCACACTGGCGCTGCTCGAACGCAATGTGATCCAGTTCGTCAAGCAGCGTCAAAAGCTCTCGCAGTTCCGCCAGGCGACCAAGAAGGGGCTGCTGTTCCATGGACCTCCGGGCACGGGCAAAACGCACACGATCCACTATCTCGCGCGGGCCCTGGACGATCACACCACGCTGCTGGTCTCGGCCGAGCAGGTCGGGCTGCTGGGCGAGTACATGACGCTGGCCAGGCTGTTGCAGCCGAGCATCGTAGTGATGGAGGACGTGGACCTGATCGCGCGCGACCGGGGCCACATGCACAGCGCCTGCGAGGAAGTGCTGCTGAACAAGCTGCTGAACGAGATGGACGGCTTGAAGGCCGAGGCGGACATTCTGTTCATCTTGACAACCAACCGTCCGGAGACGCTGGAAGCCGCCCTGGCCTCGCGGCCCGGGCGGATTGACCAGGCGATCGAGTTTCCCTTGCCGGATGACGAGGGGCGGGGCAAGCTGGTTCGTTTGTACTCGCAGGGCGTCACGCTGACGGACGCGGGCCAGGCGGAGATTGTCCGGCGCACGGCCGGCGTGAGTGCCGCGTTCATCAAGGAACTGATGCGGCGAATCGTGCAGTTCCATATCGAGGCGGACGGCGACGGCCAGCTCACACACGACGACATCGACAACGCCTTGGACGAGATGCTGTTCAAGGGCGGATCGCTGAACCTGAAACTGCTGGGCGCCGCCACGGAGAATTAGCTTGGTCAGGACTCGGTCGCAGGTTCCGACCGCCCTCCTGCCCCCACTTGCGCGGCTTCAGCGAACATAATAGCTCAGCCGGTAGGTTTCGGCGAACTCGGCCAGGCGGGGATCGCTCGTGCGGGCCGCGGCGTCCAGCAGCAGTGCGCCACGGAAGCGGCCCAGTTCGACGTAGGCCTGGTAGTAGTCGGGCGGTTTGACGCCGGCCCGTGCGAGACTCAGCTTGCCTTCCCAGATCGCCCGCATGTCGGGAGGACTGCCGGCGGCTTGCCGCAACGACTGATCGAACCAGGATATATTGAATTCTTCTTGCGAATTGGCAATCCGCCGCAGCAGTTGACGGTGTCGGGGCGTCACCAATTCGATCCGTCCGACCATGGTGCGGCGGATGTCGGCTGGAACCGACAGTTCCAGGGGCAAGATGGAATCGGTCCAGGCCTGGGGCAGCAGGAAGAACAGTCGCATCCCAACGCTTTTGAAGTACCCTTGTTCCCAGGTACTCAGCAAGGCGCTCGATTCGTCGGAGTACAGGCCGTCGGCAACCAGCGCCTCGTGCATCACGCTTCGCAAGCGGGCAAGGTTGTCCGGGGCGTAATCCTGCTCGGCGAAGCTAGCCGCGGTCTCGGTCACGATCGCCTGGGGCCGGCCGGTCAGCAGGTGTTCTCCAAGACAGCGGAACGCGACCGCGGCGTCCTCGCGGATGTCGACCAGCCAGAGTTTGGTCGACAGTCGAGGCTCCGCGCGGTTTGCGAACAGGTCGGGTGAAAACTGTTCCGAGATCGTGAGCCGGTCCTGGCAAGGTTCGCGGCGCACCAGCAGCGGCGCGGCCAGGTTGCCGACGCCCCGATAAAACAGATACTTTTCGGCTTCTCCCGCGGGCGTCGAGACGGGCGTGGCTTCGGTCTGGCGCGGAGCCAGCCAGACGTGTGCCTCGGTATCGGGCAGGGTCGGAGCGCCGCCGATCATCAGGCCGTCCCATTCCAGCCGGCCCTCGGTCTCCGGCAAGATTCGTCCAAACAGGAACTGGCCTTTCCGCAGGCCCGGAGCATCCACGCGGGCTTGCGGATAGTATTCGGTCAGCCAGCCACCCCGGAAGCGGACGCGGACGTCCAACGTGGACGGCTCGTGCATGCCGGCGGGAAGGTAGAAGTAGATCACCGGAGTCTCCAGTCGCATGACGATGTCGCGGTGCACGCGCGGCGCCCCCTTGTAATAGACGGGCGCCAGTTGGGACGGTGGGATGACCAGTTCGTCGGCCAACCGATGGACAAAACCGGGCACTGGTTCGTCATCGGAGTTAATGCCGGGAAGCGAGCGGCCCTGTTCGTCCTGCAGGCTGGTGAAGGTTCCCCACTCGTGAACTACCAGTCGTGGCGTCTTCGCTGGCGAGTTGGCCGAATGGCCGGCTGGCAGGGCTGGCGCAAGCAGGCGTGGTGACTCGTCTTGACGGGTGGCGGCTGAGTCGGTCTGGCCGAGGGTCCAGGTGTTCGCTCCCAGGACGGTTACCAGGGCCATCGCCACGCGAACCAGCGGGAATCGTGACATGCTCGCTCTCCTCGCTTGGATACCGGGTACTCGGACGTCCGAGCCGTTCGACGGGCGGCTCGTCGCTGCACTCAGGATAGGCCACCGCTGACCGAAAGTCCTAGTTGTTTTTTGTTGCCTGAACAACGATATTTGTTGTATTGAGTTGGCGGCTGGAAGACGGCCCCTGGCTGGACTTGAAGACTCGCCAGCCAGACGTTCGAGCTGGCCGGCGCGTCCCGTTGGCAGGAATTCCTCGGCACTCGCGGAGTCGATTATTTCCCATGCACGACTCATTTCCCTCGTTGTCCACCGACCAGGTGGCGTCGTTTGTGGAGCTGGCCCGGCAGGGGACGTTGAGCGGCGCGGCGGAGGCCTTGATCATCTCGGAACAGGGTTTGAGGAACCGGGTGCTGGCCCTCGAACGGCAGCTCAAAGTGCCCCTGTACCACAAGGCCCGGGGACCGCGGCGCGGCTCGCTGCTGACCGTTGAGGGGCAAAGGTTTCTGCCGCTGGCGATCGACTTTCTCGACCGCGCGCGAGCGCTTACGGACCTGTTTGCCGGCCATCAGCAGCGAACGATCCACGTGGCGGCCACGCAGTACTTGATCCTGTACGTGATGATCGACGCGGTTCGCCGCTTTCACTCGGCTTACCCCCAGATCCAGGTCCGGTTGAGCAACCGGATTGAACAGGAGATTGAACAGGAGCTGCTCGGCAGTTCGGACGTCGAGGTCGGCGTCGCGGCCCCGTACGAACGCTCCCCGGTTCTGGAGTATACCCACTTGTTCTCAATGCCCTGGAGCCTGATCACACCGCCGGGACACCCGTTGCTGGCGCGCGGGCGGTTGACCTGGAAGGAGTTGGCCGATCAACCGTTGATACTTTATGAACGGGGATCGACGGGCCGGCAGCACGTGATGGAGGCCTTTCAGGCGCAAGGCCTGTCGCCGCGCGTCGAGACCGAGACGACGAACACCGAGATCATCGTGCGGATGGTCGAGGCGGGATTGGGCGTATCGATCGTGCCGCTGCTGGCCAGCGGCGAGGTGACTCGCAATCGGCGCGTCGGCGTCCGCGGCCTGGGCGGGCGTTTCCGGCCGATCCAATCGGGCATTCTGACACGCCGCGGCATGCCGCTGTCCGCGCCCAGCCAGACGTTCGTCGACTTTGTGCGCTGCCAGTTCGCAGCCCGCTGAAATGTCGCCGGGCGTCACTCTCGCTGAAATGTCGCCGGGCGTCACATTCGTCAGTCGCAGAGCCAGCGCATCCAGGACTCCACGCCGTAGCGGCTGTCGGGTCCCAAGCGCCGCAGCACCAGGTAGCAGGCCAGCAGAAACAGCAGCGCCAGTGGCAGCGAGACCGTGGTCGGCAAGGCGTTCTTCCAGTACGCGGTCGGCTCCTGACCCTGGATCACGGCGTAGATCCAGAGCGGCCAGATGTGCACGAAGTGATGCACCAGGTAGATCGTGAAGGCATGGCGGCTGAACATCTTGGCCACCTCCAGGGCGCGGCCGTACCGCGCCGACCGCGGATTGCGATCGATCGCCAGCGAACAGCCCGCCACCAGGATCAACGCCATTCCCAGCGTGCCGGCGACGTAGGGTACGGTGGGCGGATACATCGACCAGCCTTCCACCAGGTATCGCGTCAGGGGCGGCGGCAGGTACGGCGTCAGCAGCACGGCGATGGCGGACACGGTCACGAGCGCCGCGCCCAGCAGTAGCGGCGGGCGGAGCGGCGGTGGCGGCTCGTCGGCCGGCCGCATGATCAGGCTGGCCGTGACAAAACCGGCCAGCGAAAAGGTGATCCAGGGGAACATCGGAAAGTAGCCGGTGACCAGAAAGCCAACCAGCACGTCCGATAGAGTCATGTCGGGATCAAAGTAACCTTCGACCCAGTAGTCGGGCCAGTCGGCCAGCGCCCGCAACGCTGGACTCAAGAGCAGCGACAGGATGCCGATCAGGATCGGGATCAACAGCGGCAGGTGCCGGACCTGGTTCAGCAGCAGCAGCGCCGCGCCGATGAACGTCAGCACATCCCAATTGAACGTATCCTCCGGCAACCAGACCAGAATGTTGAAGGCGAATCCGACGCCGAAGACGAACAGCCCGCGGCGAATCGACACTTTGGAAATGTCTTCGTCGCTGGCTTGCCTGGCTTCCTGCCCCTGGACCCACAGCCGGTAGCTCATCCCGGACAAGAACGCAAACAAGGGGGCGCCCAGCCCGGCAATTGGCGGAATGTATCCCGACAGGTTCTCCTCGAAGTGTACGATCACCATCACCGCGATGGCCAGGGTCCTCAGGATGTCGATCGAGGAGTATCGCATGGGCTCAGGTTGCGACGGCTGGAAGCATGTCGAACAGCGAGAGCAGGATCTGGGCCAGCAGCAAGATGATGATCACCCATTCCAGCGTGTTGCTGGAGCGAGTCAGCACGAAGTCGCTGGCGCGTTGCCCGCACATTTCATAGACGCGTTCGAAGACTTCGAGCTGCTCGCGGAGGCATTCGATCCGCTGGTGGACGCGAGTCCGTTCGCGGAAGCGTTCACCGATCTGGCTGGCCAGCGTGGGCGGATATACGTGCGGGGCAAGCAGGAAAGGTGTGATCCGCGCCAGGCGGGCTCGCAGCAGCATCACCCGCTCGAACCTCTCTCGCAGCGTCCGCCGCCTGGCCAGCGTGCGTTCATCGGCCGCGAAAGCCTGGGGAATGTCGGCCTCCAGCGCGGGCCAGTCGGCGCCGAGTTGCCGTTCGATCTCGCGCAGCTCATGTTCGAAATACGCAACTTCCAGCACGGCGTTGCGGACGGCGGTCAGCCGCTCGGCGGGCGCGACCACGGCGATCCGCCCGGGCGCCCAGCAGATCTGCGCGGCTTGCAGAGAAGTCATCTGACTCGGCTCCGGCGGACCGCCAGTCGGTGGCGCTCCGCCGGCCGCCGGCTGTTCCACCCAGCGCCGCGCTTCGGCCAGCAGCTCCACGTCGTCGTGAACCTCGGCCGGGATCGTCAGCAGCATCAGTTCGGCGGGTGGTGCGGGGCCGGCGGCCGCCACGCTGCTCCCACCAGCCACGGAACCGCTTCTGGCGGCGTCCGCGACGCGTACGGCGTGCAAGCGGAAGGGAGCGGAGAAGTCGCACAGTACCGCTTCGCCTCCCGCGAGCTGCGGCTGGTAGGCGACCCGCAGCAGCTCCGCCGCCGCGGGCAGGCCTCCGGGTGTTTCATCCAACTCTGGCATGGCAGTCCTTTCAAGGCAAACGGCGATGGGATGCTGGAGGCTCGCTCAGACGGAATCGCTCAGCCGGGCGGCGATCCAGGCGGCCACGTATTCGGCCGAGTCGAGAACGCCGTTCAGCGTGGAGTCGAACAGATAGTCACCAACCACGAACAGGTTCGGGTGCTCCAGCGGTTCGGGCTGATGGCGCTGGTCGAGCGGCGGAGGTTGAAGGCCTCCTGGCCAGCCGTTGACCGCCGCGATCCAGCGGTGTACGGCTCCAGTCACGTAGTATTGGCGGCCAGCGGCCAGGAGCGGCGGGAGCGAGTCGAGGGCCGCCGCAATCAGTCGATCGTCGTCCCACTGGCTCATCGCGACGGCATTCTGTCCGCCGAGCAGCCAGCCCAGCACGCCATGGCTGGCGCCCGGTGTGCGCAACGACTCGTCATACAGGCAACAGCCGCCGAAGCGGTCGAGCATCCAGAACGAGTCGCTCAGGCGGTCGCGCCAGAAGGGACGCTCAAACAGGAGCGTGATTCGCAGGTAGTGCGCGGGAAAGTCGTAACGGGCCAGATGGCGCCGCATCGCCTCCGTCAGCCGCTCGCCTCCGAACTGCACCGCGGCGAGGTGGTTGTGGGGCAAGGCCACGACGATGAAGTCGAATTCCGCCTGGCCCACCTCGTCCCGCGCCGTGTAGCTTAACCGCAGGCGTCCGTCCGTCCGCCGCTCGATGCTCGTCACGCGATGGGCCAGCAACTTGCGAGCGTCGATCCGGGCGGCCAGTTCCCGCGGCAGCCGCTGGTTGCCCCCCACGATGCTGTACAATTGCATGTAGGCCGCGTCGTTCATCAGGTAGTTCTGCAGGCCGTAGTCGACGCTCGTCCGGCCCGGTTCCGTCGCCAGGTCGCTGTGCACCAGCGTTTCCAGGTAGCGCCGAGCAAGCGGGTCGGGCAGCTTGTCCAGCAACGACTGAAAGCGGCGATCGTCGCCTGGTCCGGTTCGGCCGTCGGGATAATCGGAGTGAAAGAAATCCCGCGGCGTCATCCGATCCCTGGCCTGGCGATCGAACGCCACCAGTGCCTCGCGCGCCTCCGGCCCCAGATGGTCGCGGACATCTTCCAGGCTGGAAAGCAGGTGGCCTTCCATGATTACCGCGGGTCCGCCCATCGGGGACGTGGTCAGGCCCAGTTCGGCGATCAGCTCCCGCAGCGGATCTTCATCATGCATTCCATAGTCGTAGAACTCAGCCGCTCCGGCCTCGTACGTGACGTGGGCCAGGGCCGGGGGCGCCTGCGCGAAGTGGGGCGTGTGGATTTTGCCGCCCAGCCGCTCGGAGGCTTCAAACAGGGTGACTTGGACGGGCCGATCCGCCATTTGCTCCAGGAAATACGCGGTCAGTAGCCCGCCCGGCCCCCCGCCGACGATCCCCACGCTCACTCGACGCATCGAAACTTCTCACCAGGTGGCCGGATCGTTCTGCGCCGCGTTCCGTGGGAGCTGCCCGGAAGGGGGCCACCCGAGGAGCACCGCGGGCCCCCAGCGCCTGATTCCTCAAGGGCCCCAGCGGCCGTCAAAGATCATAATAGCTGGACGGCCGGCCGTCAGGAAACTACCCTGACCCGTGTTGCGACCCCGGTCCGCGCCGGGTCAAATCCGCGTGTGACAAGAGGACCGTGCTGGATGGCGTCCGGCCAGGTTCGCACCGCACCCTGACCACCGTGCCCTGACCCCCTAAGGAGACTGCCATGATTCGACAAAGTCTGTTGCTGGCCATCCCGTTGCTGCTGGTCGCGCCGCTGGTTGTCCTGGCCGAGGAGCCGGCCGGCAAGCTGTATGAGCTGCGGATCTACAAGACGCATCCGGGCCGGCTCGACGCGCTGAACAAGCGGTTCCGCGAGCACACGAACCGGCTGTTCGTGAAGCACGGCATGGAGCTGGTCGGGTACTGGACGCCGGCCGAAGGCGACGACGCGGCCGATACGCTGATCTACATCCTGGCGTATCCCAACCGCGAGGCGCGGGAGGCCGCCTGGAAGGGTTTCCTGAACGACCCGGACTGGAAGAAGGCCCGCGACGCGTCCGAGCAGGACGGGAAGATCGTGCTGAAGGTGGAGAGCAAGTTCCTGTCGCCGACCGACTATTCGCCGCTGAAGTAGCGAAGCGGACCCCGCGGCAGAGCGCGGGGCCCGCGTTCAGTCGATGAAGGCCACGTGCCGCATGGCCGCCGCCTGCGTTTCGGTGTTCATCAGCACCTGGTGCCAGCCGTCCAGGACGATCGTCTTGTGGTCCGGGTGGCGAACCTTGCCGCGGACGTAGACCAGCGGGTTGCGCCGCTGGGCCGACCACGGCAGGTTCCGCAGGTGCGGCTGGCGCTGCAGCAACTGCTGGAACTGCGGTTCGGTCAGGCCCCGCGGATGCCGCGGGCTGACGTAGACCAGTTCCCCGGCATGCCGCACCAGCTCCTCGCACAGGTGCGGCTTGCCGCCGCCGCGCGAGATCGGTTCGTTGCGCAGCGCTATCCGGCCGTCGATTTGCAGCCCGGCGCCCACCGGAACGAAGAACCACTCGCCCTGCCGGATCGAGGCCTTCGTGCGCCGGCGGTTCCGCTGCCGCGGCTTGACGCCCAGTCGCTGTTCGAGCTGCCGCACGGCCGGCGGCTTCAGCGCATCGAATGCCTCCCGGACGCTCGACACGCCAGCCCGCTCCGGCACGGCGGCGACGAACCAGTGCCGTTCGTCGTGCCCGCACAGGAACTTGTGCTTGCCGTCGGGCTGCTCGCTCATCAGCAGCAGGTGCCGCAGTTGCGGCTGCACGTCGACCACTCGCAGGTCGGCCGGCTCGTCCCGCGGCACACCGATGTCGAAGAACTCGCCGTCCGAGTCGCGGCCGATGTCGATCTGCACACCGCTGGCCCGGTTGCGACGCGTTTCCGCATGCACCTTGGCGCGAACCCCCATCCGCTCGAAATGCCGCTGCAGCAAACCAGCGTTCATGGTTTCGCTCTCCTGAAACCAGACCTGCCACGCGTCAGCGACCGGCCGGTTTCACACGCTGTGAAACGCCGCCAGGCGGTCGCTGCTGACGGAAAATGACACGGGCCTACAGCGGTCGGTTCGCTCGTTGTTGCGGGAATTGCGGGCCTTGCCACTTGAGGTTCCCGCCGGGCAAGCCGGCGGGAATCGAAATGGGGGGAGAGTGCGACGTGCGCCGTAGTGGGAAGCCGAACCATCCGCCGGACAAGCCGGCGGGGTTTGAAATGGGGCGGCAGCCATGAGTGATCGATGGAGTTCTTGTCGCCAACCTGCGCGGTGAAACGCCGTGAACGGTTACGGGCATCGAACGTTCGCGCGGTAGTCGTTAGAATCGGGAATCGGTACGCTGCGATTCCGATCGTCCTCGTACAAGGATTGGCCTGATGGCACGCTTGTTTATCACCCGGTTCGCGCTGGTCGTGCTGGTTGCCTGCGCCCTCGGGCCGTTCGCCACGCGGCCGGTGGTCGCCGAGGAACTGGGGCGCAGCGAGTTTGTGGATTCCGACGGAGTCAAGCTGCACTGTGTCACCCAGGGGAAAGGACCCCTGCTTGTGATGATCCACGGCTTTCCGGACTTCTGGTACACCTGGCGGAACCAGATGCCGGCGCTGGCCGAGCACTTTCAGGTGGTGGCGTATGACCAGCGGGGATACAACCTGAGCGACAAGCCGGCAGGCGTCGAGAACTATACCACCGACAAACTGCTGGACGCCATGCTGAACTATTACAAGGCGAACTATCCGCGTGAGCCCTATGCCGAGGCCGACCGCGAGTTCCCCCAGGTGCAGTGCCCGGTGCTGCTGTTTCACGGACTCAAGGACCCGGCCTTGCTCCCTGGAGCGCTCGGCGGCACGTGGGACTGGGTGGCCAATGAGCTGACGCTGATCGCGCTGCCCGAAGCGGGGCATTTCGTGCAGCATGACGCAGCCGACGTCGTCACGCGCCGGATGGTTGGTTGGCTGATGTCGAGGTGAAAGACCAGTACACAGGAGTCAGGCGATGGGCGTCACGATCCACTATCAGGGTAGCTTGGCTTCGCTCGACCAGATCGAGCAGTTCGAAGACCGAGTGCTGGAACTGGCGCTGAAGCTGGGTGGCGACGCCCGAGTGTGGCGCAGCGCCGCGGATGATCGGCCAGACCGCATCGTGCGAGGCCTGATGTTGAATCTCTACCCGGGCCAGGATTCGGTCAGCCTGCTGGTTTCGCCCGAGGGCTGGCTGATCAACCTGTTCGACATCGAAGAGGCGGAGAATGGCGAGCTGGAGGAGCCGTCTTCTTGCTTCGTCAAGACACAATTCGGCCCGCTGGAAGGCCACGTGGTGCTGATCGAACTGCTGGCCGCCTTGCAGGCTCGATACTTTCCCGACCTGCAGATCGACGATGAAGGTGGCTACTGGCCGAATCGAGATCTGGAAACATTGCGACGGAATTTCGGGATCGTGGGCCAGGCGATCGAAGGCCTGGCGGATGGGCTGCGCCAATACGGGCTCAGCGCCGAGGCGGCCGAATCGCCGGAAATCCTCGCCAGCCGCATCGCACGCCTGGCGGAACTGGTCCATCGTAATCTGTCTCAACCGGCGCCGCCGACACCTCCATTACTTGACGAACGTGATGCTGTGAGCGATGACGACGAAGTGGAGTACGACGAACTGCAGGACGAAGCCGACGAGGGAACTCCGCAGGATTGGGATGAAGACTATCGGGCCAGCCGGCGCCGGCAGGAGCGCCTGCACCGAGCCGTCAACGAACGACTGGCACGCGGTGAATCACCCGATGAGGCGCTGCGGGGTGCATTCCGCGAACTGGGGCTGCCGGACCTGGACGAGGCGCTGAGCGACTTGAGCGACGACGAAGATGAATTCGAGTTCGACGAGGAGCTGGATGCGGGTGAGCCTTGGCGGGAGAGTCTGCCCGAAGCCGCGCGTGATGAAGAGTTCTTCGCCGAGCCGGAGGAACGCCACCCGCTGCAGACGTTGTCGCAGGAATTGACGTCGCAGGCCTACAAGTTGTTTGCGAACGACACAGGTCGTCTCGACCCGCAGGCAGAGCTGTTGCTGGGCGAGCTGACCGACATGGCGGGCGGGCTGATTCAGGGATTGGGGATCGGCGACAACCTGCCAGATCGGCGACATGCGGTGCCGCAGTTGAAACGGGTCCTGCGTAACGCCGCCACGGCTCGTGCCGCGCTGGCGCGACTGAGCCACACCGGCGGGCTTCCCGAGGACATCGGCGCCGAGTGGCTCGAAACGCTCAACTCCCTGGAGGATGACACCTTGACCGAACTTCGCGGCTTGCTGGACGAGACCGACGAGTAACCGCGCCGCGGCCATCCGAGCGGCGGAAAAGGATTGTGCCGGGAGCCCTCCTGGCCTAGAATCTTCGATCAACGGAAGTTGATGGGAGCCGCATGACAGGAGCCAGCCAGTGCTGACGATCTTGGGCCAACCGCAAACGTCGTCGAACGGGATTTCACGCCGCAGGCTGATTCAGGCTGCCGGTGGTGGTCTGCTGGGGCTGTCTCTGCCCCAGGTTCTGGCGGCCGAATCGCTGCCGCGCAGCAGGCCGGTCCGGGCCCGCTCGGTGATCTTCGTCTTTCTGTTTGGCGGTCCCAGCCAGTTCGAGACGTTCGACATGAAGCCGGACGCCCCGGAAAAGATCCGCGGGCCGTTCAAACCGACTCCCGCGAGGACATCAGGGCTGCTGATCAGCGAGCATCTGGCGCGGCTGGCCAGCATTTCGGACAAGTACTGCGTCGTGCGGACGATGACGCACCCCTACAACGACCACAGCGGCGCGGGACATTACCTGCAGACCGGGCGGCAATGGCAGATACCGATCGGCGGCGGCTTCAGCGCCACGCCCAAGGACTGGCCGTCGATGGGGTCGGTGGTGGAATATCTGGCTCAGCATGAGCCGGGCGGCCTGGCGCGGGACCTGCCCAGCTATGCGGCGCTGCCCAACTGGCTGGGCCGGTTGCAGGACCGCGGGCAATATCGCCGGCCAGGACAGTACGGCGGCTGGCTGGGCCGCGGCTACGATCCGCTCACGACGCGCGTCGACAAACGCGAACTGAACGACAACCCGTACTGGCGCGACTGCTCGGACGAGGAGCTGACGTTTCAGATCGAGGGGTTGATGGCGGCCGACGACCTGCCTCCGATTCGCCTGCGGCAACGCCAAACGCTGCTGGAACAGTTCGACGCCAGCCGCCGGACGCTCGACGGCCGGCCAGTCCGCGAATACGACCAGTTCCGCCAGCGAGCGGTGGCGCTGGCCACCTCCGAAACGACTCGGCGAGCGCTGGACATCCGCCAGGAACCCGACTCGCTGCGAGACCGCTATGGCCGTCACCTGTTCGGCCAGTCCGCACTGATGGCTCGGCGGCTGGTCGAGGCTGGCACGCGTTTCGTCACCGTGCACTACGACTGCGTGGACGGGTACAGTTGGGATTCGCACTTGAACAGCCAGTCGCTGCAGAAACACCTGCTGCCCACGTTGGACCAGGGTTTGTCGGCCCTGCTGGAGGATCTGGATCAGCGTGGCCTGCTGGCGGAAACGCTGGTCGTGGCGATGGGCGAGATGGGACGCACGCCGCAAGCCAACGCCAGTTGGGGCCGAGGCCACTGGAGCACGCTGTTCCCGGCCCTGCTGGCCGGTGCCGGGATCGCCGGCGGCACGCTGTACGGCAGCTCCGACAAGGATGCCGCTTACCCGGTGGACCATCCCGTGCGTCCGGAGGATCTGGCGGCCACGATCTACGACGCGCTGGGGATCGATCCGGATCTGCGCTTGCCCGACGCTCAAGGCCGCCCGGTCCACATCTGCGAAGGTCAGCCGGTCCGCGGACTGTGGACCTGATCCGGCGGTGGCGAGGGAGTAGTCAGTAGTCAGTAAGTCCGCGGTCGGATTGCGGACTGCTGGCGCTAGGTGCCGCGCTGGCTGGCGTGCGAGTTTCTCGCTTGGTGAGTTGTTCTGATTCCAAGCCGCGGCGGAGATGGATTGCAGATGCCGGATCGCCTGATTGAAGATTGAAGATTGCAAATTGCAAATTGCAAATTGCAAATTGCAAATTGCAAATTGCAAATTGCAAATTGGGAATTGGGAATTGGGAATTGGGAATTGGGAACTGAAGGTTGCAGATTTGGCGTAATTGTTCACGGCAATTCGAGATTGGGATAGGCGACGAGGAAAACCATCCAATCCTTCTGGCTCCCTCCCCGCTTCGGGGAGGGCTGGGGAGGGGCCTGCGGGACTACGGAGCAAAGCAACTCGCTCGATTCGCACATGGTCCACTCGCGGGACGCGGACTTCGGACGAGTCGAACATCAATTGAGGATCTGAATTCTTAAGTGCGACCGGTGTTGGGTGACTCCAACGGGCGCCAGGTGCGTCAAGACAAGGCGCACAAGAGTCCCTCCCCAGCCCTCCCCGGAAGCCGGGGAGGGAGCCAGAGGGATATCAAGGGGGAGCGCTCGCCGAGACGGAGGCCGTCCAATGTTCCCTCCGCTGTAACGCCAAACTCCCGCGGCAAAACAACTTGAATGCTGCACGATCTCGAAGCCGGAGAGGGAGCCGGAAGCGATCGATTGAATCCTCGTCGCCTGTTTGCGTGACGAAGCGCCGACAACGGTTGCAGATTTGGCAAAGTTGCAACGGAGACCGATGAAATAGCGGGAGGAGTTGGCGGAGAGAAACCGCGAACTCTCGGCGCAGATCGACTAAGTCTTCGATACGCTGCCCGTCAGGCGGCATGACAGGCACCTTGCTGGTCAGCCGGGCGACACCGCGAGTCAGTTAGCTGGTTGTGGCTGATTCCCAATGGGGACGCTCAGCCCCGAAACTCGCCAGTTCAACAATCTCCTCGCCACTCCATAACGAAACAAGTCTCCGTCCACCGAACTCTAACCTCAAACTTCAATTTGCAATTTGCAATTCCTAATTTGCAATTTGCAATCTTCCTCTCCCCGGACACTCACCCGCGATCCCAACTCGCTCGCTGCCCATGACCTCCTGGCGACCGTCCGTCCCGATGGGGTCAACCGACTCGCGGCACGCTCCAGTGGCCTCCTTCGCGGTAGTTGCGGCCGACCAGCGCGTTGGCTTCGTCGTCCGCCAGAATCTGCTCCAACTGCGGGTCGAACCGCAGTGTTCGCTGGACGCGAGCGGAAATGTTGGCCAGGTGCACCAGGGTGGCCGAAAGCGTGCCGGCATGCACGTCGGCGTTCAATTGGTCTTGTTTACCGCGGATGCAGTCGAAGAAGTTCTGGTGATGAGCGACCAGGTCGACGCCTCCCGTCCGTTCGGCCAGCAGCTTGTTCCGCGGCCCATACAGCCGCCAGCCCTGGGTGTGCCCCATGACCAGCAGGCCTTCGGTACCGTAGAATGCCGCGCCGTTTTCGTAGCCTTCCTGCACGTAGGGAGACCAGATCCGCTGCTCGAAGATCAACTGCTTCCTCCGGCCAGCCGGCGCGCCTTCCGCCGGATATTCGAACACCGCGTACTGCGTGTCGGGAAATTGCTGATCGTCGTCGAAGAAGCTTTTGCCGCCCAGACAAGTCGCCGTCGTGGGATGCTGGTCCACGCCCAGCCCCCACACGGCGACGTCAATGTCGTGCACTCCGTCGTTGCCGATGTCGCCGCAGCCGAAGTCGTACCACCAGCGCCAGACGCCGGGCAGCATGTTCGAGCGGTAGGGAACCAGCGGAGCGGGGCCCAGCCAGGCGTCGTAATCCAGGTGGTCGGGCGGCTGCGTGGGCTGCGATTTGCCGATCGAGCCGCGGCGCTGGCTGTTCCAGGCCTTCGCGACCAGCACCTCGCCGATTTCGCCGGCCAGCACCCGCTGGATGCCCTCGCGCACGCAGTCGGTGCTGCGGCTTTGCGTGCCGACCTGCAGCAGCTTGCCGCTGCGCTGGACCGCCTCGCGCATCAGGCGGCCTTCCCGGATGTTGTGGCAGCACGGCTTCTCGACGTACACATGCTTGCCAGCGTCCAGGGCCAGGATGGCGGCCGGAGCGTGCCAGTGATCGGGCGTGGCGATGAACACCGCATCGACCGCCTTGTCGTCCAGCACCTTCCGCATGTCGGTGACCGCTTGCGGCTTGCGGCCCGACGTCTGTTCGGCCAGTTCGGCGGCCTTGTCAAGCCGCTGGCGGTCGACGTCGCAGACGTAGGCCACTCGCACGTCGCGGCGGGCGGCCAGCAATCGGAGATGGTTCGAGCCCATGCCTCCGGGGCCGATCACGCCCAGGGTCAGCGTGTCATCCGCGTCGGCGCCGAGGTTCTGCCTGGAGGCCTCCGGATTCTGCGCGGCGGCCGCGGGGTTCTGCCTGGCGGCGGCAAGTGCCAGCGCGCCCGCGCCGGCTGCCTGCATGAAAGTGCGACGATTGGTCGTTGGCATGGGGGAGCACTCCGGAGTCTGGGTGTGCAAGGCGGACATCGAGCGAATGACGGGAACCAACCGAGCGACAAGCGAAGGCGTCATGCGGTCGTCGCACGGCGGTTATCCTAACGCAGGATCAGGGCATCCGCCACATCCAGGTCCAGGATCAACACGCTGGCGCCGTCGGTCGCTTCAACTTTGACCTGATTGCCGCTGGCCAATGAAATCCTGGAGCGCGGAACATCGGCCGCGATGGTGACGCGGAGGGATCGCACCGGCTGGCCGCTCCAGTTGATCAGCGGAATGGCCACTCCGCCGGGCGATCGGACGATGGTGGTTTCGACCAGCGGCTCGCTGCACACGACCGGCAGTTGCAGCTTGTCCGCCGGTTCGCCGATCAACCGTGCCGCTCGCGCGTCGAACTTTGTCGGCAGAAAATGCACCATGGCGTCGTCCGTCGCGCCCCGATCCATGGGGCGCCGCGGAATCGCTGGCTGGTAGTAGCTTAATCCTGGCAGAAAGGCCAGGCAGACCACTCGCCCGCGTCCCGCTTCGCGACGCACAATCGCCGGCCCGCCGCTGGCGAAGCTGGCGGCCACGTTTCCCGTGGTGACGCGGAGCCGGCTGCGGACACAGTACACGGGCAGCTTCTGTTCCGTTTCGTCATCACCGGGCAGCACGACGTGGTCGATCGGTTGAGCGAACGGCAGATCCTGTTTGAGCCAGACGATCTGCGAGCCGCCGGGAGCGTCGAGCGCGTCCTGTTCCACGCCCAGCAGTTCGCGAAGCACCTGGTTCGGCCGGTTCAGTTCGTCGAACATGCCGGCGCCGGCGGTGGCTGCCAGTGTCCCGCCCGCCTCGACCCACTTGCGGATCGCCTGGCTGGCCGCGCCGCTCACATGCGCGTCGGTCAAGTACAGCACCCGGTACTGGCCGAGCGTCCCGTCGAGCGCGTCCTGTTCGACGACCACGTCGAGCGGTACTTGCTGGTGCCGGATGGCCGTGTACAGGGCCCGTTTGGCGGCCGCGAACGAACCCAGGCTGTCGCCCCAGATATCGGCCGTTTCGCTGAACCACAAGGCGGCCTGCCCCGTTTCCACGCGGCCGTCCTGCACAATGTCCTCGAACAGCCCAAGCTCCCGGAAGCTCCGCAGCACTTGGGCGTACATCGGCGGTTCGTCCACGTGGTTCTCGGTGTACGCCACGTGGACCGGCCGGAATTCGAACAGGTCGACGATCTTCATGCCGTGAGCCAGGCAGCCGTAGAACAGCCGCCGCCACTGGTTCGGCGTGTTGTTGGGCATGTGCGGCATGACGTAGTACATGATGCGGCGGTCGGGATGATGGCGCAGCCCGGCCCGGAACAGATCCAGGTTGATATGGTTCATCTGCGGCGTGCCGACCGGCACCTGCCAGATGTAATCCTCGCTCCAAGGCAGCGTCATGCCGTCGGCCCGAAAGACCGAAACCCACTTGAACACCTCGCCCAGGAACATGTGCTCCTGCGGATAGTGCGGCGAGAAGTTCGCTCCGATGCCGGCGTTTGGCAGATGACGGCGCAAGATGTCGGTCCGCTCCTTGATGGCCTGAATGCCGTAATGATACTGGTATCGTTTCGACCAGTAGTAAACGCCTGGATTCGCGGCTTTCAATTCCGCCGCGGTCTGGTAGCGGATCTTGGTCCAGTCGCTGCCCGCTGCCGGGTCGACGGCCGATGGCTGGAGTCCCTGTTGGCGGAGCCACTGGCGAAAGCCCTCGTCGGTGTCCGCGCCTGCCGGCGCCGGCAAGCCGATTTCATCACCCAGGCTGACCACGGCGATGTCGTTGGCCTGGCTGCCCAGCGCCTGGCAATGCTCGGCCAGCTTCGGCGTCGGCACGCCGCGGACATCGATGTAGCCTCGCCCCGGTCCGCTGTCGGCCTGCGTATCGGACAGGCCGAACAACTGCTTGAATTCCCTGACCGCGGCCGCATGCCGCCCGTTGTCGAGTGGGTCGAACGTGTAGCCGTAGATCGGTGTCCGCGTGGGCGTGCGGCCATGAGCCGGCTGCTGCTTGAGGAAGGCCAGCAGGTCATAAAGCACGTCTTCCAGCTTGCGCAGCCGCCGCGTGTACCGCGTGTCGGCATCCGCGGCCAATGTCAGCTCGCCCTGCCCCTGGAACGTGGCCAACGTTTCCAATTTGCCTTCCGCCGTGCGGACGGCAAACTCGGCTTCATACGGGCCGTCGCCAGTCCAATACCACTGGCCGTCGTTCAGCGCATCCATGGCGCCGCCAACTTCGACCCAGTCGCTGGTCTGGCCCGCTTCGACGTTGATCCGCGGCGATGGCCAGTTGCGGATGTGCACCCAATACGGCGAATGCTGTTGCCAGTTGCCGCCGCCCGGAGCACCGCGGCCCTGGAAGACCAGCGGCTGCGTGCCGCGATTGCGGACCCGCAGCCAGACGTCGCCCGATTGGGTCAACATGCCGTCCAGGGGCAGGTAGTTTTCCTTCTCGATCCGTTCGGCCACCTGCGGCTTGTCAGTCGTCAGCATGACCAGGTCGACATTGCGGCGAGCGGCCGGTTCCGGCTGGCGGCCGGCGACCAGCGTGATGCGGGCCGGTCCGGCGGCCAGCTTGACGGTGGCGTCGTGCCCTTCCCAGACGATGTTCTCGACCGCTCCCCAGCTCCAGCCGACTTCCTTTTTCAACTTTTCGCGGAAGGCCCAGATTTTCAGATTGTCCCGCGCGCCGTACAACCGATCGAACACTTGACGCCCGCCCTGTTCGATCCGCAGGCGGAACTGGGTCTCGAAGCGATACGCGGCCTCGTAACGCACCAGCGCCAGATACTCGCCCTCGGCGGGAATCTCAACTTCAATCGCCGCGACGGTCTCGTCGGCCTGTTCCGGCGCGCCGAGGAACGCTTTGCGGCTGAGGAACGAGTTGGCGAACGTGGCGGCGTAATAGTTTTCGCCCCACTTGCCGGCGCGCCAGCCGGGCTGGGCCACTTGAAACTCCTCGGCCTCGGCGATCAGCAGGCCGTCGGGCTGCGCGGTCAGCCTGGGGCGCGACCGCCCGTAGGCTTGCGCGGCGGCCGCGCGATCCAACTCGGCCGCTCGCGGCGCTTCGCACGGCAGCGTGCAGAAGACCAGGCTGCAGAGCAAACGGCCGAGCAGCCGCAATCGCCGAGCGTCGAAGAACCTGCGGAGAGAATCAGCGATCATGGCGGGTCCTGAGGGCGGGAGAGCAGGAGTGGACTGCCGTGGTGCGGCGACCAGCGGCTAACTCGACCCCATGATACTCCGTCCGCCGTCGCCCCGCGAGCGCCGAGCGATCCGCCGCGCGCCGGCGGGATTCGAAGAGAGGGAAGTGCGGCGTGCGCTGGAGTGATTGTTCACGGTGTTTCGTCACGCAATCGGCGACAAGGACTTAATCAATCACTTCTGGCCCCCTCCCCGGCTTCCGGGGAGGGTTGGGGAGGGGCCTGCGGGACTCGAGCGGACAACCATGTGTTCATCTCGCGCAATGGGCTGTAGCGCACGTGGATTCGTAGTGGTTCAGATTCGGAATCCTGGTCCGAATGTATGTGTCCAGGTGCTATTCGAGTGAATGTGGCCGTTGCGGGTTGAGTCTGGCAGTGCACGAAAGAGCCCCTCCCCAGCCCTCCCCGAAGCGGGGAGGGGGCCAGAAGGATCTGTTTGCTTACTCTTCGCCAACCTGAATCTCGAATCCCGTGAGCGGTTACGCGCCGTACCGTCGGAAGCCGAATGACCCGCCGCGCCAAACCGGCAGTTCAATTGTATCGAATCTTGAGTAAACTTAGCGATCATTCACGCGATATCAAAACTCGTCCCGCGTATATCGCTGCCTGGTGCAACTTCCCAATACCGAACAGCGCCGGACGTGAATATGCGATGAATCGCCTGTCTTGTTCATGAGGTACCCGCGATGCGACTGCCCGGTTGGTTCCAGCATTTCGTGCCGCTTCTCCACACCCTGGCAGCGCTGACCGCGGCAACCGCGGCGGCGGCCGAACCGAACGTGGAACGCCGGGCCGAGCTGCCTGCCGTCCGCGTGGCGAATGTGCGGCGAGTGTTTCATAACGGCCAGCACAATGCGTTCACGGACCTGTGCCGGTTCGGCGAGCGGTACTATCTGACGTTCCGCAGTTGCCCCGATGGCCACGGCGTAAGCCCGACGGCTTCGGTCATCGTCCTGGCCAGTGACGACTTGCAACAGTGGCGGCAGGTGCATCAGTTTCACGTTCCCCAGCGCGACACGCGCGATCCGCACTTCCTGCAGTTCCGCGACAAGCTGTTCGTGCTGACCGGCACCTGGTACTGCGGCGATTCAGCGCCGCGGGAATACGACATGAACCAGCAGTTGGGTTACGCCGTGCACAGCTCGGACGGCCGCCAGTGGACAGGCCCGATCATGCTGGAAGGAACCTACGGGCACTACATCTGGCGAGCGGCCGCGCACGGCGACCAGGCCTATCTGTGCGGGCGCCGCAAACGGGAGTTCGCCCACACCGCTTCGCGCGACGCGCGGGACCCGTTGGTCGAATCGGCCATGCTGGTCAGCGACGACGGACTGGTGTGGCGCACGGCCGGCCTGTTTCAGGAGGAATATGGCAACGAGACGGCGTTTCTGTTCGAACCGGACGGGGCGGTGCTGGCCGTGGCTCGCAGCGGCGGCGGCCGCAACGCCCAGGTCTGCCGTTCCCGACCTCCCTACGACCGCTGGACTCGCGGCGATCTGGGACGCTACCTGGGCGGGCCGCTCGTCGTCCGCTGGGGCGACCATTACCTGGTGGGCGGCCGCAAATCGCAGGACGGCAAACCGGTGACCTGCCTGTCATGGCTCGCCGGCGACCAGTTGCACGACTTCGCGGTCCTGCCCAGCGGCGGCGACAACTCCTATCCGGGCTTCGTGCCGCTGGAGAATGGCCGGGCACTGGTGTCGTACTACTCCAGCCACGAAACGGACGATGCGGGACGGCCGATCACGGCAATCTACCTGGCGGAGTTGGAGCGGCGGTAGATCCGTTGCTTTCGCGGAGCCAACGGCGACACGAAGTACCTGCTCAGATCAGTTCGCGGATCGGCTTCCCATGCGGCACCAGCGGCACGGCGCGGCCCAGCCGATCGGGAATGGTCCGCGCGGGGTCGATCCCCAGCGCGGCGTACAGCGTGGCCAGCAAATCACCCGGCTCCAGCGGGCGATCGTGCGGCTGGCCGCCATCGGGCGTCGTGGAGCCGACGATCTGGCCACAACGCAGCCCTCCCCCGCTCAACACCACCGACATCGCCTGCGGCCAATGGCCGCGGCCCGCATTGGCGTCGATCCGGGGAGTGCGGCCAAACTCGCCGTAGGCTGCCACCAGCACCTCGTCGCTCAGGCCCTGCTGGCCCAGGTCCTCGACCAGCGCGCTCAGTGCCTGGTCGTATCTCGGCAGACGCTTGACCAGATTGGGTTCCAGCGTGTAGTGGTCGTCCCACCAGTCCACGTCCTTCTCGTACAAGTTGATCGTCACGAACGTCACGCCGGCCTGCACCAGCCGCCGGGCCAGCAGCGCGGCCTGGCCCCAGGCGTGCCGGCCGTACAGCGTGTGCATCGCTTCGGGTTCGCGCGCCAGATCGAAGGCGTCGCGGGCACTGCGGCTGCCAATCAATTCGTACGCCTGCTGCTGCACCTGGTCCGCGGCCCGCAACTGGTCGCTGCCGTCCAGCCGCGAGCGGAAGCGATCGAACTGCCGCAGCAGCCCCCGCCGGTCCTGCAGCCGCTCCAGGCTGACATCCGGCGGCAGGACGAACCCCGGCCCGCCGTAACGCCGGTTGTTCGGGTCGCTGGCGGCATTGAGCGCATCATAGCGCCTGCCCAGAAAGGCACCCGTCTGGTAGAAGCCCAGGTGCGTCTGGTAGTCCTCCGGAATGCAGACGTAGGCCGGCATGTCAGGCCGGTTCGGACCGCGAAAGTACGAGACGATCGAACCTTCGCACGGATACTGCTGCCCCTGCTGCCGGGCGTTGAGCAGCGGGTAGCCGGTCTGCATCCAATGCGAGCCGTCGTCGTGCACGCCGAGCCGGTGGGCGATCGAACGGACAACGGCCAGCCGGTCGGCAATCGCCGCGTGCCGCGGCATGTATTCGTTGACCAGCAGTCCCGGCAGCCGCGTGACAACCGGTTGAAACGGTCCCCGCACCTCGGCCGGCGCCGCCGGCTTCATGTCATACATATCGATGTGCGACGGGCCGCCCGCCAGCCAGAACAGGATGGCCGCTCGCGCTCGCCCCGACGACGACGCCCCTGCCGCGGGCCGCAGCCTGAGGAATTGCTCCAGCGTCAACCCGCCAAAACCCAACGCGCCGATCCGCAGCACCGCCCGCCGATTCAACGAGGCATCCGGAACAGAATGAGCTTGGGTCGCCATGCGTGGCGTGCCTTTGCCAAAGCAGGATGACGATCTTCCGAACGCCAAGTCTCGCGGGATCCGCCAGCCGCGTCAAGCGCGCCGCCACGCATGGCAAAGTGGTCATCACGCTCCGCGTGATGATCCCCTTCACGCTGGACGCTGCCCGCCGTTGCCGGTCTCGATCCGCCAGGGCAGCTACGGTCGGACCGCCGCGTTGCTGGCTCCTTTGAATTCTGGCCGCGGTTAAGACCGAAGCTGCGGCTGAAAGGCTCATCACGCGGAGCGTGATGGCTACTTTGCAATTCGCCGTTAGACGGCCAGTTGCGCCAGTTCGCGCTGGTCCCGGCGGCGACAGGCTTCCAACGCCCGCCGTTCGTGCTCCTCCCCAATCAGCTCGTAGAACACGTTGCGCTGGCGAGGCGTGTAGCCCAGCTCGGTGATCGCCTCCCGGATCTGATCCAAGGTCAGATAATGCACCGTGCCCGCCTCGGCGACCACGTTCTCCTCGATCATCAGACTGCCCATGTCATTGGCGCCGAACTGCAAACCGAGCTGTCCGATTTTCAGACCTTGAGTGACCCAACTGGATTGGATGTTGGGGAAGTTATCCAGGTACAGCCGCGAGACGGCCTGCGTCTTGAGGTACTCCACCGGCGTGGCGGGCGGCGTGTCGGCCATGTCCGTGTTGTCCGGCTGGAACGTCCAGCAGATAAAGGCCGTGAAGCCGCCCGTTTCGTCCTGCAGATCCCGCAGCCGGTCCAGATGCTCGATCCGTTCGGCCAGTGTCTCGACGTGCCCGAACATCATGGTCGCCGTGCTTCGCCCGCCCAGTTGATGCCAGACCCGCATCACGTTCAACCAGTCGTCGGTCATCACCTTGCCGCGCGTGATGGCGGCCCGCACGCGGTCGACCAGAATCTCGGCGCCGCCGCCGGGGATGCTGCCCAGACCGGCCGCCCGCAGCCGCTCCAGCACGCTGCGAATCGAGACCTTGGCGACCTTCGTGAAGTGATGCAGTTCGGGCGGGCTGAAGCCGTGGATGTTGACCTGTGGAAACTGCTGCTTGATGTCCCTCAGCAGCTCTTCGTACCACTCCAGCGGCAGTTTGGGATGCAGGCCGCCCTGCATCAGAATCTGGTTGCCGCCCAGTTCCACCGTCTCGCGCACCTTGGACAACAGCACCTCGCGCGGCAGGACGTAGCCTTCCTCATGTCCGGGGCGGCGGTAAAACGCGCAGAAGTCACAGACCGCGGCGCAGATGTTCGTATAGTTGATGTTGCGGTCGATGTTGTACGTGCGGTACGGTTCGGGGTGCATGCGGCGAGCGACCTCATCGGCCGCCCGGCCGATCGCCGCCAGGTCGCGTGATTCCAGCAACCGCAATCCCTCGTCGCGCGACAGCCGCCGGCCGGCAACCGCCTTCTCCAAAATCGTCGCCACACTCATCCGCTTTTCCCTCGTCGCCAACCGCCGTTCAGACCGGTATCAGCTCCAGATCCACGGCACAGGTCCGGAACAGTTCCAGCCCCTGCCGCTCGCGGGGCCCCAGGTAAAAATACAAATTGTCGCGCAAGTACGACAGGCAGTCGTCCACCGACAGCCGCACGCGCTGGGCCTCCGCCGCCGCGATTCCGGCCAGGTCCCGCAGGCCCTCGTCCCGAGCCCGCTGCAGCACCTCGGCCACTCCGTCCAGGTCCACGCCCGGCCGGGCGACCCACATGGCGAAGACGAACGGCAGCTCCGACCAGCGGCACCATTGATCGCCCAGGTCCCACTGTTCGATGAACGGACCCCGCGGCGAATGGATCGCCCGATCGCCGATCAGCAGCACGGCGTCGGTTGCCGCGTCCGTCGCGTGCGCCCCGATCGGCAGCGGCTCCAGCCGAGGTTCCAGGCCGAACTTCTGTTTGAGCAGAATCCGGACCAGCGCGGCGCTCGTGCGCGACCCCTCGTCCAGCGCCAGCGACCGAATACGCTCCATCGGCACGCGACTCAGCAACTTGACGCTCCACACCGGCCCGCGGCAGCCAATGCAGGCATCCGAAACGATCGAATAGGCCGGGTTGTGAAAGTATTCGACCGAGGGAATCAACGCCACGTCGAGCGTCCCGCCGGCCAACTTGTCCGCCAGACGGCTCGGCAGATCAAACTGCAAATCAAGCCACGGCGTCAGCCGGCCAAGGCCGTGCACCAGCGGCCTGGTATTCAGGTACGAGACCGCTCCTACCCGGATCACGCCCGTCTTGTCGCCTGGCTCATCCACGACCACGATTCTCCCGCTCGTACCCCTACCTCGCTGGCCTTGGCCGGGAGGACGCAGAGTCCACTCGCGCCGCAAGCTGAGGCGATTATAGGAGTCCGCTTCCAGACCCGCCAAGGGCAGCAGCGCCGACTCTTACAGTGGCAGATCGCGCCCAAAAGCCTGGTTTGGCTCTCTCCCCGTTTCGAGACCGTGCAGCATTTAAGTTACTTTGCTGAAGGGATTTGGCGTTATGACCGACGGACAACGTGGATGGTCTCCGCGTCGGCGAGCGCTCCCCCTCAATATCCCTCTGGCTCCCTCCCCGGCTTCCGGGGAGGGCTGGGGAGGGGCTCTTTGGTGCTCTGCCAAACTCAACCCGCAACTGCCATATTCACTCAACTACACCTGGACACATACATACGGACTCGGACTCGGACTCGGATTCGGCATATGAATCACTACGAATCGGCTTTCGCTGCTGTACATTGCGCGAGATGAGCACATGGTTGTCCGTTCGAACCCGTCAGGCCCCCTCCCCAAAGTAGCCATCACGCTCCGCGTGATGAGCCTTCCGACCGCCGTTTGAACCCACCGCCGCAGCCAGTGTCCAGCCGGACTTACGGGTGGCACAGGTCCGGCCGCTCCTCAATGACCGATGGTGACTCCCTGCGACAGGAGACGTTGAGTCTGCAAGGGCTCATAACGCGGAGCGTGACGACTACTTTGCCGGAGCTCCCCATCCTGCCAAATCGACCCCAGAGGTCAATAGACTGAACCGTCAACTCACGGCCGAGTTAACCAGGCGAGTACCGGTAAGAGGGCTCTGAACCGAGTCGGGGTCGAGCTACCAGCAGCAGCCGTTTGCGGCCCCGAACCCGGCAGAGCCGGTCATGCCGGGCACGACCGGGGCCAGGTAAGGGTCGTTGAAGATGTAACGGGCCTTGGCGTCGGCCGCCGCCTGCTTGTAGATCTGCCAGGCCGTCGACGTCGAACCGTCGGCCCGGTACTGCTTCCACAGCCCGTCCAGCTCCTGAGTATAGGCTTCCCATTGCATCCGCCGCAGATCGTCCACCGCTCGCCGCTCGAACGTGCGGAGCGTAGGCTGGGCATAGTGGGCCGGCTGAGCGTGGTTGACAACCGGCGCTCCCGGCGGGACGGCAACGGCAGACAAAGCGATCGACAACGCAAGACTGCTCCACATGGTACGACTCTCCCGCGATCTGGGTTTCCTGGGGGCGAAATGCCGCGATTTTCTCTACTCTAGTTCGCCGGCGCGCGAAGTGGCAGCACTAGCTCGAAGCCGGCGCCGACGTCCCGGAGGCAGGCCCGCTCCAGCCGCTCGGGTCGTTGGAATCGCTGGAATCGGTACCACCAACCCAGTCGGGCCAACCGGCGGGCAAGGGAGCCGTAAAGTCCAGCGGCTCGCGCGTCATCGGATGCCGCAGGGCCAGGCGGCGAGCGTGCAGCGCGATCCAGCGGTCGCGCGGATCGGCCGCCGGCGGCCCGAACGACCGCTGGGAACCGTACTGTTCGTCGCCCCAGATGGGACAGCCGCGAGTGGCCAACTGAACCCGAATCTGGTGCGTCCGTCCAGTCTCTAATTCAATCGCCAGCCAGAAACGATCCTCCCGGCGGCCGAAAAGCTGGTAGTGCAGGATGGCTATCCGGCCCTCGGCGTGCTCCTCCGGCACCACCTCAGCCCGTGCTTCCCCAGGCACCTTGCGGAGAAAGTCGCGGAGCGTGCCCCGCGGCTCCGGCAACTGGCCTTCGATAATCGCCCAGTAGACCTTGCTGACCAGCCTTCCCGCAAACTGCTCGGCCAGCCGGCGAGTCGCCCGCTCGTGGCGGGCAAACACCATCACACCCGACACGGGCCGATCCAGGCGGTGCGGCACGCCCAGATAGATTCTGCCCGCCTTGCCTTCCCGCTGCCGCAGGAACTGCTTGATGCGAGTCTCCAAACTGTCGATGCCGGGCGGAGCTTGCGTCAGCAAACCCGCGGGCTTGTTGACGACCAGGCAAGGCCCTTGCTCGTACAGAATCTCAAATCCCGTGGGCTGCATCGATGGCCTGGCTCGCCCAGGTGCACTCGGAAAAACAACCGGGGCGCCGTCACTTTCGCGGAGCAATTGTCGCCTTTCGCTCCGCGAAAGTAGCGGGCCGGTTGTGAGGGCCTAGATTGCACACTCTTTGCCGCTGCACACGCTACTTTCGCGGAGCATTTGTCGCCTTTCGCTCCGCGAAAGTAGCGGGCCCCTTGTGAGGGCTCTCGTGGCACACTCTTGACCGCTGCACACGCAACTTTCGCGGAGCATTTGTCGCCTTTCGCTCCGCGAAAGTAGCGGGCCCCTCGTGAGGGCTCTCGTGGCACGCTCTTGACCGCTGCACACGCAACTTTCGCGGAGCGAAAGGCGACTAAGCGCCGAGCGAAAGCGACTATACCTGGCCGGCCGAGGGTACCACGAACGGCTTGCGATACTCGCGGGTCAACATGGCGTTGGCCGCGTCGTTGCCGACGATCGTCTCGGTGGCGGTGTCCACTCGCAGGGCCAGGCCCATGCCCAGCTTGGCCTCGTCCAGCGACACCTTGTTGTCCTTCAAATGCTGGATCGTGCGTTCCAGCGTCTCCACGTTGTTGTCGGTCGAGTGGAACTCGCGCAGCCGCGGCAGGGCCTCCGCCAGGCTCATTTGCTGTCCCAGCAGGTACGAGATGTTGCCCAGATGGCACAGCGCGCTGGACACGTGGCCCTCTTCGATGTCGCCCGTCAGATCCGCGACCTTGCGGCTGCGGACCGCCTTGAGGAAGTTGGCGAAGTGGTTCGCGTCGTTGCCCGGTTGCGAGATCTCCTGCACCTTGCGGCCGTCGCGGTCGAACACCACGCCGCTGTAGTAGTTGGGGATGACCAAGTAGCCTTCCGTCCCCTCGAAGATCACGCCCACCTTCGCCGATTTGTAGTCGTCCGTCGCCAGCCCGCGGACCTCGAACACCAGCGACTTGTCGCCGTAATCGTGGATCACGACCTGCGTGTTGGCCGTGTCGCCCGCGTCCGTGTAGCCGTAGCGGCCGCCGTAGCTGAGCACCGCCTGGCCGAGTCCCGGCTCGCCCAGGCCCCAGCGGGCGATGTCCATCTGGTGGATCCCCTGGTTGCCCAGGTCGCCGTTGCCGTAGGGCCACTGCCAGTGCCAGTCGTAGTGAAACTGCTTCCGAGTCACCGGGGCCATGGGGGCCGGTCCGAGCCACAAATCGTAATTCACACTGCTCGGCACGGCGTACTCGCCCCGCGGCCCGATCTCGCCGCGGCGCTTGTAGCACAGCCCGCGAGCCACCCGGACGTCGCCCAGCTTGCCGTCATGCAGGTACTGGATCGAGCTGATCATGCCCGGATTCGAACGCGACTGGGTGCCCGTCTGGCAGATCCGGTTGTACTTGCGGGCCGCCTCCACGATCCGCCGTCCCTCGCTCACATTGTGGCTGACCGGCTTCTCGACGTACACATCCTTGCCGGCCTGAATGGCCCAGATGGCGCCCAGTGCGTGCCAGTGGTTGGGCGTGGCGATGCTGACGATGTCGACGCGATCGTCTTCCAGAACCTTGCGCAGGTCCTCTTCAAACTGCGGGACTCGGCCCCCTTGCCGCTTGCCCACCTCGGTGGCCCGCTGTTGACCGATCTCCCGATCCACATCGCAGATGTACAGGATCTCCGTGTCGTTGCGGCCGGCGAAGGCCCCGATGTGACTGCCCCCTCGCCCCTTCACCCCCACGACGGCGACTCCCAATTTTTCGTTGGGAGACTTGCTCTGAGTTTCCTCCTCGGCCAAGACCAGACTCTGGCCCGCACTGGCCGCGACGGCGGCCGCCGCAGCGGCCAACATGGAGTCTTCGAGAAACTGGCGGCGTGTTCGATCGGACATCGGCAGGCTCCTTGGCGGGTACGTGGAGGACACAACGGGCGACTCCGCCCGCGACATGCGTGGCCTACAGCATACCACAAGAGCCGCCTGTTGGCGACGCGCCAGAAATAGTCGCCTTTCGCTCCGCGAAAGTAGCGGGCCCCATGTGAGGGCTCGCGCGGCACGCTCTTTGCCACGGCACACGCTACTTTCGCGGAGCGAAAGGCGACTATCACGCTACTTTCGCGGAGCGAAAGGCGACTATCACGCTACTTTCGCGGAGCGAAAGGCGACTATCACGCTACTTTCGCGGAGCGAAAGGCGACTATAAAGGGCGAAGCGTGAGCGACAACACCTACGGGGTTTCATCGCCCGCCGCCTGGTCCTGCCGCTGACTGGAGAAGCGGCGCTGCAGCAGGCCTTCGGACCGCTGGTGAATGGCCCGGGCACTTTGTGCAGCCTCCCGCTGCGAAGACAGCAAACCGTCGTACTGCGCCGCCCGAATCGGCGAAGAACCGCCGGCGGCCTCGGTCGCTTGCCGCGCGCTCGGCTCGCCATCGCTCAACGACCGCTCCACATACGGCACGTACGACACGCCGCCTGGCGATTCACCCAGGTCGGCCACCTGGCCGGACT
>JAGFJK010000423.1 GCA_024102795.1 Pirellulaceae bacterium
CTCCGGGCCAGCCTGGTCCGGGTCAGCCTGGTCCGGGCCAGCCGGACGCACCGGCGGGCGACCAGCCAGCCGGACAGGAGAGCGCCACGATCGGTCCGGTGCGGATCGAGTATGTCGAGGGGCTCGACGTGTTCGTGATCCGCGGCAACCGGGGAGACGTCGCCCGCGTGGTGCAGATTATCGAGCGCATCAAGGAGCAGAGCGCCGAGACGCAGCCAGTGATCGAAGTCTACCAGTTGCGGTTCGCCAATAGCGCGGCCGTGGGCGCGCTGATCACCGAGCTGTACGACACCGTGTTCGCGCCGCGGCAGTCACCCGTCAGTATCACTCCGCTGGACAAACCGAACGCCCTGCTGCTGATCGGGCAGAAAGGCAGCGTCACCAGCGTCGCGGAACTGATCGCCAAGCTGGACACGCCCGTCGCACCGGACACGCAGTTGCGGGTGTTCCGGCTGAAGCACCTGTCGGCGATCGACGCCGAAACCACCGTGCGGAACTTCTTCGTCGACCGGCCGGGAGCCGGTGACACGGTGCGGCCAGGGCTGGGGACCCGCGTGCGGGCCATCGCGGACTACCGCACCAACTCGCTGCTGGTGCAAGCCAGTCCCCGCGACATGGCCGAGATCGTCGCGATGATGGAAAAGATCGACGTCGAAAGCTCGGAGTCGAACGTCGAGCTCCGCGTGTTTCGGCTGCGGAATACCCTGGCCTCCGACCTGGTGCCCGTGCTGCAGGAGGCGATCACCGGCGTGCCCACCGACCAGCAGCAGGCGGCCGCGGCGGGGCAGGCCGGCGTGGGTGCCACGCGAGCCCAATCCACCCGCCGCTCGACGAACGTCTCGATCCTCAGCGTCGATGCCCAGGGCAACCGGTTGATCCAGTCGGCGATCTTGGCCGACATGGTGATCACGGCCGATCCGAACGTCAACGCCCTGCTGGTCCGCGGACCGGCCAGCGGCATGGACCTGATGGCCGAGCTGATCCGGCAACTGGACCAGTTGCCCGAGGCCGAGGCGCAGATCAAGGTCTTCGCCCTGGAGAACGGCGACGCCACCACGTTGACCGCGCTGCTGCAGGAGCTGTTCGGCCAGCCGGTCACGGCCGGCCAGGGCGCCCTGGGCCAGGCCTTCAACGTTCAGTTGCAGAACGTGCAGTCGCTGACCGGCGGCGGGGAAAGCTCGCTGGTCCCACTGCGGTTTTCGGTCGACGTGCGGACCAACTCGATCGTGGCGACCGGCTCGCGGGCCGATCTGAACGTGATCGAAGTCCTGCTGCTGCGGCTGGACGAGGGCGGGATCGAATCCCGCAAGACCGAGGTGTACTTCCTGCAGAACGCGCCGGCTCAGGACGTGGCCACCGCCATCCAGAATTTCCTGGCCAACCAGCGGGCCATCACGCAGCAGTTGTTCGCCTTTCAAGCGGTGACGCCGTTCGAACAGATCGACCGCGAAGTGATCGTGGTGCCCGAGATCGTGACCAACAGCCTGATCGTCAGCGCCACGCCGCGGTACTACGACGCGATTCAGAAGATCATCCAGGACCTGGACTACCGCCCGCCGATGGTCCTGGTGCAGGTCGTGCTGGCCGCCGTGGCCCTGGACGACGCGTTTGAGTTCGGCGTCGAACTGGGCCTCCAGGATTCGCTGCTGTTCGACCGCGGCCGGAGCAACATCGGCTACAACTTCAACAACACCGGCCTCGGGCTCGGCAACGACAACACGGACGTTTCGAACGCCACCCGCGAACTGCTGGGCGGCCAGTCGCTGACAAACTTTCTGCTGGGCCGCCAGAGCGCCCAGTTGGGTTACGGCGGCCTGGTGCTGTCGGCGGCCAACGAATCGGTCAACATCCTGATGCGGGCCCTGCAGGATCAGGGACGGCTGCAAGTGCTGGCCCGGCCGCAAGTCATGACGCTGGACAACGAGGAAGCGTTTGTCCAGATCGGCCAGCGCGTGCCGCGAATCACCGGCTCCAGCACCACGCCGCAAGGCGGTACGCAGAGCAACGTGGTGGACGAGCCGGTCGGCCTGCTGCTGCGGATTCGTCCGCGAGTGAACCAGCAGGACGTGGTCGTGATGACGGTCGACACGGAACGTTCCGAGGTCGACTTCAACCAGGGCGTCCCCGTCTCGGTGGACCAGTTCGGCAACCCGGTCATCTCGCCGCTGATCGAAACCATCACCGCCCAGACCACGCTCAGCGCCCGCAGCGGGCAAACCGTGGTTTTCGCCGGATTGATCGCCAAGCGGCGGGCGGTCGAGACGCGGCGCGTGCCTTATCTGTCCGACGTGCCCATTCTGGGTCACCTGTTCCGCTTCGACTCGGAAGTCACGTCGCGGGACGAACTGATGATCTTCCTGACGCCGCATATCGTCCGCAACGACCAGGACATCGAACGGCTGAAACAGGTCGAGTCGAGCCGCATGAGCTGGTGCCTGGCGGACCTGGTCGAGATGCACGGGTCGGCCGGGTTGTCTGGCGGCTATGGCCTCTGGAACCCGCCACCCACTCCCACGATCTATCCGTACCACGACCCGACGGCCGTCGAAGTGGTGCCCACGCCGGCGGCGATGCCCGGCCCGCAGTTCGGCCCCCAGGCTCCCGCGGTACCGCCGGACCTGACGCCAGCGGATCTGCTGCAGCCACCGGGCAACCGTCCCGGCAGCGGAGCGCAAGGCCAACAACCGCGGCCCGCGCGGCAGCTCGACCTGACCAGCCGGCCGCAGCCGCAACCACAGCC
>JAGFJK010000148.1 GCA_024102795.1 Pirellulaceae bacterium
GCCGCGAACGGCCGTCGGCCGTCGCCCAGGGCTGCGGACGTGTCGCCGCCGCGGCGGGCCGCTCGTCAAACACTTCCAGCTCGCGCTGCGTGGCAGGCGCGGACTCGCCCGTTCCGCTCGAAACCGGCAGGGTCGCGTGGGTCAGCGCCAGGCCGAGAAACTTTTCAATGGCTCGCAGCTCCCGGCGTTCACCCGCCGTGCAGAACGAGACCGCCGTGCCCGCGCTGCCGGCGCGTCCCGTGCGCCCGATGCGATGCACGTAGCTTTCGGGTTCGCCGGGCAGGTCGAAATTGATCACGTGCGTGATGCCGGCGATGTCGATGCCGCGAGCCGCCACGTCGGTGGCCACCAGCACCCGGACCTGCCGGCCCTGGAAGGCGGCCAGCGCCTGCTGCCGAGCGTTCTGCGACTTGTTGCCGTGGAACGCGGCCGCCCGAATGCCCGAACGGATCAGTTTTTCGGCCAGCATGTTCGCTCGCCGCTTCGTCTTCGTGAAGACCAGGGCCCGCTCCACGCCGACCGCCGACAGCACTCGCCGCAGCGCGTCCTGCTTGGCCCCCTGCTCCACGTACATCACCTGTTGCTCGATCGCCGCGACGCTGGGCGCGGCCGGCGTCACATTGACCCGGACCGGATCCCGCAGCAGGCTGGCGGACAACTCGGTGATCGGGGGCGGCAACGTGGCCGAAAAGAACAGCGATTGCCGTTCGCGCGGCAGACGGGCGATGATCCGCCGCAAATCGGGCAAGAAGCCCATGTCCAGCATGCGGTCGACTTCGTCCAGGACGAAGATTTCCAGGCGGTTCAGCTCGACGTGCCCCTGCTGCATCAGGTCCAGCAACCGGCCGGGCGTGGCGACCAGGATGTGCGCCCCCTGCTCCATGGCTCGCACCTGCGCCGATTGACTCACGCCGCCGTACACCAGCGCGTGCCGCAGCCGCAGGCCCCTGCCGTATCTGGCGAAACTCTGGCCGATCTGAATGGCCAGCTCGCGGGTGGGAGCCAGCACCAGGGCCAGCGGCCGGTTCGACAGCGCTCGGCTGTTGCGGGCGCCCAGGTGGTTGAGGATCGGCAGGGCAAAGGCAGCCGTCTTGCCGGTGCCCGTCTGGGCACAACCCAGCACGTCACGGCCCGCCAGCGCCGGGGGAACGGCCTGTACCTGGATGGGAGTCGGAATGGTGTACTGCGCTTCGGCCAGGGCCCGCTGCACGGGTGCGATCAAATCAAGTTCTTCAAACGTCTTCAAGTGTGTTCCTTCATGGCGGATGCCGAGGCCGGCGGGCCAAAGTCGGTCGCCGTGCGCAGTCGGTATCCGGGGACAGAGAATCATTTCAGCAAAGCCGGGGTTGTCACAAACAGACCACCAGGCGGGGCGAATTCCGGACAAACAAGAAAGTCCGAAACTCTGCACGCCCACCACCACGGCGGCCACTCCCGGCAGTCCTCAGGACCGCGGGCCGGCTGCAGAAATGTGCGGCGCATGTGCCGACAATCATCGCGAGGTAGGCTCAAGTGTCCAACTCAGCCCAAAAACCTCGAAGGCCGGAAAACGCCGTTGCACTGTGCCAACCGCGTTACTCGCTTGTTTCCGACCACTTGCGCGGCTCCCACCCGGCAGAGCCACACATCCTCGTTCGACCCGCGGCATCGGCACACCAGGCGGCATCGAATCTCTTCCATTGCTTCAACTTCGAGCCTCCCGATCCATCGCTCCGCGACCGCTCCGGAAGGCCCATCAGATGTCGATTATACTCACCCGCCGGCCTCCCGCCCAGGCCTCTCCCGGCAAGCTTTTCCTTTTCGACCTGGTGCGCCTCTCGAATCCAGTCTAGGTCAGTCGCCGCCAGGGTTTGGCCCGCGGGCCGTGAAATTCGCCGGAAAATCCCGATCAGACCGTCATTTCCCGGCGCGCCTCGCTTGATTCGCGCGGTTCCCGCGTCGAAACAGTCCTTGCCGCGCGCGGCCGACCAAGCCACTAGCGGGGCGCGGCGGTGTCAGGCGTGAACCGGTCGTACTCCTCCAGAGACGCGCCGTCCAGACAGGCTTCAATCATCCGCTTGCCCAGCGGGTCGAGCTCCGGATGCTCGAAGCGGCGCACCTGCTGATGGAAAAAGTCCGTCAGCATCTTCGCCCCGGCATAATACGCCTCCTCGCCCACTTCGGGCTGGGCCGAGACGTCCATGAACCAGGTGCCCACCGTCTGCCCCTCGACCTGGATCGTGTGCCGGTGGTAGCCCAGCAACGGGCACCGCGACGGCATCAGTTCGTCCTTGCGGAACGTGCCCGTGCCGCGGCGAGCCAGATACTCGCGGGCGACCCACTGCGGCGCGAAGCCGACCTGCCAACTGCCAATGTGCTGGTTGGGGATCAACACAAACAGGGTCGACGCCGTGTCCATGATCTGCCGCAACAGGATGTTCGCCTGATCCACTCGCCGGCCCGTGGCGAACGGCCAGTACGATCCCACGCCCTCGGACTGCATGCCCTCGCGGTCGACAATCGACGGGTTGCCGTGTCCGCGCGGAGCGACCAGGCGCCAGAGCCAGGCCAGCGCCGGCGGCAGCACATGGAACAGCCCGATGATGCCATAGCTGGGGGCCTGCCGCGTGCAGGGAGGGCAACGCACGCCAAAGCTGCGGATGCCAACCGTTACCACGTCATTCACCACCCCCGGCACATAGTCCCGCGGCATGATCAGCCGCGGGTTGGGGCACGGCGAACCCGGTTCGTCTTCGATGTGATCCCAGATCAGCGCGGTCGAGTTGGGGACCGCATCGATGTTCAGAAACAGCAGCGGCCCGGGCGGCCGCACCGCCAGGCCCTCCAGGTACGGGTCCGTGCCATACTCGGTGATATGATTGACGCGGATGAACCAACCCTGCTCGGCATCGATCAGCGACAGCTTCTGGCGGTGGCCGTCGGTGCTTTGCAGTTCGGGATGGCACAAGGCCATGTCGTCCGTCACCGGCCGCAGTTCGCAGCCGCGGGGGATGGTCAGGTGGCGCACGTCGCGAGTGACCGTGTTGATCCCCAGCCGCACCTGGCCGTCCGGTTCGCGGTGCATGCGTTCCAGCATCTCGCTCTTGCCGCCGCCCGAAGCGCCTTCGTGCATGATCGTGGTGGTGTTGTCGTAGGGCGTGATCACCTGCACGGTCGAGCAGTGGGCGGTCGTCCAGGGGACTTCGGCCCGTTCACCCAGGGTCAGCAACATGCCGTACACGCCCTTCTTGGCCGAGGGACCCGGGTACAAGTTGTAACTGAACAGCTCGTGCAGGCGGGCTTCCTCGAAGCGGCGGTTGTGCACGACCACCTGCTTGCCGTCGAAATGCGTGTGCCGGAACACGGGCGCCGTGTACAGGATCGCCCCGTGATGATAGTCCTCGCCCATGTCGCGGATCCGCTGCAGCGGCACGATGCCTTGCAGCATCGCCAGCCCCAGCGCGAAGAAGCCCGCGTTCGCCGGGCAAATGGCCACCGCATTCAGCGCGTGGCCAGGCAATCCTGTCTCGAAGAAGAAACAGGCCAACGGCTGGTCTCTCAACCAGTCCAGGGTCGCCTGCCGCAGCGGGCCGAAATCGGCGCCGAAACGGCCCTTGAACGTCGGCTTGTCCGTGGCCGACTCGTCCGCGATCACCATGCAGTCGGGATCGCGCCGCCGCATGTACGGCTCCAGGTAATTGGCCGCGATCCCGTTACGAACCCGGCAGACGCGGGCTTCGGCCACGTAGCCCCGGCCAGGCACGTCGTAGCCCACGGTAAAGTAGCCCTGCGGATCGCACTGGTCGGCAGGCACGGCCAGCGCCGCCAGCTCCTCGACGCTGCCGACCAGCGTCAAGCGATTCTGGCGCTCGGCCGCTTCGAGCAGCGACATGGCGGACCGCGACATCGTCAAGTGGGGCAGTTGCGCCAAAGGCATGGGATCGAATACCTCGTTCAAGTGAAAAATGGGCGAAAGTGCCGAAAAATGCCGGCCTCCCGGTCGCTGGAACGGCCCGCCTGCCGCGCTACCGAACGTAGGTTCCGCAAGGACCTTTTGTCAAGCACCGCACGGCCTGGTGGCCGGGTCGCGCGAAGCGCGCGCCGAGAGGCTCGTCAAATCGCCCACAGCCCCTGGTTCGGAGGTTGCGACTTGCAAGTAACCCGCAGCGTCGGCGAGGTGGCGTTGTTGGCTGGCCGCACTACGGAATCGTGCTGGGCGTCAGCATGTTCACCCCGGCCGTGCTGATGTGATGACGGCCGAACAGTTTCGATTTGCCGCGTACGGCCGTCACGACCGACGACTTCTGGTACGACTTGGGACGGCCGTAGAAGTCGAGCGACGACTTGGTGACCATGCCGCCCCCGCCCTGCGGCCGCGTGTACTTGATCTTCTCGTTTCGCTTGTAACGCACGGTGCACAAGGCGCCGGCGCCGTTGGATGTCAGTTCGACGTACGCCCCGTCGCGCGGATTGAGGAAGCCAAAGTCAAAGCTGTAACCCTGGCCATGAAATCCGATGGCGTTGGCTTTGCCCATGATGTCCATGCAACCGTGATGCGTCAGATGCTCGGCCATGTTCGCGCAGCAATACAGTTGGTCCATCTGCCCGCCATGACTCTGGATGGCGTGCAACAGGCCGTTCAACACGGCGGCTTCCGAAGACTTGGACGAAACGTGCGCGCCGATCAGCGAACCATCGTCCATGACGACCGTGACACCCATGCAGAGCAGCAGGTGCGGGTAACCGATCATGTTGGCGTCGGTGCCGATTTCGTCCTCGTCCAGGAAAATTGCCATTGGGGTAACCTCTCCCGAAATAAGACCAAACTAGCCAGTTCACAACGCGAGAGTATACTGGCCAGTTGGACAGGCGGAAGAGGGGTTGGTTCTGAAGAGCACCCGTGTCGGGGGTGCGCGCCTCGTTGCCGACACAGGCTCGATTGAACAGCGATAGCGGCAGGCCGCGGCGGCGTGGAACCCGGCGGCAGCGTGATCATGGCCCTCCGAACTGCCTTCTCACGGGCTGCCGCCCTGCGAAAGTTCGGACAGACAGACAAACGTTGATTGGTGCAAAACGTGCGTCGTGCCGCAGCGTACACTGGCCGCCTTTGATTGAGCGCGGCGCCAGTGTATGACAACTCGTCAGGGTCGGAAATTGCGGACGATTTCGCTCAGGTCTGTTGGTCGAGAAGCACTCGGCCGTGATGGCGATCGGCTTGGACGGCCTGGGTTATGGCCGCGGTCTGGGCCGGCTGATCCACGAGGACGGAGTCACGTTGCCCGCAACCGACGAATTGAAGGCGGCGATTGTGTCCGAACCCCTGCATCCGCTCACGTCCGCCTGCGCCGACCTCCTGCAGGCGATGTCCAGCCAGGGCTGGCGGGCTGGCCGGATTCATGGGACCTGACCGAAGACTGCTTCCAGCGCCCTGCTTGCGGGGTCGCGCAGCTTTGTCAGGTGTTGAGGCCAAACGGCGCCAACGATCACCTGGCGGGATAGATTGTCTTCCAATCTTTCTTCATATCGACGATCGTCCAGCCGCGCTGCCCGGCTTCGTCCAGCGCTTGATCAAGTTGGCCGACGTGCGAATCACGATCGTAGGCCCACTCCCGCTCGGCGTCCGTATGGCGAACGATCATTCCGAAACTCGGCCTGCGGCCGACAGTGGTCCACTGCAGCATTTGCAGGTCGCCATCGGAATTGCCAGCGGCGAAGATCGGCCGCCGGCCGATGTGCGAATGGATGCCCACCGGTTTCCCTTCCTTGTCATCGATGAAATCGATCTCCGGCAAGCGGACAAGCACCGGTTTGCCGTCGCGCATTTCCCATTGTGTCTTGATGCTGCTGCCGACGACTTGCTCCGGCGGGATGCCGTACGTTGGAGCGGACCAGGGACGCATGAATTCAATGCCGCCTCCGGAGACGATGAACGTTTTGAAGCCCTTGGCCCGCAGATAGGCCAATAGCTCCAACATTGGCTGGTAAACCATCTCCCGATAGAGCCGGCCCGTGCTCGGGTGTCTCGCCGTGTTGATCCACTTCGTGACGATCTGTGCGAAATCCTCGGTCGTCATGCCGGCGTGCGTGGCGGCGACGATCTCGGCCAGCGACCTGTTGCCACCGGCCAAGACTGCCTTCAGGTCCCCTTCGAGAACTCCCTTGAACGGTTGTCGATCCTTCCACTCGGGATGCTTGGGAGCTAGCCCCTTGACGCGATCAACGGCGAACGCCAGTTGGAAATACATTGGCTGTTCGGACCACAACGTTCCGTCGTTGTCGAACGTGGCAATACGTTCGTCGGGCGGCAGGAAGTCGGGCGAGCCGTTGGTAGTGACGCTTTCGGCGAACGCGATGATCGCCTTTTTTGCCGCGTGGTCATTCCAAGACGGGAGCGGGTCCGCGGCCGCTGCCATCCGGAAACACGCGCAACACCCCGCAATCACCAGAACGACACATTGCCAGAGAGACGAGTGTCGTTTACCCACGCCGGAGTCCCCCGTCTGAGATGAATCACACAACAACACCGGGCCCCCTTGCTCGCTGGGGGGCCCGGCATCAATTAGCGGATATGGCGTCACGAGCTATTTGCTTCCGCCGCTCTCCCTCAGCTTATCCATGACGTCATCCAGGTTGAAGCTGGCCGCCCTTTGCCGTTGGGGGAACTCCTTGAACGTCGCCAGAAACGTGCCAACGTATTCCTGGGCGGGAACCAGCAGAAAGACATGGTCGAGCAGCCAGTCGTAGTAGGTGTTCGACGTGACGTCGGCCCGCTCATAGGGATCGGTCCGCAGGTTGAAAATCTTCGGGACGCGAAGCGTAGTGAAGGGCTCCGCCCAGACGCGTAACGTGCCGTTGGCCCTTTGTTCCAAGAAGACGAGCTTCCAGTTATCGTAACGCAATCCGGTTACTTGTTGATCGTCGTTGCAGTAGATGAACGACTCGCGCGGGCTCTTGTCCTCTTTACCGGTCAGATAAGGGACGAGATTGTACCCGTCGAGATGGACCTTGTAGTTCGCGCCACCGACGTTGACGCCTTTTGCCAGTTTCTCCTTGACATTGGAGTCGCCGGCGATGGCCAGCAGCGTGGGGAACCAGTCGTGATGCCCGACGATTTCGTTGGAAACTCTGCCTGGCTCGATCTTCCCAGGCCAGCGAATCATGCAGGGGACGCGGTAGGCGCCTTCCCAGTTCGAGTTCTTCTCGTTGCGGAACGGGGTCATGGCGCCATCCGGCCAGGTGTTCATGTGCGGGCCGTTGTCGGTGCTGTACATGACGAACGTGTTGTCCGCGACTCCCGCCTCGTCGATCGCCTTCAGGACCGTGCCGACATTCTTGTCGTGATCGATCATCGTGTCGTGATAGGGACTCTGCCAGCGGCCGGACTGACCCACGCTCTCCGGCCTGGTATGCGTCCGAAAGTGCATGTGAGTGAAGTTGACCCAGATGAAGAACGGCTTTCCGTCACCCGCCTGGCGTTTGATGAATGCGGCCGACCGCTCCGCGATGTCGTCGTCGATCGTTTCCATGCGTTTCTTGGTAAGCGGACCGGTATCCTTGATTGTCTGCTTGCCGACGCGGCCGAAGCGCGGGTCGACCGTCGGGTCATCGACGTCCGATGCTTTGCACTCCAGCACGCCGCGCGGTCCATATTTGGCCTTAAACGCGGGATCCTTGGGATAGTCGGGCAACTCCGGTTCCTCTTCGGCGTTCAGGTGATACAGGTTGCCGTAGAACTCATCAAAGCCATGCACCGTCGGCAGGAACTCGTTGCGGTCACCCAGGTGATTCTTGCCGATTTGAGCGGTCGCGTAGCCTCGCGCCTTGAGCAGCGTGGCAATCGTCGGGTCTTCCTTCTGCAATCCGAGTGACGCGCCGGGGAGCCCCACTTTCGTCAATCCGGTCCGCAGGCCGTGTTGCCCGGTGATGAACGACGCCCGGCCGGCCGTGCAACTCTGCTCAGCGTAATAGTCGGTGAAGATCATGCCCTGCTGGGCGATGCTGTCGATATTCGGGGTGCGATAACCCATCAAGCCCATCGAGTAGGCACTGATGTTCGACTGGCCGACGTCGTCGCCCCAGATGATCACGATGTTCGGCTTCCTTGGTTGTGCCGAGGCGTTATCGGCCACACCGTCCACCATGCCGAACGCAAGGATGATGGCCGTGAACAGAAACCAACGAAACCGCGTAGCCATGTTGCCAGTCCTTTCGATTCAGGTCGCAGCCACTTGACGGTACCAACTGCGGCGGAATATGGACTTGCGGATCAGCCCCACCCGGCACGTAAGGTGTACCAGACTGCCGCCCTTCGACGTGGATCTTCATTCGGAACGGGTTCTTCTGCCGAGAACGTTCCCAACCAAGGAATTCGCACTCTACTATAGCGCAATACTCGTCGCAAGCGGCCTGACACCGGGAACTCGAACTATTGGTCCCGTCACCCAGGCGTTCGAACGGATCAGCAACTCAACGGCCGAAGATTTCAATGATCTCCTGGGCGAGACGAGCCGAGAGTGAGCGGAGCAGGGAATGGCCCAAAGTCACCGCCCGTTGGAATGACCAACCGGCAATCACCTCGCAATCGACGGCTAGGGCCGCACTTCATCCCGGCCGGACAACGCGGCGATCTCGTGCGGCTTGAGCAGTCGCTTGAAGATGGCGATCTCGTCGATGGCGGCTTCCAGAAACGGCTGCCCCATGGAGTCCTTCCGCAACCAGTAAAGTTCACAACCCAGGGCCCGCCAGTTGGTCGTGATCGAGCCCGCGGTGTGGCCGCCCTGGACGGGCCCGTGCCGCAGACCGTCCACGTACAACTCCACCTCGCCCGTTGGCAACCGCTGCAAGACGAAATGTCGCCACTGGCCGTCGTTTACCGGGACGCCTCCCACGGACGCCTCGCCAAACTCGGAACCGTCCGCTCGCACGGTGGCGGCCAGGCGGCCCTGTTTGACATGCACATCCAGCACGGCGGCACCGCTCGCGTCCAGGCGAAACGAGAGCACCGCGCCGTCCGGAGCCTGGGTCCGCACCCAGCCGCTGATTGCCAGTGGTTCGTGCGCCTGAAAGTCCAGCAACGGGCTGGCTGGGATTTCGAAAAACGCATCCGGGCCGTTCAGCCGGGCAGCGGACCCGCGAACGCCCGAGACCTTGCCGATCGAGCCATGCGGCTGGAGCTCCAATTCCCGCGCAGCGGCCGCGCGATCGAAAGTCCAGGCCACCACCAGCCCCGGCAGCGTGGCCGGATCCACCGGCGCCCGGACCTTTCGCGGCGGTCCCGCGTCTACCTGGTCGGCCGGCACTTGTCCCGCGCCTGCTCCGCGCGGCGCCAGTCGTCCAGCCGCCACTCCGCCAGCGCGCCTGGGAGCTGCGCGGCCGGAAAACGGGGGCAGCAGAATCACCAGCAGCAGGAACAAGCCGCCGATGACCGCACCCAGGATGCGGACGTCTCGGCTGCGGAGCACCTCGTCGAACGACGAATCGCGTTCCGGCAGTCTCTGCCTGCCCGCCGCGCTTCCTCGCGAGTGTGCCCCGGCGTCGCGCCAGGCGGCGACGAAAGCCGACCCCACGCCAAACACCCGCACGCCGCCACTGCGGACGGCCGTGCACTGCAGGTCGAAAAACGGGAATGACATCCACAGACCCATCGCCGGCGCGAAACACAGTTCCGCGAACAACCATCCCCAGCCGTATGGCATCAGCAGAATGCCGATCGCCGAGCCTGCGATTGCCGGGATCAGCGACAGACCCGCCAGCAGGAACATCCAACCCGCCAGGGGATGCCGATCGCACAGCGGTGCCTCCACGGACCCTTCCGGATGTTCGAACCAGCGACCCAGGAATGTCAGCTTGATATGGCGGGTGGCCGGCGCACCGCACTTCATGCAGACTGGCGGCAGGTCGTCCACCGTCGATCCGCGACTGTACGGCAGAAACACCTGGCGAATCATGAAAAAGGTCCGCTGGGGTATCCACACTTCTCAAGCAAGGCAGCGGCTGACGACGGGTCGAAACATGGCCAAGAAGTCGACCCCGTGGATTTTAGCCGAGTCCGTGGGCAAGGTCAGCGGAGGTCCGACACTCGGAACTCGATCTCGCTGGGAGGAGGGTCCAGCGGCCGGAGTGGTGAAGGGCCAGCGGAATCGGCTGGTCGCCGTTCGAACCACTCGACCCTCTACCGGGACTATTTCCTGGGCTTTCGCATGGCCGCAGTTCAGGGGTCTCCCTCGCTCACGCGTCGGGCTAAGAGGAACGGCGCCATCCGGGCGTCCATTACCGTCCGGTACAGCAAGTGACAGGCCATGAAGCTGAAATGCCTCGGATGGTGTATCATGGGACCCGGAAGTTCGGCGCCATCCAAGACGGCAGTGCCCAAAATGGCGATCACGGAGAGCCTCGCGATCGCTTGCCTGTTCCACATCCTCACGCGATTCAACCGGGAAACCACACATGAAGCGAATCATCGCGTTCGTCGCCTTGGCTGGCCTGCTGAGCGGCCAGGGGCTGGCCGCGGCAGACAAGCCCAACATCCTGTTCATCTTTTCGGATGACCACGCGCAGCATGCCATTTCCGCGTACGGCTCCCAGGTGAACCAGACGCCGCATCTGGATCGGCTCGCCAAGGAAGGCGCTCGGTTCACCAATAGCTTTGTCACCAACTCGATCTGCACGCCCAGCCGCGCCACGCTGCTGACCGGGCAGTATTCGCATCGCAACGCCGTGCCGGTCTTCAATCGCTTCGATGGCAGCCGCGACCACGTGGCCAGGCACCTGCAAGCGGGTGGCTATCATACGGGGATCATCGGCAAGTGGCATCTGGGCAGCGATCCCACCGGCTTTGACCGCTGGATCGTGCTTCCCGGCCAAGGTGCCTACTGGAATCCACAATTCCTGCTGCCAGGCAAGAAGAAGCTGAACATTCCGGGGCACTGCACCGACATTACGACGGACCTTGGCATCGAATGGCTGAAGACGCGCCCCAAGGACAAACCGTTCTTCCTGATGCTGCACCAGAAGGCGCCGCATCGCGCTTGGGAACCGGCCACTCGGCACATCGAGATGTTCAAGGACAAGCTGATCCCGGAGCCGGAAACGCTCTGGGACGACTACGCCACGCGCCCCACCGCGTTGCCCATCAACCAACAGACCATCGCCCGCGACCTCACCCGCCGTGACCTGAAGCTGGTACCGCCAGCCGATCTCCAAGGACCGGCTCGGCAGAGGTGGCTGAACGAGAAGCCGATGGAGCTGGAGGTCGACGGACGACTCCTCACCGGCAAGGAACTCGTGAAATGGAAGTACCAGAAGTACATGCGCGACTACCTCGGCTGTGTCCAAGGCGTGGACGACGGCGTGGGCAAGGTGCTTGACTACCTGGACGAGGCCAATCTGGCGGCCAACACGATCGTCATCTACTCGGCGGACAACGGCTGGTATCTGGGTGACCTTGGCCTGTACGACAAGCGGTTCATGTACGAACCCGGCTTGCAGGTGCCCCTGATTGCCCGCGGACCAGGCGTGAAGAGCGGCAGCGTGCCCGCCCAGTTCGTGCTGAACATCGACCTTGCCCCCACGTTCCTGGACCTGGCCGGGCTGCCCGTGCCGGAGTTCATGCAGGGCCGTTCGATCGCGCCGCTGCTGCGCGGCGAGTCTCCCCAGGACTGGCGCACCTCGATGTACTACCGGTACTACCATGATCCGGGCCATCACAACACCGCGGCACATCTTGGTGTGCGCACCGCCACGCACAAGCTGATCCACTATTGGAAGCAGGATGCGTACGAGTTGTTTGACCTGGCCGCGGACCCGAACGAACAGCGCAACCTGCTGCATGCTCCGAGCGACGCGCAAGACCCGGCGATCGCCGCCAGGTTCGCCGAACTCAAGGCCGAACTGGCTCGATTGAAGGTCCAGTACGGGGACACCGACGACCTGTACGCGGACCCCGCCACCTGGCCCGCCGGAAGCGCTGACGGTCCTTGGGATGCCTATCAAGCGACCGGGACCAAGACCGTCGCCGAAGCGATTCAGGCCGCGGTCAATCGGTGATCCCCCTGGAGCATCTCACAGCCGCGACTGACGGTAGCCATCAGTCGCTGGCGAGAACAGTTCGGGCAGCCAGCGGGCCCCGATTCCCGGCCGGTCGCGCAAGGCAATCGCGCCTCGCTCGGCCTGGATCGGTTCGTCGATCAGCCGCGGATAGAGCGTGGCCAGGTGAGCTCGCACGCACTCCTGGTACGTCACGCCAGGTACGGCGGCCGCGATGTTCAAACCGGCCAGCAGCGTGAACGGGCCCGTGCAGTCGTGCATCAGCACCGGCACGTTGTAGAGCTGCGCCAGTTCGGCGATCCGCCGCGATTCGCTGATCCCTCCGACCCAGGTGGGATCGATCATCACGTAGTCGGCCGCGCCGCAGTCCAGCACCTGGCGGTACTGTTCGCGCAGCACCAGCATCTCGCTGACGGCGATCGGCACCTCCGCCGCGCGGCGAAATTCGCGCATCGCGGGAATGCTGTCCGGACGCAGGACGTCCTCCAGCCACAGCGGCCGGAAGGGACGCATGGCGCGAGCGATGTCGATGGCGGCCGGCAGGGCGAAGAACCCGTGGCCATCCAGCATCACATCGATGCCGTCGCCCACTCGTTCGCGGATCGCGCGGAACGGAGCGATGCCCCGTTCCAGGTCGGCCGGACGAATGCGCAGGCCGCCCGTGTCGCGATAGATGGCGTCGAACGACCAGAGCTTCATCGCCCGGAACCCTTCCCGCATCAGCTCCTCGGCCAGGTCGCCCGGAGCGTTCAGGCTGGACCAGTTATCCTCCAGCGGCCCGGGCTGACCTGGGTCGCCGTGGCCCGGCCACCCGGCGGGCGACTTGGCGACGGCACTGCGCACACCGTACAGCGGCCCGCCGCAACTGTTGTAGACCGGAATCGGATCACGCACCGGTCCGCCCAGCAGCTTCCAGACGGGTTGCCGCGTAAGCTGGCCCAGGATGTCCCACAGTGCCAGGTCGATGGCCGACAACGCCCGCAACTCGGCTCCCGTCCCGCCAAAGGCCGTCATTCGTTCGTAAAGAAATCGCCAGTGGCTTTCGATCGCCGTGGCATCGGCGCCCAGCAGCCGCCGCGCCATCCAGTCGTGAATCACCGCCGCCGCCGCTTCGGGAACATAGTACGTTTCCCCGTGACCGACGACGGGCGTCTGGTCGATCGGGCCCGCGTCGGTGTGGATCCGCAGCAGCAGCAAGCCGGGCATGATGCCGGCCGCCTCGACCGTCTCGATCCGCGTGATTCGCGGCCCGCGCTCAAAGGCGTGCTCCTGCGTGCGACCCGTGGGGCCGGCGGCCTGGTGGACCGAGGTGGTGGCGTCTTCTAGTGGATCGTTTGGCATGGCGGCACCAGCGAGCAACGAAATTCCCGCCACCGGTATAGCGGACGGGGGGCTATCTTGTACAGTAGTTGCCATGGGCACACCGGCTTCCCCCACTCGCGTTCGCTACTTCGTGGTCGCCGGCGCGGCGTTGATGTCGGTGCTGCTGTACCTGGACCGCTTCTGCATCTCGTTCGCCGAGATGTACATCCAGGAGGACCTGGGGCTCACGAACACGCAAGTCGGCTGGATGCTGAGCGCGTTCTTCTGGACGTACGCCCTGGGGCAGGTGCCGGCCGGCTGGCTCACCGACCGCTTCGGGTCGCGGATCATGCTGACACTGTACGTGCTGATGTGGTCGCTGTTCACCGGCTGGACTGGCGCGGTGTCGGTCTTCGCCGCGCTGCTGGCACTGCGGCTGGGGTTCGGTTTCGCGCAGGCCGGCGCGTATCCCACGGCGTCGAGCATCGTCAGCAAGTGGGTCCCGATTACCAGCCGAGGCACGGCGAGCGGCATCATCGCCTGCGGTGGCCGGGTGGGTGGTTTTCTGGCTCTGTTTGCCAGCGGCCAGTTAATCGTCTGGCTCACGCCGCTGAGCACTCCCGCGGAGCTGCGTCCCGACAGCCTGCTGCAGCCCTTGCTGCTAAGCCACCAGTTGCAGACGGCGGACGACAACCAGGAAGCCGAAGGCCGCCAGCGCGCCCGGTGCCTGGCTCGCTTCTCGACCGCCGGTCAATCGCTGGTCGCGGCACAAGCGGCCGAGTGGGAGGCGATCGAAGCCGCCAGGCTGACTGGCGAATCGAAACCGCAAACTGCCGCGACCTTGCCCGTGGTGAGCGACGCGGACCGGGGGCTGCTGGTTGGCGAACTGAATCAGATCATCCTCGACCCGGCGATGTTTTCCGCCGAGGATCTGGTGGGTGTGCCGATCGAGAAGGAAGCCCGGCGACTGGCCGAGCGCGACCGCGGCGCGCTTTCCGACATGGAAACACAGCGTTTGAATCGCCTGATCCTGGACGCGCTGTTCCGCGAGTCGCTGCGGAAGCTGTACGTCGCCGGCTGGCGGCCGATGATGTGGATCTACGGTTCGCTCGGCCTGCTCGTGGCCGCGCTGATCTGGTGGAGTTGCCGCACGACGCCGGCCGAGCACCCGGCTTGCAATGCGGCCGAAGTCGAACTGATTGCCGGCTTCCAAGCGAAGCCCGCCAAGCCCGCGACCGCCGCGGTGGGCGTGCCGATTGTGCAACTGCTGACCAGCCGCAGCATGTGGCTGTCGTGCGTGATGCAGTGGTTCACGAACGTGGGCTGGGTGTTTCTGATGACCTGGGCGCCGAGGTATTACTCCACCGCGCATCAGGTGTCGTTGGAGGAACGGGCGATCCTGGTATCGATTCCGCCGCTGATTGGCTGGATCGGGATGCTGTCGGGCGGGACGCTGACCGACTTGGCGACGCGGTGGTGGGGCTTGCGCTGGGGCCGCGCCGTGCCGATGTCGTTTTCGCGATTTCTGGCCATGGCGGCGTATCTGGGATGCCTGTTCGAGCCCAGTGTGACGCTGGCGGTCGTGCTGTTTTCGATCGTGGCGTTCGCCACCGATCTGGGTGTGGCCGCGACCTGGGCTTTCACGCAGGACGTGGGCGGACGGCAGGTCGGTTCGATCCTGGGCTGGGGCAACATGTGGGGCAACCTGGGGGCCGCCGTCACTCCACCCCTGTTGATCTGGATCATCGGTGACAACCTGGAGTGGAACAGGGCGTTTCTGGCCTGTGCGGCCGCTTTCTTCCTGGCGGGCGTCAGCGCGCTGGGCATCAATGCCACGATCCCAATTGTCAGCCAGGAGCGGCGTGTGGTAGATTGACGGACGTGGCTCGGCCGCGGCATTCCGCTCTTTCTCATCCCACCGCCGTTCTTGGCGCCAGAAGCGGGAGATTGACATGCCAGACGTGACCTTGGATCTGTATCGATCGTGCAAGAGTTCCAACTGGGGCGGTCGCTCCTCGGAACAGAAGAAGCAGGCGTTTGAGCAGAGCTACGGTGCCGGCGCGCTGTATCCTGACTACACCGGATTCACCAGAAAAGATGGCTCGGTCAGGGCGCCCGACGTAACGACCATCAGCAACGACCAGGGCACCTGGGTGCGGGGCGTGGAGGACCGCGACGACCGGGGCCGGGCGTTTGTGAGCGCCAAGGAGGGCGTGTCGCTGAGTGCCGGGCGGGGTGGCTTCGGCTACAGAGGCTGGTTCTATTTCCTGTTGCCTCAGGGTACTCCGATCCCCGATTCGCTGGATATCCGGCACACTCCCTCGCGGAACAACGACGACCACTACTCCCTGCGCTGCCGCAACTTGATGCGGCAGGACGCCTATGAGGGCGCGCTGGACACGCTGGCCCGAGCGGCGTTGGCCAAGGCAGTCGAATTGGCGCGGCAGTCCCTGTACTTTTCCTAGTCCACGCAACGGTGGTGTATCATGCGAGAGATCAGTGAACGCGACCTGGCCGTGGTGATTCCGCTGCTTGCCGGCAAGATCCGCGAGTTGACCGACGAACTACGGGCCCTGGACGAACGTGAAGTGGAGCTGACCGACGAGCAGGTCGACGACCGTTGCCAGTTGCAGGAAGTGCTGCAGCAGTACGACGGGATTCTGGACTCGCTGCGCGCCGAGTACGAAAGCGGGCTGGCCGAAGGGATCAACCTGCCTTCGTACGAGGAACTGACCCGCAGGTTCCGGTTGGGCTGAGCGGGCAATGTGCTCCCAGAACGTGGACCTGCCACAAGAATTCGTCAGCGACCTGCCCTACGGCTCGTTCCGTTGAGGGTACGGTCCCAAGAACTTATGTCCATTAAAGTGGATCATGTGATCCGGAAACTCCCCGATCCAAACCTCTGATTCCCACACGATGTCGGACGCATGCTTCTTGAATGACGCAAAATCCATAAATGCGGTAACGTAGACACGGCCCGCTGCGCAGCCCTTCATCGCTGTTTCCAACTCCGAGTGACGCTTTGGCGAAACAGGGCCATGGGTAGTCACGGCTTCGCCCAGGAACAGCCAGTTTCGAAACTGATCGTAGAGTACGACGTCTGGCAGCTTGTCATGATTCATTTCTGGGATGTTCAGTCGAGTCAGCAACTCACTTTCGATGACAAGACGCTTCTCCGCCGTGTCGCCCAAGTAGACGACCGTGGCGCCTGGCGCGAAGCGGGATGCAAATTCCTCAACGATCAGCCGTTGGAGTTCGTTGTGGATACCTGGCGACAATTCGACCTTGGCACCGGTTGGCAGCGTGACAGGAACTTTCACCATGTTCCGGGCGCGCTCGTAGGCTTTCGAAAGCGTTCCATGCTGCTGGATGAAAGCTTCGCACTTCAGTGAAAATGTGTTCTTCTCGAAATGCCTTAACACTTCAGCGGCTTCCGGAGTAAGCTGGTACACGGTATCGCCGCTGTTTGTTGGCCGAGTCGGATCATCTGGGTTTCGGTCGATCAGCCGTGCCTGTTCGAATTGGTGAATGGTGTGGCGACGGATGGTTTCTCGGCTATTGGCAGCGTAATTCTTGCTGTAGTGTTCCCGCATCCATGCCATGATATCCCAAATGCGAAGCAAGGGACGCGAGGCGCTATCCCACGAGTCGTCCTCTTTCAATCCGGCGAGCGAAAGTAGGGTCAAGAGTGATCGCTCGTTGTGTTGCTTTCGTGGCAGTCCGAGGCTCTTGATAATCTCCAGGGCGTCGTCCCGCTTACCCATCTGCCACCTCAAACAGTTGCTCTGCCAAGTGTCTCGGAAGTCGTATTGACTCTGCGACGATGTGTTCAACTGTAGCTCGATCGATCGTTTGTAGTTGCCTGATCCGGCTGCCGATTTGTCTCAAGGTTGATTCGTCCGGCACCGGCATCGCACGAATCTCAGTCGCATTGACTTGGGTGTTCCCGCTAATCGCTCTGAAATACCGATCGACAAGAGCAGTATTGAAGTAGGCTGCGAGCCCAAACGCCTCGTCCTCGGTGAGCTCGGAATCCCTTCGGTGGACGTAATTCAAATGGTTCTCCAGGCCAACCCACTCATTATAGGAGTCGGCAGCCGTCAGGACTGCTGCGACAAGCCGTCGATTTTCCTCTTTCGCAGTAAACCTCTTGAGGAGAACATAAGTTCCGGAAGGCAGAAGTAACTTCCTGGAAAAGTTGCTGACTTCAATATGTGCAGGCTTACGAATCTTGGCCGGAAATTGAATGACAAATGGTCGGACGTTGTGCATCCACAGGAGCGGGGCAGTGTCGGCAGTTTGATGATGGCGCAGGAAGGCAGTCGAACGGAAGTTAACAACCGGGCCTGTCGAGACCTCGAAGCCGAGTTGACGGAAGCGACACGGTAAGGCATCGACGGCCTGGACTATCTCGTGCTCCAGTTCACCCGTCGCGAGGCGGACGACACAATCGCCGCTGCTATCGTCAATAATCCGTCCATATGGGTAAAAAGTCCGAACTACGTCCGCCAGATCTCGGCCGGCACTGTGTGTCAAGACAATGTCTCTGGGGCTTCCTCCCTTTTCGGCATGCAGGATCACGTTTTCCTGCAGCACTGCGTCGTCTTTGAAGGCTTCGGTTCGTGACTCAAATGCATGAATCTGGCGGACCACGACGCGGCTAAAAAACCACCTGCGGAATCGCCTGAAATAAAGGCCATTGAAATAGCTCCTGGGGGTAATTGCCACCATCTCGCCTCCTGGTAGAAGCAGATCGGTGACCACCGCCAGGAACAGAGCGTAGATATTCGGCTGACCATGAACGACGTGCGCCATCGCCTGGGCTTGAGGCGACGTCTTGCGGAGCTTGAAATATGGCGGATTCAGAATTGCCAGATGAAAGGCAGGCCGCGGACCTTCGTCAAATAGTGTCTTCTGAGTGTTGGCGAGAATAAAGTCGTCGGTTCGAATTACAAAAGTCATTTCGTGGTGAGCAGCCCGCAATGCTGATCTGCAATGCTTCATTGTCGCTTCGAGTGTTGGGATCAGGTTGGGATCGTTCTCCCACAATTCAAAGTCGAGGGTGCGAGGCGTCCTTTGTGCAAGGACTCTTTGACAGACAGCGGCAGAAAGCGTTCCGACACCTGCGCCAGGATCAACTATGCGGACGGTACCGGTAGGGATTCGTGAAAACAACCCGGCCATGAATTCGGCAATGGCAGCGGGCGTTCCGAAGTGTCCGCGTTGTTTTCGCTCTTCAGGTGTGGTTGAAGAGTCAAATTGCCGCTGTTGCGCGGCGGCAAACGCGGTAATTTCTCCAGTTCTCACGTCCTTGCAAGTCCTTGATTCTGGAATAGTTGGCGGAGTGTAACCCGGAGGTCCGGCCTATCCCAGCACGCTGCGCAGGACGAAGCCGGCGATCGTGCCGATGGCCAGGGATATCGGGATGGCGATGGCCAACGCCAGCGCGATGTCGACCGCCCGCTGGTGGCGATACTCGGCCGGCGGCACGGGCGGCGGAGTCGCTCGGCGGCGCACGCCGGACTGCACCACGGTCTCCTGATTGGCCGCGGCGACGGCGTCGGTGGTCTGCGACGACTGACTGGGACTTTCCGTCAACTCCTCGAACAGGATCTCCGCCTCGGCCAGGTCGTCCTCGTCCGTCGGCAACGGCGGTGGCAGCCAGGGCGATTTGGTGAGTTGAGCGACGATGGGACCAACGTCGCTGGCCCACGGCTCCAACCGGGCAACCACTTCGGCCGCCGTCTGAATCCGCCGGTGCGGATCCTTCTCCATCATGTCGGCGATGATCTCGACGAACTCCTCGTTGATGTCCGGATTGAACCGCCGCGGGTGCCAGGGCGTCTCCTCGAGATGCCGGCGAGCTTTATCGGCGGTGCTGCCGCCGGGGAACGGCACCTTGCCAGTGATCGCGTAGTACAGCGTGCAGCCAAGCGAATAAATGTCGCTGGCCGGCCCGACTTCCAGCGGCGAGCGGATCTGTTCGGGCGACAGGTAATCGGGCGTGCCGACGGTGCGTCCGGCCCGCGGGTCCTCCTCCGGGTTGTGCATGCAGGCCGACAACCCCAGGTCCGACACCTTGGCCACTCCGTCGGGCGTGACCAGGATGTTGCCCGGCTTGACGTCGCGGTGGATCAGCCCCCGAGCGTGCGCGTGCTGCAGCGCCTGCGCGGCCTGCAGGATCACGTTGGCCGCCTTTTGAATGGTCAGCGGACCGTGCGTTCGCACCAGCCGCCGCAGATCGGTGCCCGGCACATACTCGGTGACCAGGTAATGCACCTTGCCGTCATTGCCGGCGTCGTAGGCCCGCACCAGGTGCGCGTGATCCAACTGAGCCTGCGTGCGGATCTCGCGGATGAAGCTGGCGATCGACTGCGGCGTGGACTTGTTCAGCGGCAGGACCTTGATCGCGCATTGGCGACCCATCACCTGATGCACGGCCTTGAACACCTGCCCCATGCCGCCCTGACCGATCCAGTCGGTGATTGTGTAGGGACCCAGAGTGAGCTTCGTGCGGCCGGCCCGCAACTGGTCGGCCTGGTACGACGTCAGCACTCCCATGGCCACCAATTGAGCCGACAACAGCGAATCGCTGATCTCGACCGCCGGCGTCGGCGGGCCACCCGCGATGCGGCGCACCTCCGTCTCGGCCTGCTCCAACTGGGCCGGAGTGACGAGGCCGCTGACGAGCGCCGAGTTGCGAAAAACGGAACGAGCGGGACTGCCCATGGACCACAAACCTGCCTGGTTCGCACGAAACGGACGCGGCACGCTACGCCGGGGCACTCCTCCCAGGGAGTCCTCGTTCCGGGAGTCGAAGCCTGGAGCCGCTGGCCCTTCAGCTTAGCGTCCGCCACGGGCGTTTTCCAGCACCGGCTCCGTGGCGGCGCGTTCGACTTGTCAGGCAAACAGCCCGTCGATCACCTGCCCGCTGGCGATCGGAGTGGGCCGCGGCAAACGCGGAAAATACGTGCCGTGTGGATCCAGTCCCAAGGCGTGGTAAATCGACGCGGCGAAGTCCTCCGGACGCCAGGGTCGCGAATTCGGTTCCCGTCCCTGCTGGTCGGTCGCCCCAATCACCGCGCCCCGCCGGACGCCCGCACCCGCCAACAGGGCGCAGCCCGCGTTGGGATAATGGTCCCGGCCCGCCGTGCTGTTGATCTTGGGCGTCCGGCCAAACTCGCCGATCGCCACCACCAGCGTCGTGTCCAGCATCCCCCGCTGGTCCAAATCATCCAGCAGCGAGGACAGCGACATGTCGAGCTGCGGCAGGTTTCCCGGACCGTCGTAAGACTCCCAGGTGCTGCCGGCGGGCACGCCGTCCGGGCGGTGGCGGAACGACATCATCGAATCGAACAGCCAGCCGTGGTTGTCCCAGGTGCCGTTGGTCTTGCCCGCACCAAACAGTCCGCCCTGCACGGCGTGATTGATGGTCACGAACCGCGCGCCGGCCTCGACCAGCCGCCGAGCCAGCAGCACGCGCTGCCCGTAGATGTTCATCCCGTACCGCTCGCGCAGCTCCGCCGGTTCCTCGTCCAACTTCATCGCCCGCTGCAGCGCGCCGCTGGTCAGCAGCGACAGGGCCTCCTCGCCAAACTTGTCGCAGGCGGCCAGGTTGCCGTCGGCGACCGACGCCAGGCGGCCCAGGTTGTCCAATTGGCGGAGCATCGATTGCCGGTCTTCAAATCGGACCGGCGCCAGTTTCAACCGGGCCAACTCCAACTCCGGCTGACTCGGATCGCCCGGAATATCGAAGGCCGCGTGTGCCGCGCCCAGGTAGCCCGGCGGCGTCGTGTAGCGCGCGGCCACGGGCAGGCCGAAGTGCGGCGGCACGCCCGGCACGCGACTGCCCCGCAGCGCCGCCACCAGACAACCGAAGTTGGGAAAATACTGGCCTCCGCGAGGCGGCAACATGCCGCTCGTCACATGCTGCGATCCGGTATCGTGCGAGCCGCTGGTTCCCTGCCACGAGCGGACCAAGGCCACTTTGTCCATGCGCTGAGCCATCAGCGGCAGCTTCTCGCAGATATAGGTTCCCGGCACGTTCGTGCGCGTGGGCCTCCACGGACCGCGGATCTCGACCGGCGCCTCCGGCTTGGGATCGAACGTCTCGAAGTGGCTCGGTCCCCCGGCCAGGAACAAGAAGATGCAACTGACGTCCCGTGGGACCTGGGAATCGGCGGCGGTCGCCTCCAGATACGCGGGCAGCGACAGACCGAACAGACCAACGCCAATCTGCACGGCCTCGCGGCGAGATACCTGGTACGCTCGACGGGATTCCGGGCAGGGCATGAGGCGGGACTCCTGGAAGGTGGGATCGACCCGCGGATTATAACCCACCGGGCCCGCGAGATCACCCCGGAATCGCCCGTCGGCTCAGGTGGTTCACTCAAGCTGTCCGAACCGCCGCCAGGACTCCGGCAGCGGAGCCATGAACTCCAACAACTCGCCTCGCACCGGATGCGGCAGTTGCAGGCATCGAGCGTGCAAGGCGATGCCGGGACTGAACGGCGCGCGGGCACCATACTTGCGGTCTCCCAGCACGCACGCTCCCCGCTCGGCCAACTGCACGCGGATCTGGTGCTTCCGGCCCGTTCGCAAGTCGATTTCCAGCAGCGTGCCGCCAGGAACCGCGCGTAGCGTGCGATAATGCAATGTGGCCAGCTTCGCTCCCTGCGCCTCTGGCCGCGAGACGACCACCCGTTGCAAGCGATCGTCCTTGATCAGCCAATCGTTGCACTCGCCTGTCTCCGGCCGCAACCGGCCCTCGACCACGGCCCAGTAGGTCTTGCGCACCTGGCCCGTCTGGAATTGCCGCGTCAGACGAGTCGCCGCCTTGGACGTGCGAGCCAGCACGATCGCGCCCGTGACTGCGGCGTCGAGACGACTGACAATGCCCAAGTAGACGTTGCCAGGCTTGTGATACTTGCGTTTGAGATACTCGCGGGCCTGGTCGATCAGACTCCCCTGCCCATGCGCCGCGCCCTGGGTCGCCACGCCAGCCGGCTTGTTGAGGACCAGCAAGTGGTTGTCCTCGTAGAGTACCTGGATGGTCAAGGGTCGAGGCCTGACTCGAGAGTGGTCGTGCGCGGCGGAGCCACGGTGGGACACGTTAAGATGATCCGCGTCGCGACCGATTGCAAGGGCGTTGCACGTTGCCTGGCGTTTCGGCGATGATGTGAACCGTACGAGTTGTCTCACGCCAGGCCCGCACGAAAGGCCCGCATTTTCGATGGCCCGAATTCGCCAGCACCTGATCCTGGCCAGCCAATCGCCGCGACGGCGGCAGTTGCTCGAAGCAGCCGGCTATGAGTTCCGCGTGGTCCAGCCTCACGAATCGGCCGAGTGCGGGGTCTGCAGCCGCGAGACGCCTCCGGAACTGGTGGCTCGGCTGGCCTGGCAGAAGGCGGCCGACGTCGCCCGTCGCTCGTCGCCGCCGGCACTGGTCCTGGCTTGCGATACCGTGGCCGAGTGCCAGGGTATCGTGCTGGGAAAGCCGGCCCACCGCGAGCACGCCGCCGAAATGCTGCGGCTGCTCAGCGGCCGGGAACACCGGGTCTACAGCGGCGTTTGCCTGTGGCAGTTGCCGGAACGCCGGACGCTGGTGCGGGTCGCCGTGACGCGGCTGGTGATGGACACTCTGGCCGATCAGCAACTGGAGGACTACCTCGACACGCACGCCTGGGAAGGCAAGGCCGGCGCGTTCGGCTACCAGGATGGGCTCGACTGGGTCCACGTGATCGAAGGCAGCGAGTCGAACGTGGTCGGGCTGCCGATGGAACTGCTCCGGGAGATGCTTGAAGCGCTGGCCAGCGGCCAGTTGGACGCCAGTGATGGAGTGGCTGAACCATGAGCCCGCAGCATGGCGGCAGATTCCAGGCGGTGATGTTCGACCTGGACGGAACCCTGCTGGACACGCTGGAGGATCTGGCCGCCGCGTCCAACGACGTGCTCCGCGACATGGGCCTGCCGACACACGACATGGATGCCTATCGCTACCTGGTCGGTGACGGCGTGAACGTGCTGTTCACTCGCGCGGTGCCCGAAGCGGTTCGCTCCGACGAACTGGTGCGGCAGTGCGTGGCCCGCTTCCTGGCCGTCTACGACCGGCAATGGAACGTCCGCAGCCGGCCCTATCCGGGGATCATGGAGTTGCTGGCCGACTTGACCGTCCGGGATGTGCCACTGGCCGTGTTGTCGAACAAGCCGCACGAGTTCACCGAGCGTTGCGTGCGGGAATACTTTCCCGGCGTGCCGTTCCAAGCGGTCATCGGCCAGCGGGAGCACCGGCCCCGAAAGCCGGACCCTGCCGCCGCGTTGGAGATTGCCGAACTGCTGGGCGTCGCGCCGTCCGAGTGGTTGTACTTGGGCGACACGGCGACCGACATGCGAACAGCCGTGGCGGCGGGCATGTTTCCGGTCGGCGCGCTGTGGGGTTTTCGCCCGGCCGACGAGTTGCGGGAAAGCGGCGCGCTGGCCCTGCTGCACTCGCCGCGAGAACTGCTGACGCTGCTGCCGTAGAGGTAGGGCAGCTTTTAAGTTTCATGCCGAGGGAATTTGGCGCGACAAACGAGGGAAACTTGGCACGGCGTCCGCTGCGGCCAGCGCTCCCCCTTGATATCCTTCTGGCTCCCTCCCCGGCTTCCGGGGAGGGCTGGGGAGGGGCTCTTGGCGCACGTTCTAAACTCGACCTGAACATCCTACGCGCAACGTTTCAGGGCGAGTGGAGTATGACGATGCTTCCAGGTTGCGGTTCCCAGCGTTTCCAGAAACAGCGGGCTGACGCCCGCCGCTCGCCAGGAACGCTAATTCCGCGTGAAAAAATCTCGCCAGACACCGTCGGCGATTCGGCTGCGGCCGACGGCCGCGCGGACTTCGGGCCGCAGGATGCGGGGTGGGATCGTCAGCCGTTCGAAATATGCCGGATCCGCCCGTTCGAATTTCGCCACCGCCTGCTGCAGCGACTCCCCCTCGTCCAGACGCAGGAACGGCGGCACCATGTTCGTCGAACTGCTGGTCCACAAGAGCTGGTTGCCCTGCCGCACTTCGAGACTTGCCCGGTACGGCCGGATGCTGGCCGTGTCATACGGGCCACTCAGCGGCGCGCCGATTTCGCGGAACTTCAACGTCTGCTCGTCGCCTCGCGTGATGGTCGCCAATACCTCAATCGGGGCCTGCGAAGCAACTCGCCAACCAGCCTTCTCCACCGCCTTCTGCAAACTGTTGCGAATGGCCGCCTCGTCCACCTCTGGCAGCGACTTGACAGCCAGCCTCACTTCGCTCCCCGGGCGCAGAATCATCAGTCGCTCGTCTCCCTTGGACAACTGCTCGGCGACTTGCCGCACCGGAGCGTGAGGTATCGGCAGGCCCAGCAAGGCGGTTGCCCGCGTGTTATCGATCAAGACCACGCCTCCGGGCATCGTGCGAGCCAGATCGTTCGACGACAGCCCGTAATTCCAGAGCGGCATTCCCAGGGCCGGGTCGATCAGGCCGCCGAGTTGTGTCAGCAGGTGCCGGTCGCCAACCCAGCCGACCAGCCGTCCACAGGGGTTGGCAATGGTGCCTTCGTGGGCGGTCCGGGCGGCCGCCAGGTCCCAGACCGCGAATTGATTGCCCGCCACCAGCGCCAGTTGCCCTCCCGATGGCGAGAAATCCACTTCCGGCGTCAGCGTGCCAGGAAACGGGACTGTCCCCAGCAACTGGGCTCCCATCGATTCAACCGTTTCCAGACTGACCAGCCGGCACCCGCCGGACTTGGGAATCGCCAGGTACTTGCCGTTGGCACTCACCTGGACCTTCGAGCCCGCGCGAAGCTGTTCGACTTTCATCAACGAACGGCCGCTCACCAGGTCCCAGACGTGCAGGCTGAAATTCACCTGGACCAGCGCCCGGTTGCCGTCCAGCAGGCGAGCGAATTCGACCTTGGGCTTGAAACCGGGCCGGTCCCAGCCTGGCAGCTTCCAGCGGGCGATGACGTCGGGCGCGCCGCTGGCCAGATTGTTCAGCAAGACCACGTCGCCGCCACGCTGCGAGGGGCTGTCCACACCCACAACCGCCAGCGACCGGCCACTCGGCACATGGTGGTCGAACATGTGGAAAGTGCCGGAGATGTTCAGCGCCGAGAAAGGCCGCTTCTCGCCGGCGCGAACCAGGTACACGCGTCCGAAAGTGGCCGGGTCGACCGCATTGCCGACGCGATGCACCGAGACGGCAAAGGCGGGTTGAGCGGGATCAATCAGGATCGGTGCGGACACGACGGCGTAGGCGTCCAGTTGCTCCAGCAAGCAGGCCAGCGGTTTGAAGCCTGGCTGGGCCGCGACGGTATCGGGTTCGACCGGCGGCATCGGTTCCTCGAAGTCGACGGCCGCGAGCGGGCCGTCGACAGGAAGTTCACGCGCTTCGTACGTGGGGCCGAGCAGGGTCAGACCTTGGCCCGCTGGAACGGTTGGATTGCCGGCCGGAGAAGACGATGTGCCTGCGGGAAGCGGCGTACCACCGGCGAACGGATTCGGCTCGGCCTGGGCCGACTCGCGCAGGAACGTCTGATCCGCTTCGCTCAGCGCGCTCACCGGAACAGATACCACGCGGCCGTCGCGTTTGAGCAACTGCACCTTGTCCTCGCCGCGCGCGAGCAACTTCGCCTCGACCTCGTACGAGCCGCTGCGGTCGCGCCACGTGCGGAACGGTTCCTCGGCCGCCAGGCGACAGGTGAACGCCAGGCAAGCGACGCTGGCTGCAAGAGCCAACCATGCGCGGTGGTGCACGGAAGGATTACCCACGGTATGATCCTTATTCCAAAGGCGGTGCACGAGTGGAACCTGCCGAACTGACTGATTGTAAGCGACCGGCTCGCCGCCGGTCCAGTCGATCGCGACCAGCTATGAAACTACCAACCATGCTGCTGGCGGTAATTCTACTGACGGCGCCAGGAACCACGCACGCCGCCGAGCACCTCGTTCGTCCTGGAGACGCGCCGCAGGCGGTGCTTGACCGAGCGGCGGCGGGCGATCGCCTGGTCTTCCTGCCCGGACTGCATCAGCACGGTCTGGGACGGCATCGCGCGATGCTATACGTCGACAAGCCGATCGAGATCGAACTGCGCGAGGGAGCGACCTTGAAATTGGCGGATGGCGTCTGCAAGCGGGAGAAGACCGGCGAAATCACCACCGACCAGGACGCCAGCAAGTCGCTGGATGACTTGGAAGTTGGCGGCGACTTTGATCTGTCGGCGCCAACCGCCGATGGACAGGAACTGTACGGCGCCACGGTGTTCACGCTGGTCATCGACCGCGCGGGCACGGGCGGGGCGCCCGACACGTTCGCCTGGGGCCATGGCCGACTGTTCGACACGCCTCACAAGCATGTGCCGATCACGGGGGAGTGGCAGGAACTGGACCATGGCGTGCGAGTGCGGTTCGGCCAGCGCACGGGGCACAGCCTGCGCAGCTTGTGGTTCATCAGCTACGACGGCCCGGAAGCCTACGGTATCCGCATCGGGCATGGCCGGCAACGGGACCATATCGAAGACGTGCGGATCACGGGCCAGGGCACGATCGACCTGAACGCCTCGCGGAATGCGCAGCCCAGCGGCCTGGTGAAGCGGATTAACGCATGCGTGTTGGTTCACGGCCGGGTTCGCAGGGTGTTGGTTGAGGGGATTACAATGACCAACACGATGCGCTCCGTGATGTGCTATGGCGAGCACACGGGCGAGTTTCTGCCGGGCGGCAAGGTCGGTCCGGGCGAATCGTTTGATGCCGAAGACATTGTCATTCAGTACACGCGGACGCTGAATCCCCACGGCGCCGCGTATCTGCTCGGCCATCCCTCGTTCCGCGGCCAGTTACGCAACGTGCGGTGTAATCACAATTACATGGAGACAGGTCTTACGGCCATCGAACCGAACTTCAACCTGGACGGTTACCAGCTTATTGGCAACGTCATCAAGTCGGACGGGCAGGCGATCCACTGCTGGCGGCATTCCAGGAATGGCCTGATCGCGGACAATCTCCGAATTCATGACAACACCGGAAAGCCGGTCGTCGTGGTGAATTCGCCTCGCGGCTGGAAGCCTCCCGCCCCGCCCGTGCTGCGCAACAACCGGAATCATCTGAGCCGCGATGCCGCCCAAGGCGAGCGGGGGACGTGAGTCGCAGGCGAGCGGGGGACGTGAGTCCCCTGTTTCTGGGACTGTGGGGAGTTGACTGTCACCGGCCGTGGATCGTTCGATCGCAACGCGGCGGCGACGGCGCCGGAGAAACAGCGGGCTGACGCCCGCCGCTCGCCTGCGCCAGGCGATACAACAAGATCCCGGCCGCCACGGAGACATTCAGCGAGTCGATCCCGGGCTGCATGGGGATCGTGACCTGCCGGTCGCAGGCGGCGATCCGTTCGGGCGGCAGTCCGAACCCCTCGCTGCCCAGCACAATCGCCAGCCGCTCCGGCCGCTGGAACTGCTCCAGCCGCTCGGCCCGCTGGTCCAGAACCGCGGCGGCCAGTTGAAATCCCGCCTGACGCCGGAGCCAGTCAAGATCGGCCGGCAGATCGCTCGACTGGAAAATGCCGAGACGAAACACCGAGCCCATGGAAACCCGCAGCACACGGCGGCAGTACGGATCGGCCGAATGATCGCCGAGCATCACGGCCGGGACTCCCAGCGCGGCACTGGTGCGGAGAATTCCGCCCAGGTTGTCGGGATCCTGGACGCCCGATCCAACCACGATCGTGGTTTGTGCCGGCAGAGATTCCAACCATGTTGATCGATCAGGATTCGTGGGTCGCCGGGCGGCTGCCAGCATGCCGCGATGGAATCGGAAGCCGACGATTTCCGAGAGCAGTTGCCGCGGGGCCACCAGCAGGTCGATTTCCGGCGGTACCCGGCTCCCAACTTTCTCGAACATGTGGGCGACATCCGCAAGCAGGCGGGGTTCGAGCAGGATCGACTCTGGGGAAAGGCCGGCGACGATCAGTCGTTGGACCAGCCGCTGGCCTTCGGCGACGAACAGCGCCGCGTGCCGGGTGAGGTTGGAGCGTGGCAGGTCCCGGTAGACCGCCAGGCGGGGGTCGGCGAGCGAATCGACGGAGATGACGGGCATCGGTCGAGGGCGGCTGAATTTTCCGCGGCGGTTCGCTGGGCGCATAAAAAAACCCTCGCCCGAAGGCGAGGGTTTTACAAAAAATCCCGGCGAGACCTACTTTCGCACTTTTGGCACTATCATCGGCTCGGAAAGCTTAACTACCGTGTTCGGGATGGGAACGGGTGTGACCTTTCCGATATGATCACCGGGAAGAAGTTCCGCGAGGCGGTCAAGCCTCGCGGAGCTTATCTGGTTGCTTTGGTAGATGGCCGGAGCGGCTGGTGCCAGCCGATCCGCTCACGTGGCGTCTTCCAGCATCTCCTGGTCGGCTGGCCGGGCGGCCAGCTTCCTGGGAGGTTGGAGAGAGCATTGAATAAATGTGGCCAAGCTTTCGTCCGTTAGTACCAGTTAGCTGAACTCATTGCTGAGCTTACACATCTGGCCTATCAACCTGGTAGTCTTCCAGGGGACTTTCGAGCAAAGCTCTTACGAAACCTGATCTTGGAGCGGGCTTCACGCTTAGATGCTTTCAGCGTTTATCCTTTCCGTAGTTAGCTATCCAGCCGTGCCGCTAGCGCGACAACTGGGACACCAGAGCTACGTCCTTCTAAATCCTCTCGTACTAAAGAAGAATCTCCGCAAGTTTCGTACGCCCACGGCAGATAGGGACCGACCTGTCTCACGACGGTCTGAACCCAGCTCACGTACCACTTTCATTGGCGAACAGCCAAACCCTTGGGAGCTTCTTCACCCCCAGGATGTGATG
>JAGFJK010000155.1 GCA_024102795.1 Pirellulaceae bacterium
TGCTGGATCATGGCCGGCATCATCATGCCGAAACCGGCTCCCATGCCCATGCCCATCGCGTTGCCGCCCACGCCGCCCCCGCCCTGCTCGGCCATCTTCGCCATGCTGTTGGCCGCCTGGTACATGGTGAACGCGTTCAGGTCGCCGATCGCTCCCATGCTGCTGCGAGCGTCAATGGCCTTCTGGACTTCCTCGGGCGGGCTGATCGCGTTGATAAAGAAGTCGACCAGTTCCAGGCCGTACTTGGCGAAGTCGTCGCTGACCTTGACCCGCGTGCCAGCCGCCACTTCGTCGAACTTGGCGGGCAGGTCCAGCATGCTGACCTGGCTGGTGCCGAGCAGGTCGGTCAGGCCCGACACGATGCGATCCTTGAGGAACGAGGTAACCTCGTCGGTCGTGTACTTGCCTTGAGTGCCGACCAGGGTGTTGATCAGCAGGGCCGAGTCGGTGACGCGGTACGAGAACTTGCCGAAGCTCCGCAGCCGCACGATGCCAAAATCCTTGTCGCGGACGGTGATCGGCTGCTTCGTGCCCCACTTCTGATCGATGAAGGTCTGTTTGCCGACAAAATAGACCTGGGCCTGAAAGGGCGACTTCTCCCAGGGAATCGTCAGGATGCGGGTAATCAGCGGCACATTGGCCGTGGTCAGCGTGTAACGGCCCGGGCCGAAGGTGTCCATCGCCTTGCCGTCGCGATAGAACACGGCCTCCTGATTCTCCTGCACGATCAGTTGGGCCGCCAGCTTGATGTCGGCCGATCCTTGCGGCGGAATGCGGTGAACGAGCGACCGGTTCGTCGGGTCGAAGAAGTCGATGACTTCCAAGCGTGCCATGAGACAAGTCCTTCAAGTGGTTGTGCGGAGAGTTTGCGGCCGGCGTCCGGCGGAGGGCGACCAGGGAATCAAGACACCTTCGGGCCGGCCAGAACCGATTATTGCCCCAGCCCTTTGAGCAGTTCGCCGCGGCGAGCGAAACGCTGCTGCAGGCTGTCCAGTTGTCCAATCAGCCGGGAAACCGCGTCCTGGGCGGCGCCGGTGGCGTCCCGGCCCAGTTGTTCGAGCGCCGAGGCGAATTCTTCGACCTCCTTCATCAGTTCCATGTCAAGCTGGTAGACCTGTTCGAGCAGGTTCTCGTCGACGCGGACGTAGTCGAAGAATCCGCTGTAGCCGCGGACCGCGTACCGGATCTGGCTGATCTGCGCGTCCAGCCGGGAACGCAACCGTTCGCATTCGGTCATCCGGTCCAATTGCCCCGCGTCCACCTGCGCTCGCTGGAAATCGTCCAGCCCACGCTTGCCGGCCTGCAGTCGATCGGCCAGCCAGGTGCGAGCCAGATGGTCGCTCTCCCGGCGGTAGTCCTTCTGCAAATAGCCGTGGAAGCCTGGAATGTAATTCAGGATCTTCTCGACCAGATTCCGGTTCTCGGAGTGGCGATGGGGATCGGGCACGAGCGGCTCCTGTCTCTGAGAAGTGAGGGGGCGGCAGTTTGTCAAAAAATACCGTCGGCCGTCAATCGGCGACCTGGCTTCTTATCATAGCGAACCGCCCGGCCCGCGACAGCCACCTGGTGTGGCCTGGCTGGTGCTGGGCGGGTCGGTGGTCGGTTGTCAGTGGTCAGTTGTCAGTTATCGGCGAGAGAGTTTCCATCGGGCCGAACCGTGGCGATCGGCCCGCGGGAGGCGAAGCAGGACGGGTTTCAGCCCCGTTCCGCTCCGTTGCAAAACGGCCCGCGGATTCGGCTGGTTCGCCAACGGGGCATCTGCTATAGTCCCCGCCGCTTGGAAGCGTTCAGGCGGAGGGATCCCGCGCGCATGCGAGAAGTAGCCATGAGCTGGAACGGCCGAAAATCCGCGGTGTTACTGCTGGGAGCCTTATTGCTGGCGGCTGGCGGCGGGTGTGCGGATTACGAGTGGGCCGTGATCAATCCCTGGATCCGCCGGCAGTGGGCGGAGGACGAGCGGTTTGGGCCCACGCTGCACCAGCAGTTGGCCGACCTGGAGCGGATCCGGCGTTCGGCCGGGCGGTTGTCCGAGGCGGATCGCGAGAAACACGCCGCGCAGTTGGACGAGTTGTTCCGCGACGAACCGAGTCCGGTACTACGAGCGGCGATCGTCCGGACGACGGGCGTCTTGCGGGCCGCGGCATCGCCCACCACGCTGCGGGCGGCGCTGGCCGACGGCGAGGCCAGCGTGCGGATTGCGGCCTGCCACGGTTGGGCCGACCTGGGTGGTCCGATGGCGATCGAGGCCTTGTCGGGAGCCGTCGGTGGCGATACCGACTTGGACGTCCGCCTGGCCGCGACCCGGGCCCTGGGCCAGTTTGAGGATCGGACGGCCGTCCAGGCGTTGGGCCTGGCCCTGGACGATGGGGACCCGGCGCTGCAGTTGCGGGCTGTCGAGTCGTTGCGACTGGTGAGCGGCCGGGATTACGGCAACGATGTGGTTGCCTGGCGGGAATTCGTGCGGGGCGGCGACCCGCAACCGGATCGTCCCACGCTGGCCGAGCGGTGGGGCGGACTGTTCCGCTAAGCGCCGTTGGCCGCCGAGCGGCACCCGGCGGCAGCGCGCACGCTTCGCTCTTCCCTGCGGCCTGCGCGGATCGTGCCGCTTGGGTTGCCTCGTCAGCCGAGGGTAAGGAAAGGGACTTTGTCACGCGTTTCGCTGGTCCGATAATCGGTCCATCCGGTTCAGTTTGAACCTATGGCGGGTGTATCCGTTGCCACCGGCACTCGATCAGGGTGCTTGGATTCGTTGCGCGGGTCGGTCCGATAACTCTGCTACACCGGCCCCGTCGCTCGCGGCTTCACCTCCACGAGCCGGCGACAGTAACTTCCTGGTTGCTGCCTGTCGCACGCGGCCACGCCCGTTCGCGCCGCCCGCAAGATGCGCGGTAAACTGCCCACGAAGGATCGCTCCGCACATGATTCGCACAACGCTTTCCTGCTGTCTGCTGTTTGGGACGCTGCTGGCCGCGACCATGGCCGTCCACCGTCAAGGGCAGGAGGCCCTGAAACCGGTGGAGCGGGCTCCGCGACTGGCACCGGCTCATCCCGATTCGCTCCCGGCTTCCGAATCGGTTCGACGCGACACCCTGGTCGTCCCCGCCCTGGCCCGCGCTTCGTCCACCGCGACGCACGTTTCCCTGGCGGTCGCGCTGGACGAACGGCGAGTTGAGCGACAGTCCGCGGATGTGCCTGGCGGCGACGACGAGGACGCCCTGTTCGAACTGCTGCTGGATGATCCGCGTCCGGCGAGCGAAGCGTCGGAGCAGGTCTTGACGTCCCGACCGAACGAACTCCGCGAGCAGGCCCAGACCACGCTCGCTCGCCGCAACTCGTTGCGGTTCGTGCCGGAGTCCGAGGCCGATTTGGCGGCGGAAACGGTCGCCGACGACGAATCCCCCGTGGCGGCCGAGTTGGCGCCCGACACCGCGCCGGACCTGCAACTGGACTCGGATCGGCAGTGGGGTCCGGAGATGCTGACGCTGCGCAACGAGATCCGCACGTGCCTGAACCACTACTACCACGAGGTGGAGGACGTGAACGAGCGCAGTCCCTGGGGCATCATGCACGCCTTGATCGCCTACGGCGTCCATACCCAGGTCCGCGCCGGGGGCCGTAACGTGAACGCCATCGGCTGGCTCTGCTGGAACCAGCCCTGCCGCGGGCAGCGCCTGTTCTCGGCCCCCAACGGCCGGCTGTCCACCCAGAACGGTCCCGGCGTCCAGGGCCACGAAGGCCAGTTCCTGGCCATGCTGGCCCAAAGCCGGGTGCCGATCGACTTCGAATTGCGGGTCGACGGCCACCGGTTCACCGTGGCGGATCTGGTGGAATTCGAGCAGCGGACCTGCCGCCCGAACTCCGAGTTGACGTTCAAGCTGATCGGCCTGTCGCACTACCTGGAATCCGACGCGCAGTGGGTGAACGATCGCGGCGAGCGGTGGGACATTCCGCGCTTGATTCAGGAGGAGCTGCGGCAACCCGTGATCGGGGCGGCCTGCGGAGGAACGCACCGCATGATGGGCTTCAGCTACGCCGTGCGGAAGCGCGAGCAGCGCGACGAGCCGGTCGAGGGCCAATGGCTGCGGGCCAGGAAGTACGTCGATTCGTACCACGACTATACCTTGAAGTTGCAGAACCCCGACGGCAGCTTCAGCACCGACTGGTTCCGCAGTCGTGCCAACTCGCCCGACCTGGCCCGCCGCGTGCAAACCACCGGGCATATCCTGGAATGGCTGGTCTACTCGCTGCCCGAAGACCAGTTGACCGATCCCCGCGTGGTCCGCGGAATCCAGTACCTGACCCGGCTGATGCTGCAGCACCGGTCCTGGGAAGTGGGGCCGAAAGGCCATGCGTTGCACGCCCTGGTGCTGTATGACGAGCGGGTGTTTGGCGGTTGGCTGGACGGCCCGCCGCAAGTCGCCGAGCAGATCGAGGCGGAGATGCTGGAGGCCGCGGAAGGCGTCGCGACCCAGCCGGCTCCCGGAGTGCGGGACGAAGCCGGCCAGCGCAGCGCGGAAACTCAGGTTCGCCGATCCCGCGGGCTGTTCAATCTGGGCCGTTAAACCCTCGCGTGCGGTTGCCCCGCGGCGGGAAACATTTTAGGATGCCTACGTGCCGATGCCCACGCCGCTGATCACCTGGACCGCCCTGGGAAGGAACCTTGGGGCGGTGGGGTGCCTGGAGCCGCCCACTCCCTGTCGAATGTGTTGCGCAAGGAGTGCGAGACGACATTCTTGATGCGCGGTAAATCGCCTCGGCCAGCAGGTTCCCCCGCCGCTAACCGACCACCTGCCCGCCGAGCGCATGAAACCACAGAAGTTCACCAAGCAGTTTGCCACCATCTACGATCTGGCCGTCCGCCTGCGCAACGAGGCCGATGCCTCGGCACTGCTGGTCCTGCTGGACGGACCCACCGACTGGAGCAAGCTCCGCGAAGCGGCAGGCGACACCAAGATCCTGATCGCCGTGGATTCGGCGGCCGAGGCCGAAGGGGCCGCCGAGCAGGGGCTGCACCCCGTGGTGCTCAACATGGAAGAGTCGCCCGTGTTCGAGAAGCTGACGCAGGCCCTGCTGGAATGCGTGGCGGATGATCTGCTGGAACCGGGCGGCGACGTGATTGCCATCTACAGCGCGTTCGAGGCCAGCAAGATCGATTCGATCAGCTACATCCGGCTGGACGAACACCTGGGCCGCCTGACCGCTCGCGACCTGCAGCGGATGGAAACCAGCGTGCCGCTCGATACGCTGAAAACGGTCGTCGACCTGTCCGTCGAGATCGGCCGCGAGGGGCGCGAGGGAAAGCCGGTGGGGACCATGTTCGTGGTGGGAGACACCCGCGCCGTCCTCAAGCACTGCCACCCGGCCGGCTTCGATCCGGTCCGCGGCTACAGCCGCAAGGAACGTTCCCTGCACGACGCCCGCGTCCGCGAAGCGATCAAGGAGATCGCTCAGATGGATGGCGCCTTCATCGTGTCTCCCGATGGAACCGTCGAGCGCTCCTGCCAACTGGTCGATGCGGGGCACGCCAACATCACGCTTTCCAAAGGGCTCGGCTCGCGCCACTGGGCGGCGGCCGCGATCAGCCGAGTGACCAAGTCGATCGCGGTCGTGGTCAGCGAATCCAACGGGACCGTGCGGCTGTTTCAAAACGGCGAAGTCATGCTCCGCGTCGAACCGTTCCGACGAGCGATGAAGTGGAAGGACTTCGAGTACACGCCCAAGGACGCGCAGGACTAGAAGCCCGTCCCTTTCGCTCCGTCATAGTCGCCTTTCGCTCCGCGAAAGTAGCGGACCGCTCGTCTGGACTTTCCACCGGGGCAATCCCCGCGCCGCGCGCCGCTTTCGCCATAGTCGCCTTTCGCTCCGCGAAAGTAGCGGGCCGCTCGTCTGGACTTTCCACCGGGGCAATCCCCGCGCCGCGCGCCGCTTTCGCCATAGTCGCCTTTCGCTCCGCGAAAGTAGCGTTGAAGCTGCTGCGGAGCATCCATTGGAAACGGCTGCTAGACGCCCGCTACTTTCGCGGAGCGAAAAGGCGACTATGCCCGCTACTTTCGCGGAGCGAAAGGCGACTATGCCGCTACTTTCGCGGAGCGAAAGGCGACTATGCCGCTACTTTCGCGGAGCGAAAGGCGACTATGCCCGCTACTTTCGCGGA